>CAYPTS010000012.1:0-33876 GCA_964413825.1 uncultured bacterium
GCGTGGGAATCCCATTCCTCGCAATGACAAGCAGTAAGTGATTTTACAACTCTATTATCTTGTTCAGTTTATCCGAGAACGGCTTCACCCCGTCCTTGGTTATCGCAACCCCGTTTTCCCAGCGCAGGCCGTAGTCCTCACAGTACAGGAACGTGTCTACCTGGAAGGTCATGTTTTCCTGAAGGAGATACTCCGAACGGGATTCCATCCAGGGTTTTTCAACCTCCATCATGCCCAGTCCGTGGCAGGGCCCGTAAAGAATGTTCTTTGCCACTCCTATCTTATCTCCGTACTCGTAAAACTTCTTCACGACTTCGTTGGCTTTTACTCCCGCCTTCATCCAGTCCATCGTCTTTAAGTGCATGTCCAGTCCCGCCTGTACCAGTTTCTTCATATCGGGCGTCATGGGGCCTATGCTGACCGGCCTGCCGACGCTTGAAGAATAACCCGCAACCCGCGCCCCGATGTTCAACTGTATGAGGTTGCTTGTTCCGAGTTTCGCATATCCGGGCCTGCCTATGGCGTGGTTGGAATTCCTGCCGGCAAGCACGTACTGCGGATGCCCTTCGTATTCCGCTCCTTCGGAATACAATTCTTTTTCTATGAGTCCGACCACCTGCAGTTCTGTCATGTCCGGCTTCATAAGCGGAAGCGTTCTTTCAAGGGCAACCTCGGATATGCGGAATGCCTCCTGCAGGACTTCCAGTTCCGCCGGGCTCTTTATTATGCGCAGGTTGACTATCAACTCGTCGCTTTTTATCAGTTCCGCACCGGGAGCGGCTTTCTTGATTGCCTCGTAGGCCGGCAGGGGGAAAATCTGGTAGCTTGCAAGCCCTATCTTCTTCACTCCGCCCGGGAACATCTCCCGAAATATGGACGAGAATGTATCCACCTTGATGTCCGGATATTCGGGCTCGGCGCTTTCCCTGTACTCCACCAGTTTGTATATCTTGGGAACGCGGCTGGAATCCTGTGCGAAAGTCTCGCTTTCCGGACCTATGAGCAGGGCGGGGGGACCTTCGGCGGGAACGATAACTCCGGCGCACTCAAATATGGGCCAGTAGTCGGTGAGATAGCGCACGTTGGCGAAGTCCGCCTCGTCCGAGTGGGCGATAAGCATGTCCAGCCCTTTCTCCTTTACACCCTTCTGTACCGCCTTGAACCTTCTCTCAAACTCCGCATTTTCTATCCTGTATACCTTTCCCATTTTCCTTCCCTCCTTTTGTCTTGGTGTTTTTTAAAGCCAGCCGGAGCAGTAGTTTCGCTCAGGTGCTGATTTCGAAAACTGCCATTTGATAGCCAATCACTTCCGACAGTGTAACCCAAGTATAATTCTTTTCAACCGTAAACTTTATTTCTTCCCCCGACGGCGCAAGATAGACTTTTTTGACCTTCTTCCCGTCCGTCCGCAACCCTATGCAGGCATCCTTCAACAGTACAGGCTCCTCTATTATCTGCATTTTGCCCCGGAGTTCCGGCAGGTAGGAAAGAACGTGCACCATTCTCCTGCTTTTCTGCTCGGTCACCGTAACCTGCGCGAAAGAAGGCAGGTTCTTATGCTTTATCAGAGGTTCCGGATAAACCCTGTCCATGCAGTTTTTCACAAGCGTCTTGTACGCGACCACCGCATCGTCGAAGTACCCCTTGAAAACCGGGAAACTGAAATGGAAAACGTTGCCGCACTGCACCAGCGCAGGCCGTCCCGTATCTTTCTCCGGAGGTATGTAGAGATTTTCGTGGCGCCAGTCCCACGAGCGCAGGTTGAAATACGGTTTGTAAAGTCTTGCAAGAACCTTCGCCCCCTTGCCTGTCTTCATTGAGATGCCGGGTTCATAGATGGTGGTAAGCATATCAGGCAGACCTTCGGATACCTCCTTTTCTGCTTTGAAGAATGAATAATTGTGTTCTTCCGTCCCCTCAAATGAAATCTTGTAATCCTCAAGCGCAAACCTTTTTTTCTCGGCATCAAGACCTGCAAATGCCGAACTTATGATGAACCCGCCCTTTTTCAGGTGCGCCTGCAGTTTCTTCTTCAGGGAAGCATCTACCGTAACGCTGTCCGGAAGTACAACAATCCTGTATTTTGAAATATCCCCGGTTCCGTCCACAACGTCAAACTGGCACTTGAGTTCCATCAGCATTCTTGCGGCCCCTGCCACCGTGTGGGAATTCCAATGCATCAAAGACGGATACATTTCAAGAAGCGGTTCTATAATGGCAATATCCGTTGCGGATACAGCGTTTTCGGTAAACTCATCCAGTTTCCTTGTTTTTGAGTATGCCTTTCCCGTCAGGTTGTACACGGCTTTCTCAAGGGGGCCCCTCGGGTGCATGTGGTCGCCCACGGAACAGGTGCCTCCATTTGCGATGGAATTGTACAGGTCAAAGAGCAGGGATTGTTCCGGCCGTAAGCCGCCGAAGTCGCCCCATGACTTGTGAAACCTGCCGGTCATGGTGAAGTAAGGCTTTTTCAGGGTGCGCGCGTACCTTATTGCCCACGTAAGAATATCGTAGCCCCATCCGCCCGTCGGCAGTACCTCAAGTTCTATGTGCGTGGGCTGTTCGGAGTACGGCAGGCCGTTGAAATATATATACGCATTCTTGTTTTTTACCCTTACTGTTTTCTTTGCCTTTTCCATGAAACCTTCGGTTATGCGCCGGCAGTACTCTTCCGCCTGCCGCTCGTCGAAAACATTCAGTCCCAACTTTTTCATCCCGTCAACGCACTCGATGCCGTAGCAGGGAGACAGACTGAAACAGTCAAGGAATATTCCGTCAACGGGGTACATATCCATGACCTCTTTTACCATTGAGAGAAGATGCTCTCCGTACCCTGTATTCAGGCACATCCTGCGGAAGCCGTGCCCCATATTTTGTACTTCCGCTACCTGCCCTTCTTGATTCATTTTGCACCAGTCCCTGTGCCGGAGCGCATGTTCATGGTCAATTCCCGCATTGAAATAGGCGGCAACCTGTATGCCTTCCTTGTGGCATTCCGCGACCATGGGACCCAGCAGGTCTTTCTTTTTCATCCCCGGATGGACTATCCCTATCTTCGTGGGGTAATACGCAAAGCCGAGGTTGCACCGGGCAAAGACCGTTATGTATTCCACGCCGGCTTTCTTCAGCGTCCGCGCAAATTCCTTCGCGTCAAACTTCGCTCCGACGTCATAGATGCCGGGCATCGTATGAAAATCCAGGTGTATCGCCCTATTGGGGAATTTCTTTTCCATTTTACTCCTTTTCCTTTTACGTTTGTCATTGCGAGCCGCCGTGCCCCGTTCTACGGGGTTTTGTGGCGCGGCAATCCCATGAGATTGCGGAGCCTGTTCCGAGCTTGTCATTGAGATTGCTTCGTCATTTGAAGCATTCCTCGCAATGACGAGC
This sequence comes from uncultured bacterium, assembly GCA_964413825.1. Taxonomy (GTDB): domain Bacteria; phylum Ratteibacteria; class UBA8468; order B48-G9; family JAFGKM01; genus JAFGKM01. The sequence goes on from CAYPTS010000012.1 coordinate 3,388, forward strand.
GTGGGAATCCCATTCCTCGCAATGACAGGCGAAGGAAGTCCATTCCTCGCAATGACAAGTGTGCAGGATTACCTTTCTCCTTTTATGCCGCAGGAGTTCCGGATGACCAGTTTTGTCGGTATCAGGACCTCTTCAGCGGCGTTATGTGTTCTTTTCCCGCCAATCTTGTTCAGAATGAGATTGCCCGCAGTTCTTCCAATTTCGTCGGCAGACTGGTCTACCGTGGTCAGCGGCACGTCCATGAACTCCCCGGCGTCCATGTTGCCGTATCCCATCAGCGCAACCTCGCCGGGCACGCTTATCCTCAATTCCTTAAGCGCCTTGTAAGCGCCTGCCGCCACCTCGTCGTTGCAGGCAAATACAGCAGTTGCCCGTTCTTTAAGAGGACTGCTTATGAAGAACTTTTTTGTCTCATAATATCCCTCTTCAGTGCGCCAGTTGGTGAAGCGTACGTACTCGGTGTTGGGGCTGATGCCGTATTTCTCCAGCGCCCCGGCGTATCCTTCTCTCCGGCTGTCCGCACTTGAATCCCCCCGGGGCCCTGCCAGGTGGATTATGTCTGTATGCCCCAGTTCAATCAGGTGTTCCGCGGCAAGAAACCCGCCCTTCCTGTCGTCGGAAATTACTGTGTCGATTTTCAGCCCGGGGATGCCCACGTCGGTTATAACGACAGGGAGTTTATTCCGGAGTTCATCCAGGATTTCCAGATTGTTTTTAGTGTAGCCGCCGGATACCAGGATAATTCCCTTGACGTGCATTGCCGGCAGTTTTTGTAAAAGCTCCTTTTCTCTAAGATGGTCGTCGTTTGCACAGCGAAGTAGCATGCCCATGCCGTTTCCTGTGAGCGCCTGCTCCGCACCCGAGATAATCTGGTAGTAGAAAGAATTGTGGAGATTGGGAACTGCGAGCATAACGAGATTTCCTGCAGGTGCGCCCTTGTTTTCCGTGGAGGAGTTTTTGCCGGAAACAAACGTGCCTTTCCCGGGGATGCGGTAGATAAGTTCCTGCGCGGCAAGTTCGACGAGAGACTGCCTTGCGGTCATACGGCTGACGCCGTAGTCCTGCGCAAGGCGCTCTTCCGAGGGCAGTTTCGCTCCTTCTGCAACCCTTCCGGCAAGGATTTTCTCCCGCAGGGCGTCTGCTATCTGGGTTGCGAGACTCACCGAACTTTTAGTGTTTACCTTTGCCATTTTTCACCGGCAGTATAATGCTGTTATACACTATCATACACCATATATTCCCCGTGTCAAATTTATTTTTGAGAAATATCAGGAAATTTTCACATGGTGAGATATTTATAAGCGGGAATAACGGATACGGCCTTTCCTTTATTTTTGAACGTTTCTTCCTGGTTGTCCGTCAGGATAAGAGCCTTTTGTACGTTGAGTTCTGTCATGGCGTCAAGTAATGCATCTGTTTCTCTCTGTCTCACTGCCTCGCCGGCAAGCGATTCGGTCACCTGAATTAACATGGTATTTTTCTTGTTCTGTCGGACGAGGAAATCTACTTCGCGTCCATTGTTCGTTTTGTAGTAATAGACTTCATTGTATCTGCGTTGCAGTTCTACGAAAACCATGTTTTCAAGAAACCGTCCTTTGTTTTGTGAAAAACGAAAAGAGACAGAATTCATAATACCATTGTCTATGCAATACGCTTTTCTTTGCGTGACGAACTGTTTTTTCAGGGAAAAAGAGAACACGTTGGCTGTGAACAATAAGAAACTGTCTTCAAGATAATCCACATAACTTTTTACCGTGTTCACACTGCCCAGTTGCAGCATGTTTTTGAGATTATTATAGGAAAACACGCAGCCCGGATTGCTCATAAAATACAGGGCAAGTTCCCGCAGTTCCCTGACTGCTTTTATTTCATGCCTGACTGCTATGTCCCTGTAAAGGATATCCTCATAGGTTCTCTTGAGAATAGACGGGTCTCTGTATTTCAGATATTCGGGCATGCCCCCATACTCCACGTATTCGTTGAAGAGCCTTTTAACCAGACTTCTGCCTTTGGTTACGGACAGGGTATTCTTAGTGACGCTTTGTCCTTTGAAATGCAGGAATTCCTTGAATGAAAATGGAAGCAGGGCTATATTGACGCATCTTCCGGTCAGTTTTGTTCCCAGCTCCCTGCTCAGCAGGGATGCATTTGAACCCGTGATGAAAAACTTATGACCGGCATCCTGCATCCTCCTGACAAATGCTTCCCAGTTTTTCACGTTCTGAATTTCATCGAAGAAAAACACTTTTTTTTCTCCGAACAGTTCCATGAAAACTTCATACAAGGCATTGAAATCCTGATGACCGAATTTTAACAGGCGTTCATCCTCAAAACTAAGATAATAAACGTCCTTATCGTAAAACTTTCCCATTATCTGCCTCAGGAGAGTTGATTTTCCCGAGCGCCTGATTCCGGAAATCACCACGGTGTGGGGAATAGATGTGTATTTTTCGACGGCGTCCAGTGCATCCCGGGGCGTGCCGGTATCAAGCGGCGCCATAACTTCCTTCTGTTCCATGATTATTTCACGAAGCAATTTTTTGTCCATATGGGCCTCCCCGCAGAAGGGATACAAGTCATTACTAATGAAAGAATAACATAAATAACTTTCATTGTCAATGACGATATTGATAGTCAATAATTTCTGATTAAGGACGGAAGGCAGTCCATGGCAAAAGGATACCAGTTTCCGGAGGCATAAACCAGTTTCCCTTTTTCCTGTATCTTCTTCATCTGCGGCATCCAGCATGCTTTCAATCTGGGCGTTTTCCCGTGTACTGCCCCTTCCACCACGTTCCTATTGTTTCCAGCGCTTTTTCCATGCGCACCTCACAGGTTGTACTGAACTTTCAGCAGAAGGAAGAGGCGGTTTCGGAGGCGATGCGCGCCCATTCCCACAGACGCTGTGGAATGTAACTGACGGTGCTGATGTCCTTGAGTATTATCTCGGTGGCGCAGTTGCGGGTTTTTTTAAGATTCTCCTCCATGTCCTTCCTGATATTTGCCGGGTTCCATGCACTGCCGGAAAGGAACGCCGGGTTGGGCTTGAATGAATATACGTAGTCTTTCCCGATTGCCTCCGCACCCTCTTCGGCGTTTACCCAGGGGCTCATTGATATCTTGCGCAGGTTTTTCACCTTTCGCAGGATGTCTATCTTCTTGTGCAGGGGCTCGCAGCATCCGTAGTAGGTGAGCCCGAACTGGTTTAAGTATTTGAGTTCGTACTGGAGCGCAAACTCGTCGTGCATCGCAGGGGATACCGCTGAGAATATCTGGGACATGGTGCGTCCCCACATGTCTTTGGGCCTTACATGCGCGGGGTTGAAATCCTTCGGGGGCAATTCGTCGGTATAATGCAGTCCTCCGCCGAGAATGGTGCTGTCATTGTTCAGTCCGAGAAGGTTCAATTCCTCAATCTGCCTCAGGTGTACCAGATATGCGTCCGTCATCCTGCCGATAAGTTTATGGACGTATGCCGGGCGGGTAACCATGTCCATGATTATCTCTGTCACCCCGGTAAAGCGCACCAGTTCGTCCCATGGCGCCACGGACGTATGTTTTATGCCCACCTTCCGTACAGGCAGTACCCCGTCGAAGATATCGCACAGATTCCGGAAGTTCCTTTCCGTCGCTTCCTCATCATGCGTTATAACCGGCATCTTTATCTTCTCTATATCCGCTTCCTTGCTTATCTGTATCTTGAAGTGGCGGGAGGGAGCGGTAGTATCCTCGGCAAGCCGCAATAAATCGGAATCCTCCTTGAGACCTATCCATGTATCGTGGATGACCGGACCGGCGGGGATGTATTCTTCGACTACCATGTCGCCCTGGAAATGTCTCCACTGGTAGATTGTGCGGCGCAGGTTCTGCTCTAATCCCCTGCAAAAGGGGTCTTCGCACACAAGGGTGAGTTCGTTCTCATGGTTCATCTCGTTCCATGGAACCTCGAATATGAAAACCGGCGGGCGGACGCGCTTCAGTCCGTTGAGTTGCTTCCAGAGTTCTTTCCGCTCTTCGTTCACCGGGTCTGCGGCAATATCTTTGATGATAGTGCCCAGTTCCCGCAGTATCTTCCTGTCACTCTTTTCCATGACTTTCAATCCCCCTCACCCTCCCTCTCCCCATTTCTCTCCTTTCTCTTCTCCCCTTGGGGAGAAGTTCAGGATGAGGGGGAGAGGTGGCAGAGGTTTAAAATACAACTTCTTTGCCGGAATCCGCACTCCTGTAAATCCCCTCCAGCATCTTTATCACCTCAAGGGATTCTTCCGGTTTTACCGGCACCTCTTTGTCATCCCTGACGCATTCCACAAATGTCCGTATCTCCTCGTGGTGCGGGGTAACGTCCGCCAGGACGCTGAGCTTTGCATCTATATCCTGCAGGACTCCGCTTTTTTCAGTGTATATCTTCCCGTCGGGCCAGTGCATACCCGCTTCCGTTCCGTATAGCGTTGTGGAGAAATCCTCCATCTTTTCCATGTTGGCAAGGAAACTGGTGGACAATGATATCGTCCTTCCGTCGGCAAATCTTATGAAACCCACCGCAAAATCTTCCACGTCATACGTCTTTCTGTTCCATTCGCCCCAGGCGGATGCATTTCTTATGTCCGTTCTCTTCGCCATTTTTGTGCAGGCGGTGCCTTTGACCGAATGAACCTTCGGGCATCCCATGAACCAGTATGTCAGGTCGAGTATGTGCACTCCGATGTCAAACATGGGTCCGCCTCCGGAGAGAGCTTTCTTAATGAATGTATCTCTTGCCGGTATGCCTCTTCTTCTCATGGCGTTTGCGACCGCATGGTAGATTTCCCCGAAAACGCCTTCTTCAATCATCTTCTTGACTGCCGCGCTGTCCTTTCTGAACCTCTGGTGCTGTGCGGCCATGACCTTCTTTCCGGATTTCTTCGATGCCGCAATCATTCCCTCGACCTCTTTTACGCTTACCGCAAGCGGCTTCTCGCATATTACGTGCTTGCCCGCCTTAAGCGAGGCGACCGTTACAGGAAAGTGAAACGTGTTGGGCGTACAGACATCAACGATGTCTATTTCGTCCATCTCGAGGAGTTTCTTGTAGTCGTCAAACACGCATGGGATGCCGAACTCCTCTTTAGCCGCCTTGCGCGCCGCCGGAGAAGCGTCCACCGCTCCCAGTATCTCTACGCAATCCAGTTTTTTCCATCCGGGCAGGTGGCATGCTTTTGCAATGCCGCCGAACCCTACAACCCCCACTCCGTACTTTTTCCCTTTCATTGTGTATAGACTCCTTAACCCTAACACTTTTCGTCATTGCGAGGAATGGGATTCCCACGCTCGTCATTGCGAGGAATGCTTCAAATGACGAAGCAATCTCAATGACAAGCTCGGAACAGGCTCCGCAATCTCATATTAAGGTTGAGATTGCCGCGGCAGAAAACGCCTCGCAATGACAAATGGTAGAGTTCCTTTATTTTTATCCGTTAAAGGCGAAGCGGGCGTCAACCGCCACCGCGCCTTTTCCTTTTTCCATCACCATCAGCGGGTTAATGTCCATCTCTTCTATCTCCGGGAAATCACTGCACAACTGCGAAACCCGCATCAAAACGTCCTTTATCGCCTCAACGTCCCTTTCCGCCGCACCCCTGAATCCCTTCAGCATTTTTACCGTCCGGATTTCCTCAATCATCTCGCCCGCGTCAACGTCGGTTATCGGTATAACCCTGAAGGAAACGTCTTTCAGAAGTTCGACGTATATGCCGCCCAGGCCGAACATGAGAAGATGCCCGAACTGCGGGTCTTTGTTCACGCCGATTATTATCTCCGTGCCGCCGGTTATCAGCGGTTGGAGTTGAACGCCTTCTATAACGGCGTCCTTCTTGTATTTCTTCGCCGACGCCATGATATCGCTGAATCCTTTCTCAATCTCCGCGGCGGAAGAAAGCCCCACTTTCACCCCGCCCGCCTCGGTTTTGTGCAGGATGTCTGGCGAAACAAGTTTCATGACCACCGCGCCGCCGTACTTCTCAAAGTATTTTTTACATTCCGAAACGTCCTTTGCGACCGCCGACTCCACGGTTTTGATGCCGTATGCGGCGAGTATCCGCCGGCCTTCTATGTCGCCCGCGGTTTTTCCGCCGGACGCCTTGATGTCTGCCATTACCGAGGCAACCGTTTTCCTGTCCGCGTCAAAACTTACCGTCTGCCCCTTGTTCTTGTCAACCCACGTCTTATATCCGAGCATGCCCTTGACCGACGAGACCGCCCTTTCCGGGAACAGGTAGTTGGGGACGCCGTTGTTCATAAGGACGTTGATGCCGTCGTTGATTCTCTTCCCGCCCATGAAGCATCCGAGCACCGGCTTTTTGCCTGTTTTGGATATTTCCACGACCTTCTCCGCGGTCTCCGGTATCTGCGTGACGACCTGCGGGGTTACGATGGAGATGACCGCGTCGACGTTTTTGTCCGACAGCACAACCTCCAGCGCCTTTCCGTATTTGTCCGCAAGGGCGTCTCCGAGAACGTCCACAGGATTGTTCACGTTCGCCGCGGCGGGCAGGAAACTTTTCAAACTGCTCTTCGTTTCCTCCGACAGAGGCGCCGGCGCGAGCTTCGCGCCCTCTATGGCGTCGATGCACATTACCGCAGGGCCTCCCGCATTGGTTACAATGCCGATTTTCCCGCCGGCAGGCGCGGGCTGGCTGGCGAAGGCAAGAGCGTAGTCGAAAAGTTCCTGCACTGAATCGGCTCTTATGACGCCTGCCTGTTTCAGCGCGGCGCCGTATGCGCTGTCCGAGCCGGCGAGACTGCCGGTATGCGAGGATACTGCTTTACTGCCGGCCGAACTTTTGCCCGACTTCACCATTATGATGGGTTTTTTTGCGGCGACGCTTTTTACCTTTTCTATAAACCTTCTGCCGTTTTGCAGTCCCTCGAGATAAAGAAGTATGACGTTTGTTTCAGGGTCGTCTCCGAACTCCTCTATAAGGTCGGTCTCTGATACGTCGGCCATGTTGCCGAAACTTACGAATTTGGAAAATCCTATGCCTTCCTTTGCCGCCCAGTCCAGCACCGCGGTGCCCAGCGCCCCGGACTGCGTGATAAAGGAGATTTTGCCTTTCGGAGGCATCTCAAATGCGAAGGAAGCGTTCAGGTTGTTCACCGCGTCAATCACCCCCAGGCAGTTGGGGCCTATCATCCGCATCCCGTATTTTTTTGTTACCGCCTTGAGTTGCTCCTCCAACTGCTTTCCTTCCGCCCCTGCTTCTTTGAAGCCCGCGGTTATCACTATGAGTCCCTTGACGCCGGCTCTTCCGCACTCCTCCGCTACGTCCAGCACGAATTTTGACGGTATGACTATAATTACAAGTTCGGGCGGAGAGGGGATTTCGGATATTGATTTGTAGGTTTTCATGTTCAGGATTTCTTCTGCGGAAGGATTGACGGGGTAGATACTGCCTTTGTATCCTCCCTCGACGAGGTTTTTCAAGATTCTGTAGCCCAGTTTATCGGGACTTTTTGATGCGCCGACGAGAGCGACGCCTGCCGGTGTGAAAAATTGCTTTAACATTGCATATGCCTCCCTTGCTCTGAATTCTCCCCTGTGGAATTTTTATATGAGGAGTTTAAGATTTTGTTTTATAGGAATATAAAATCCCTAATTAAGATATTCCATATCTGAAAAAAAGTCAAAAATGCTTGACTTATGCCCTGCGGAACGGTAAACTCTTGCATTATGAACGAGACTGAAAAGCAGTTTGAGGTACTGAAGAAAAACACCGCGGAGATTATAGAAGAGAAGGAACTGAAGGAGAAAATAGCCGGTTCCGTCAAAACCAATACGCCTCTGCGGATTAAATACGGTATAGACCCCACCGCGCCGGAAATACACCTCGGGCACACGGTGCCCATTAAAAAACTCAGGGATTTCCAGGACCTCGGGCACAGGGTTCTTTTTCTGATAGGCGATTTCACCGCCCGTATAGGCGACCCTACCGGCAGGAATGAAACCAGGCCCATCCTTTCGGTGGAACAGATAAAGGAAAACCTTTCGAGGTACAGGGAACAGGCGGGGAAAATACTCGACCTTTCCAAAACCGAGTTCGTGTACAATTCCGACTGGCTGTCGAAACTGACGCTCGAGGAGGTCATAAAACTCACCTCGGTCTTTACCATTGCGCAGGTTTTGGAGCGCGAGGACTTTTCGCAGAGATACCGGTCCGGCAGGCCCATCTGCCTTCAGGAGTTTCTCTACCCGCTTTTGCAGGGATACGATTCATACGCGCTGAATGCCGACGTGGAAATCGGCGCAACCGAACAGAAGTTCAACCTTTTGGCTGGAAGAACCATCCAGGAGGCGTTCGGGCAGAAAAAGCAGGTTGTCATTACCATGCCGATACTTGTGGGCACCGACGGCAGTATGAAGATGAGCAAGAGTTACGGCAACCACATCCCCATTGAGACCACCGCGGGGGAGATGTTCGGCAAGGTTATGTCCATACCGGACAGCGCCATGGAGGAGTACTTTCGCCTGTTGACAGGCGTGCCCGAAGCGGACTTCAAGAGCATTATCAAGGACACCCCGCGGCAGGCAAAGGCGCAACTTGCAAAAGAAATAATAAAGGGATATTTCGGAGACGCCGCGGCAGAGGATGCCGAACGGGAATTCGAAAGGATATTCAAGGAAAAGCAGGCGCCGGCCGACATCCCGGAATTTGTTGTAGAAAGCGGCCTTTTTGACGCCGGAGGAAAAATTTCCCCTGCCGACCTTATCGCGGCGAGCGGGCTTGCGCCTTCAAAGGCGGAGGCCAGAAGGCTGGTTATACAGAAGGCTGTAAAGCTGGATAACCAGATAATAGAAGACCCGCACGCGGGAATTGCCGTCAGGGACGGGCAGGTTCTCAAGGTTGGCAAACGTAAATTCCTTAGACTGAAAATCCGCTGACAAGAACGGAGATGATAATTGCCTAAACGTTTGTCATTGCGAGGAATGCCCTCCGTAGCCTTGGCGAAGGGGGGAATGCTTCAAATGACGAAGCAATCTCCATGACAAACTCGGAACAGGCTCTGCAATCTCATATTAAGGTTGAGATTGCCGCGCCAAAAGACGGCTCGCAATGACAACGGACGTTGAGATTGCCGCGCCAAAAGACGGCTCGCAATGACAACGGACGTTGAGATTGCCGCGCCAAAAGACGGCTCGCAATGACATAGGGGGAAGGAGCAGGACAATGGAAAAGATAAGACAGCAGTTAAGCGAATACGGCAGGAAACTTGTGGAAAAGGGGCTTGTCGCAGGCCCCGGCGGCAACATTAGCGCAAGGGAAGGCGATTACGCGTATCTTTCCCCGAGCGGTTATTTCCTCGACGAAATAGAAGAAAAGGACTGGGTGAAGATAAACCTGAAAACCGGCAAGGTGTACGGGGATTTAAGGCCCACCTGCGAAACTACCATGCACCTTGGCATCTACGTGGAGCGCGGGGAAATCAGGGCGGTCATACATACGCATCCGCCCATCACCACGGGACTTATATCCGCCGGAGTCAGGTTCAAGCCGGTTTTCCCTGATTACGTGGCGCTTTTGGGCAGGGAAGTGCCGGTGGTTGACTACGTCCAGCCGGGCGGCGAGGCGATAAGGAAGGCGGTCGTCGACAAGATAAGGAAATGCAACGCGGTTCTCCTGAAAAACCACGGTGCGGTGTGCATCGGCGAGACTTTGAAGGAAGCGTATGCAAGGAGCATCATTGTGGAAGAAACCGCAAAGACCGTACTGGCGGGAAAGGTTGCCGGAAACCTCAAGTGCCTGAGTTTGCGCGAAATCGAGGAAGTGGAAAATATGGAGGCGGAGGACTACAGGAAAGCCCTGTTGAAATCAGCCAAATGAACCAATTCTGGGAAATCAAAGATAAAACGCTCTCTGTAAAACCTTTCCTCCTGATGGGGGTGCTCAACGTTACTCCCGATTCCTTCTATGCGGGCTCCCGTTATCCCGATCTCGAGAAGGCGGCCGACCGCGCAAAGGCAATGGTAAGCGAAGGCGCCGACATCATAGACGTGGGAGGGGAGTCCACCCGACCCGGCAGTGAAAAAATCCCTGCACGCGAGGAAATAAAACGGGTGGCGCCCATAATAAAAATGCTTTCCGAAGAGACCCGCGCCGTCATATCCGTGGACACCTGCAAGCACAGGGTGGCCGAGAAAGCCGTCGAGGCCGGCGCATCCATAATCAACGACATCTCCGCCTTTTCCCTTGATAAAAAACTCTTCGGCGTTGTCAAAAACTCCGCCTGCGGGTATGTTTTGATGCACATGCGGGGCACGCCTGCCGACATGCAGGAAAACCCGTTTTACAAGGACGCTGTCCTCGAGATTTACGGGTTCCTTTACGAAAAACTTGCATGGATGCAGGACAAAGGCGTTGACCTGAAGCGCGTTGCCGTCGACCCGGGCATCGGCTTCGGCAAGCGGCTTGAAGACAACCTTTCTCTTCTGAACAATCTTGACTGTTTCAAGAAACTTGGCAGGCCGGTACTCATCGGCACATCAAGAAAATCCTTCATAGGAAAACTTCGCAACGGAGCGCCTCCCGAAGACCGGCTGGCCGGCTCGCTCGCCTCAGCCGTCCTCGCCTATGAAAAAGGGGCGCGTATTTTCCGGGTGCACGACGTAAAGGAAACAAAAGACGCCCTTTCTACCGCTTCCGCCATCCTTTCCCGCGGCCGCCGCGCCTCCGTCGGATGATTTTTTTTGCCGTATCTTCAAAAATGTGATATATTAATAAAGAGTTATTTTATTGACATGATGCGGTTTCCGGCCCTGGGGTCAGCTCCGTTCCAAGACCTCCGCGGAAAAAACAGGGGTCGACTCTTGTCATTGCGAGCGTTTTTACATATGAAAACTGTAACGCAGGATATTGCAGGCATACTGAAAGAGATGAAAGAAGAATTACAGTTACTGCTTGGGGACAATTTTTCAAAGATGGTGCTTTTCGGCTCAAGGGCAAGGGGCGACTGGGAAGAAGAATCCGATACTGATATTGCGTTGATAGTGAAAGATGTTACAAACCAGACAAGAAATTCAATATACGAGAAAGTTGCGGAAATAGAATTGAAGTATGATTTCCCGGTTTCTCTCCTGATTGTTCCGGAAAGCAGTTTTAACCGACTTAAAGAACGGGAGAGGAGAATAGCGCTGGATATAGAAAAAGAGGGGATAGAACTTTGAGCCCTGACAATATCAAAAAGAACGTACTGGAAGAAATTGAAAGGACGGAAGAACTCAAGAAGGCCTATACGCTTCTTTCAGAAAACGGACTTTACAAGGATGCCGTAACAAAATTGTACTACTATCTTCTTTATCACATAAGAGCGCTTCTTCTGACAAAAGAACTGGAACCGAAGAGCCACGAAGGCGCGCTGAGGTTGTTTTCCCTGTATTTTGTGAAAGATGGAAAATTTGAGCCCATGAGCGCCCATACATTCTCAAAACTGATGAAGTACAGGGAAGAGGCGGACTACACATCTTCGTACCTTTTTACAAAAGAGGATTTTGAGCAACTCAAAAAGGAGACGGAAGATTTAAGCGGTTTAATCAGAAAGCATTTACGGGAAGGCAGATTCGTTATAGAATAATAAATTCAGCGGGAGAGGTTTTCCCGTAAATGTAGCATTATTTATTGCACATCATCGTTGCTTGTCATTGCGAACGAAGTGAAGCAATCTGGCTCTCTGTAGCGGTGCGATTTATCGCACAAATGTAGCGGCGGGATTCATCCCGCAATTGAAATAAACAGGAGAGAAATGGAGAAAAAATATACGGTGATAGTTCGCAAGAGTAAACTTGAATACATGGCAATATGTATGGAACTTAATGTTTCTGCGCGGGGCGAGGACTTGACATCCGTTGAGAAGAACCTTCGTTCTGCAATAGAAGCATATCTTTCCGATATAAAAGAACATCCTGACACAGTTGTTAATTCCATAAGCACGGAAGAATTTATAGGTTTTCTGAAAGATACCGAACCTGACTGGTACAAGGGTCCCGGAGGCGATTACATACTGCGTCCGCTTGAAATACACGAGGTTCCGTCTTATGCCTAAGGGTCCTCTATGTCCAGCAAAGACTTGGTTGGTTTGCTGGCAAAAGGAGGGGCGGTATTTGTAAGACACGGAGCAGGGGACCACGCTATATATGCGAGAACCGTTGAAAACAGAAGATATTCTGCACCGGTTCAAATGGAAAAAAAGACACTGGACCCGGTGTATTGCAAGAGAGTGCTAAAGCAGTTACAATTTACAGACGAAGAAATAGAGAAATTACTGTCTTGAAATTTGGCGGGAGAGACCATCCCGTAGATGTGGCGGTGCAATTTATTGTACTGTTCCGCTACTTGTCATTGCGAGGAATTTACCCCGTTCTACGGGGTGCTTTATATGACGAAGCAATCTCAATGGCGAACAACAGGAGAGAATATGAATATCAGACAGAATAAATGTTTGCTTTTTCTCATTCCGCTTCTTGCGCTCATCCTTTTCCCTTCAGCCGGCCGGTGCGCCGTAACGGCAACCGCGACAAAATTGACGGTACCCAGCCAGGGGATACTTCCCAACAGCGGGCCCACCGCGGTCATAGGTATAAACATGACCGCAAGCGCAGGGGAAATGTTGACAAACGTGAGAATAAACATTACCGGCGTGTACGGCGTCACGGCAGACGATTTTTCCGAGGTCGCCGTTTTCTACGACAGCGGAAGCGTTACCGATGCGTTTGATACGGGCGATGCCAAAATAGGAAGCTCTCCGGTTACAGGACTTTCCAACATCGACATTCCCATACTTCCTCCGGACGGCCACGCGATACCCCTGAACCAGGATGGCGCCAGCGCCGGGGACGACTACTACGTTGTGATATATACCGCCTCCACGATGAACGGAGACAGGGGGTTGTCCAGTTTGGATGCAAGAGACAGGTTTAAAGTAAGTTTAGCAACTCCTACTACTGTTACAACGGATACCATAACCTGCGAGGCGCGGGTTGTTGACATGGTTCCCATCAGGAGCGACAAATATTACTATTATATAGATAATATGTACCCTGCTATTTCGTCAGGATATCCGCCTACGTATTCATACGGGCCGCTGTACCGATACAGGGCATATTCTCAATTGTACGATACTACGCTTGGCAGTACAACCGACCTGCTGCAGAATCATGCGGTGCCCGAACTTATGGGCATGAACGTTCCCTACAGGGTGCTTGGCGTTGATATTGCAGGAATGTCCACCTATTCCGCCGACTTTGAATACCTGCAGAGCATTACCATAGTAATAGAGGATACAAATACCGCAAATTTTGACCCCACCACCGACCTTGCATCGCATCCGTCCTCACCATATCCCAATATAAGTATATGGAAAGATACCGACGGGGACGGCGCCTTTGACCCTGCGGTTGATGCCATGATTTCAATAGGCCATGCATTCCCAGATTTTGTAGAACCGGGAAAATGGAAGGCGACAGTGTATACGCATACGGTTGAGGAGGGAGAAATTGATGGTCTTGCAGACGGAAACGTTGACTATTTTATTGTCCTTGCCACAGAACCGAGTAGTGGATCTGTTGCTACAAGACCGAAGTACGGGGCTGATTTCAAGGTCTATATTGACCCGGCTGTTTCCGGGGGCGATGGGATTGTGGTCAGGAGAAAAGCAGGTATCGGGCATCCGGAAATTGAGAATTGCGATACGGTTATTATGCCTGAAGGCGACGTAAAGGATATAAAGGTTGTCCTTGACGTAAAGGACTGGCCTATCCTTGACCCGCTTGAGGCGGACGGCGTGCCGGTTCCCATTTTCGCAATAAACATGACAGACGGCTGGTCTGAATTTGCGACCAATGAAACCTTGCACTGGATAAGGGTATGGTTCAAGGGGACGAGCGGGTTCAAACCCAACATGCTTATGCCCCTTTCAGACGACGAGGATTCAGGTGTCAGTCTATGGCTTGACAACAAGGCAGTGTGCCAGTTGGGACTTCCCGACAACAAATGGATAAGTGAAACCAACATGTTAAGCAGTATCCACCGGCTCTCCGTTGAGGATGCATGCGTTCAGCTGGACAGTTCCTCCCTTGAGTGGTACAACTCCGACGGGACCAAATGGTCTCCCTCCAATGACGACCCTGCCCATGCGCTTGATGACAATAAACGGTATTTTGTCATAATAAAGCCCAAAAGTCCTGTTGCCCTCTACAATGACGATTATGTAGATTATACCGAATACCATGATTATCCTGACAAGCAGACAAACCGGGGGCACGACCTTTTCATTTGCGTAAAACCGAGAGGGATAAGCGTTGAGGGTACTGCATATGAATCCGCCGACCCGTTTGAGAGAGGGATAGACTACGGTCAGACAATTGATGCGGCGATAGGGCTTACCAACTCCAACGACGGAGGACTTGTTTCCGCTTCCATCAACAACGACCATCCATGGGAAGACATCCTGTTTAATTCCGGATTTTCGGCAACAGGACTGTTTGAAAACAACACCCAGCCCATAGAGGTAACCACGGGAGCCGCAACCGTCCCGACTTTCTTTACGAACCTGACGAGGGTAAACCAGTCGGTAAACCCGTCCACCAAAACCGCTGTCATAGGCATAAATCTTGTTGCTCCAACGGGGAAAAACATCTCGTTTGACAGTATGGATTTTATAATAATTGACGAAAACGATCCGCCAACACTTGAGTTTGCTGAACTGGTTGACCCGGTCAGCAGTCCCAACGACCCCAACGGCGGATGCGGTATCGCTCTTTACAGAGATAATCCTGCCAGCAGGGACGGAAGGTTCACGCCGGACGATTTGAGGGTATGGATACCGGAGCCAAAAAGGCCATATCTCCTGGCGGGTGCGGGAGACGACCCTGCCAACATATTAAGGGTAAGGATGGAATTTGAGACCGACCCGGGAGCGGTCACCTCTCCGAACCATACAGGTATCGGTTTTATCCCCACCGACGACACGGGAACGAATACTGGACCTGAATATTTCCTTGTCATACAGCCGAACGACTACATGGACCCGGGCGACAAATTCCACGTTCTTCTGTGGGGAAGCGATTTAAGGAATGATTATCCTGCTGCGGTTGAAGAACATACTATTAATTTTACGGGTGACATAGAACCGTACCCACCTTCAATGAGTTCGTCGTCCCTATTAATGGGATTGGAGAATAACCTAACCTTCAAGAGGGTGCGCACGCACGCCCTTACCAATACTTCTGTCAGCTCAACCATATACACCGACCTGACCTACGCAGGGCAGACTATTGATGCCACCAGCGACCCTGTCGGCGTTATCGGGATAAACGTTTACGACGTGACGGGAACGAACAATCTGAACAGTTTCAGGATACGGTTCAATCCGCCTTACAACGACGACCCGCTGGCATTCTCCGACGATACGCATCCGGATTCGGTACTGGCGGACCTGGCAAACAATTCAAATATGAGCGGGATTGCACTGTACAGGGATACCGCCGACAGGGGAACCTTCAACTGGAGAAGCGACACGTTCCTGCCCACGATATATTCCACGTGGCAGTCGGACTATGAACTCGGGTTTGTTGACGGGGACGGGACAGCGACAGACGGCGCCGGCGCGAAGGATGCCATCGCAAACTGGCAGGGTAAGGAATTAAGTTTCTTTGACGAAACAGACAACATCTGCTGGTATGATGCGGACAACAACGGAATCTGGAGTACCGGGGACGTTTTGTGGGTTGACGAAAACGGCGATGAAATATATCAGACCGGCGAACCGGTTATTATAGGCAGTCTTCTTGATTACACCTTCGGTGTCAGGGTGCACGGGGATGCCTACGGGTTTGCCTACTCTGACGACGGAAGCGCCAGTTATGATGACGGGGAGGATATATACTTTATCGGAAGGGGTAGGGACCGCCTGGGTTGGTACGTCGACGTCAATCTGAACCCGTCGGTTTCTCTGCCCGCGGATGACAACGACGGGGGTCCTGACTATTTCATAGCGGTCCGGACAAGCGCAGAACTGAAATACGAAGATAGTTTCAGTTTCACCCTGCCCTCCAACGGACTTACCTTTACTTCGGGCCCTTCGTTTGCCAATACAAACCTGACAACCAATGATATTATAGGAAACGTAAATCTGGCGTTGACCGACCTTGTAAGCCCCGGGGATTCAATACTTCCCGACGACGAGAAGGCGCTCATCGGGATAAACGCGTTTGACGGAAAGAGGGACGCATCCGGCGGCGGTAAATTCTTGAAACAGGTCACCCTGTATTTCTTCGGGGCAAACGTTGGTAGCAACCTTGTTGAACTGAATGTCGACGGCTCCATAAGCGGCGTTGCGCTGTACAGAGAATCCAACGCAACTCCGGGCTGGCAGGCGGACGATACAGCCATAACCCTTGCATCAATAAACGCATGGAGCGATAACAAGACCGTTCTCACTCTTTTCGACGCCGTTCCCAATCCCGATGCGGAGATACCCGATGATTCGGACGGCGACGACGATTTCTACGTTGTTATAAGAACCTCGGCGGCGGCGACAAATGACGTCATAAGGGTGGAGATAAGAAATGACCTTTCAGTGCCTGCCGGAGCAGGTACCGAGAGGATACAGCTTAACTCGGATTCCGGGGAATACCTTGTGGGGACGAACCAACTGGCGATTATTCAGGAGGCGGGCGCGACAAGCCTTTTCATTACAAACCCAAGTGCCGGGGACAGTTGGAGCGGCACGCAAAATCTGGCGTGGACGGTTGCCGACCCCGCGTTTCCGGATACCTACACGATAGAATATGTGTATTCGTCCGTAAGTGAAAGCGGCCCATTCGGCGGCTGGACAAACCTCGGAAGCGTACCTGCGGTCAGCGGGCAGACAAACTACACCTATCCTGTGAACACCGCCGTTCTGCCGGGCGCTGGATGGTACGCCTTCAGGGTCAGCAGTTCAAGCGGAGCGGTTGACAGGGTGGGTTTTGAAGGCGACGGAGAATTGCCGATTTTGATAGACAACAACGCCATAACGGCTATTGATATTTCTTCGCCGGCGGCAGGACAAAAATACAGGGATGAGATAAGTATACAGTGGACGATAGAAGGCACTCCGAAACTTAACGAGACGTATTCAATAGATTATTACAGGGAAGAAACAGCGGCATGGGAACCGCTGGCAATCGGATTGACGGACCTGTCTTATGACTGGTCTGCGTCTCTGATGAACAGGCGGACCAGAATCAGGGTTGTCGCGGTTTCTTCGGGCGTGGAATCCGCGACCGGCAACATAATAATCGACAACACCGCACCTTTCCTCGATACCGAATCGGTGAGCATCAGCCCTGACACGCCTGACGGCAGGATAATACCCGATGTGTCAAGAGGAAATGACGGCAGGTTCAAGATTTTCGTCACCTCGTCCGACTGGTACACAACACATCCGACCGTTTCATTCACCGTGGAAGACCTTGCTTCAGTGACAGACGGCAGTTACGCCGGCATCAGGGCGGTTGCCTACAGGATTAATTCTTCTTCCGGCACAAGCGGCTGGCAGGTAAGAACGTTTACCGGCAACAACCAGTCGGAAAACGTCAGCATACCGGTTGACTTTGACGGGGAAGGCATACAGATAGATGTGGCGGTTATAGATGATGCACAGAGTTCGCTGACCGAGGTCACTGCAGACCCGAACTATGACGCGGAGGTTTATGCCGCGGCAGGCGCAGGATATAACAACGGAAATTACTCCATCGTTTACGAAGACATTTTAGGTTCTCCCGTGAACATTGATACCGTGCCGCCCGCATTTGCCGACACTATACAGAATATAAGGATAGACAAGCTCCCTGACGGTCCGAACCAGTGGTATCTTTCCGCTCCGGTTGTTTATATACCGGCCGGCCGGGTCGTAGATGTCGGAAGCGGAGTTCTGGAAGGGGTGGTTGCTTTTACGATAGACGGGAAGGACGTGCCGGTAGTGCCTCTTACGCCCGTTTCCGTCTTTGATACGTACCAGTTGGACATTTTGAACGGGGAAAACGTTGTCTTCACTTCCTACCTTGACAAAATCGGAGTTGAGAAACCCGGAGATGCAATCTTTTACTTTCCTGTTTACAACGCTTTCGGGAAGTCCGTCAAAATAAGGATATGGGACAGGGCGGGCAATATGAGCCAGCAGGTGGCAGAGGTCCCGTGGTATATCACCGACACGTCCGAAGAGCAGGTAACCCTGTACGTTGACACCGTGCCGCCGGATACCAAGGTTGCGGTATCAGGTCCGCATATGCCGACGATACCGTTTGACATAGGAACGTACGCAAGAAGTTACATGGATACATGGAATCACAACAAGTACTTCCCGCGGCCGGAGGATGCGGCGATTCCTTCCGGATATCCGTACGAATACATTGATTATATATATGCATCTTCCAATGCGAACGCTTTTGTCTCACCGGCGTCGTTTATGATAAATGCATACGACCGTCTGTATGACATATTCGACCTTGGTACAGACGGAATTTCCAGTATCCTGAACAAGAGACCGGCGGTCTTACTGCCCGGCGACCCGGATTACGAGGCAAGATACGACCTGTTCTTCTCGGATTTCAGCACGGGCAATCCCGGTACCGGACTCGCGGACGACTACGGACCAATCAGTTACAGGTTTAGTAACGACACGGGAATTATTGTCGACCTGCGGGCGGTATGGAACGACGGAACATCTTTCTACGCGGCAGGGGAGAAGGGTGTAATCCTGAAGAACGACGGTGGCGGCTGGCAGGAAATGCCGGTCAGCGACGCTTCGGATTTCAACGGCATATACGGAACTGCCGCCGATAACATATATGCGGTCGGCGAAAACGCGAGGATTTACAAGTTCAACGGGACTGCATGGAGCGCGATAGACGTTTCGGGCGAGTTTGACCTGACCGTTGAAAAACTGCCGACCCTGTATGCCGTGTATACGAACGGTTCAAACGTTCTGGCGGCCGGTTCCGCAGGAAATATCCTGTTCTCTATGGATGATGGCGGGACATGGACAAGAATGCTTCTGACAGACTTACTGCCGGCTCTTTCCAACGTAAACCTCTATGCCGCATGGGGCGACGGGACTAATGTCTGGCTGGGCGGTGCAAACGGCACGATTATCAGATACGACGGGATGGTATGGACAAGCCAGACCACAGCGGTATCTTCGGACGACATTTATGCCTTTGCATCAGACGGAACCAACCTGTATGCGTTCGGAGATATGGAAGCGGTTGACGGAGAAAACCGGCACATAGGTTATCTGTCCACTTCGGACGGCGGGGGTACGTGGAGTCCGGAAACGACAGGAATGCCTTCAAGGACGGACAGGAAAAGACTTCCCATTTATTCTGCAGCGGTTGATTCTTCAAACAACGTTTACGTTGTCGGGAGGAACGGGGCGGTTTTAAGATATGACGGAATATGGACAGATTTAAGCGGAGACGTTTCCGTCAGCGACGTTCTTTACGCTGTTTCCGCGCAGGGCAACGGACTGTGGGTAGTAGGCGGCGCGGGAAGGACCGCAAACTATGACGGCAGTGCGTGGACAACGGAAAACAAATGGGGCGCATGGTTCGATGCTGATAATGGGGATTCTTTCAATCTTCCTGCCGGAACAACGTCCGTAGAGTATTTTGCTATGGATAAACTTGGCAATGAAGAAGAAACCCATAAGATTGCAGATTCAGGCAGGGGCGTAAAGAAAGACGTATACGAAGGCAAAGGTACCGGCAACATCCGGACAGACGACTACGTTCCTGACCCTGAATACATCGTAGGGCTTGCAAGCGAGCCGGAAGCGGCCGCGGAGCCCAACGGGGAAAACGGCTGGTACAACAGCCCTGTTGTGATAACGCTCACAGCGCCTGTAGACATGGACGGTACGCCTGATGTTCCGGGCGAAGTGCCGGGCAGCGGCATCAACCGCATGGAGTATGGACTGGGCACCAACACAAGCAGTCCCGCGGGACCGCACGACACGGTAGTGCCGGACAGTGTTTATAACAATCCTGTATCGGTTACCAACGGGTTTATCAGCCTTACCTACAGGGCAATAGACAACCTGGGCAACACCAACGGCAGTATAAGCCAGCCGTATCTTATCTACCCCGGACAGTACATAAAGGTTGATTCCATCCCGCCGGTTACTACCGTGAACATAGACGGCGCCGACCTGGCGTTTACAGCGACGGACAACCTTTCCGGCGTAAAAATGATACGCTATAAGATTGATGGCGAACCGTTAGATAATACCGACGGAATACCCTACGACGGAACTGTTTCCATGGCAGGTATCGGGACGGTAATCTATTACTGGGCGGAGGATAACGCCGGCAACTTCGAAGGATATAATATGTTTTATCCGGGGACAGCCGACGGAGTTGCGCCAATAACCGGAATTACTGTAAACTCCGGCGCGTTCTATCAGAATCCCGATACGGGAGTCAGATACGTCGCTTCTTCCGGCAATGCAAATGCTCTGTTGATTACACGGTTCAGACTGTATTCCCACGACCCTGAACCCGGAACTGGAATTATGACGGGATATCCTGTATATTCATTTAACAACAATCCGCCGTGGGCATCCTATGTCTCGCCGTTCAGCGTAAACGCCGGTTCTGCACATATCTACTATTATGCAAGGGACGGCAGGGGCAATACCGAAACAACAAAGGACTATATCTTTACCGTTGACAACGATGCGCCGGCGGTAGCACTTGAGGTAACGTGCGATGCGGCGGAAGAACGGCACAACGGATGGTACAACATTGCCAGCGGCGCGCCTACGGTTACCATAACGGCAGACGACGGGGCAGGTTCGGGCATAAAGTATAACTACTACGACCTTACCGGCGGAATACCCGCAACTTCCTATGCCGGGCCGGTTATCCTTTCCGACGGAACGTATAACGTGACATACCGGTCGGAAGACAATATCGGCAACATGACCGAAGATACTTACGACTACAACCCCATACTGGTCGACCTGGTAAAGCCGGTGTCAAAACTCACCGCGTCAGACGGGACGTTCTACCTGACCGCGACGGACAACTACTCCGGCGTGGAGACGGTGAACTACGTGCTTGTCTTTGCCGACGACAGCAGGTCGGACGCCGTTTCGGTAAACGGTGCAAGCACCTCGTTTATGCCGTACGGCGGCGCAAAACAGGTGGAATACTGGGCTGTGGACGTTGCCGGCAACGAGGAATCGCACAAGACGTTTGACCTGGACAGCATAATTGACAATACTCCTCCGGAAACGCTCATTTCGGTCTATTCGGGACCGTCGTTTACCGATGATTTCGGCAACCTGTGGGTGACGTCGGCAGAGAATACGGAACTTGAACATACGCACTTCCAGGTGGTTTCCACCGACCCGCCCGACCCTGAAACAGGGTTTGCTTCGGGCGTGGCGCCGGGATTCCCGAAATACAGGATGAACGATGATGCGGATGATGCTGACGAAGAGGAATGGATTACGTATACCTCGGCGTTCCCTGTCTATTCCACCGACGATGCGGAAGCGGTGTGGGCATATGCGAAAGACGGAATCGGCAACGAGGAGAATCCGCATGTAACCCGTGCGTTTTTCATCGATAACGAGAAACCTTTCGGCTCTGTTCTTGCTGTCGATATTTCTCCTTCGGAAACCACCGGCTGGTACAACATGTATACCGGAGCGCCGACGATAACCATAACCGGGACCGAGGATGCCGGAAGCGACGTCAAAGAGGTGCGCTACACCCGGGACGGGGCAACAGACCCGTCTGCAACCGCCGGTGTCATTTACAGCGAGGCGTTCATACTGGATAACACGCAGGTTCCGGAGATACGGTATGCGGGTATCGACAACCTCGGACACGTTGAAGACGTGAAGTCGTATCTGCCGTATTTTGAACTCAAAAACCTGTACGGCATAAACGTCGACAGGGTGCCTCCTGCGATAACCGTTAACATGGATTATCCCAACGGACGGTTCTCACTGACGGTAACGGATGCGCTCTCCGGCGTGGACTGGGGCGGTAATAACGTGACCTACAGGTTTACGCTTGAAGGCGATATTTTCGAAGACGGCACTTATTCGCAGGGCTCTTACGTTGAGGTGCCCGACAATGCCGAAAAACTGCGCATTTCCGCGCTGGATATCGCCGGCAACCAGTCCGAACAGGAACTGACTTTCCCGATTAACAGGAAGGTCAGCGGGTACATAAAGACTTACAAAGGCGCCGCTATGAGCGGCGTGAAGGTACTCCTGTCCGGAGATACCAACAGCAACTATACAACCGGCGCGTCAGGGTATTACGAGTTTACCGGATTGCGCGCGCTGGGCAGTTATTACGTTGTGCCGGTGCTCACCAATAATCTGCCGGTAGCCAGGTTCTACCCTGTCTTCGGGGAAACCGACCTGACAAACCAGGATTTCGAGACCGTGCCGGGCTGGATGAGCGAAAGGTACGACAGGGGCGGTTCGCGCGACTATAGGTTCGGAGCGACAGCCGCGGCGCTGTCCCCTCTGTACATAGCCGAGAGCGCTTCCATAGGCACTTACGGCACCAGCATGCTGTCAGGATTCCTTGACGTTGACGACCAGCGGATGAACATTCTGATGAGCGACGGCGCCTACGTGCGTGGATACGTTCACGACGGCTCCATCTATACACTCGCGCTGTCCGGCTTTACGCCCTACAACCTGTCGTTTGTCGGCAGTGTGCGCGCGGACACGACCATCGACCTTGTGCTGTGCGGCACCGGCTCTAATATCGCCGAGATACGCGACAATACAGGCGAAAGCATAGCGGAGATAAATGCGGGCAGACTTTCCGGAGACCTGCAGTCGGCCCCCGGCAATGTCGAGTGGTCCACAAATATGAGTCTCGGCAAGGGCGGCGTAGTGTTTACCGGCGCGGGAACGGGTTACAACGCCATGTTCCTGTACAACTGCCTGTCCGATACCGTGGAGTGGGAAACGTCTCTTACACATACAGTACTGCCCGGCACCTCTGCGTTGTGCCTGCGTGCCGACGGCAGGGCGATGATACTCACCGGCGCACAGTCCGATACATCCGACCTTACGCTTGCGGCGGTCGACGCAATGACCGGCGTAACGGTCTGGACGAAGGTGTTTGCCGGAATAAGGGGAAGCGTAACGCCCGTAGTGTTTGTCAACGATACCGGTGCGGACGAGATTCTTGCTGTGCGCACATCTACCAACGTTTCGCTCGGTCCCATGCAGGTTTACAGGCTGAGCGCTGCTAACGGCGCCACGATGAACACATGGCAGGTATTCAGTCTGACTCCCAACGCGAATACCTTATTCAGGGCGGCGGTTGCCGACCTCGATAACAACGGCGTCAAGGAAATGGTTGTTTCCGACGGGTCGGGCAACATGTACGTTTTGAACATGGCGACCGGAAGCGTTGCATCGGCCGCCGGCAGGGGTATACTCTGGGCGGTGGTTGACATTGACGGGAAAGCGGACGGGTATAAAGAGATAATTGCCAGTGCCGGAAGGGAGATAAGGGTAATATCGTCTTCGCTTGAGGTTCTTGCCTCCAGGGATATGGGCGTGGACGACATATACAGCGTGATAGTCTCCGATACGACCGGAAGCGGCGGCCTGGTGGAAATCCTTGTTTCCATCCCCGGTTCTACCCGGATATTGCGGCCGGCGCTCAACAGCGACCTGCCGACAGCGCCTGCCGGCCTGGATGCTTATTCGACCGACGGCAGGGCGTACATAGTCTGGTCGTATTCTTCAACGTCCGCATACCTGTCCGGATTCAGGGTATGGCGGTCGACCGACCCCGGCGACCCTGCTTCATGGGTGCTCGCCGCCACTACGGCGTCTTCCGCGAGAAGTTACATAGACAGTCCGCCTGCGGGCATATACGCCTACAGGGTATCCGCCTACAATGATTTCGGCGAGAGTTTCTCCGGAAGCAGTGTTGCCCTTGAAGTCGTGGCATCTTCCGGAGGCGGAGGAGGCGGCGCCAGTTGCTTTATCGCCACCGCGGCTTTCGGCACGCCGATGGCGCAGGAGGTCGTCCGGCTGAAAAACTTCAGAGACAGCCACCTGCTTGCCAACAGGTACGGCCGCTCATTTGTCAGGTGGTACTACAGGCACAGCCCGTCTGTTGCGGAATACATCAGGCACAGGAAAGTTGCGCGGGCTCTGGTAAGGGCATCCCTGCGGCCGCTGCTCTGGATACTGTCTTTCTGAAATTTTATCGCCCTTGCTCTTCTCCCAGTTAAGGAAGAGGAGCAAGGGTGATGACAAAAAAGCAGG
This sequence comes from uncultured bacterium, assembly GCA_964413825.1. Taxonomy (GTDB): domain Bacteria; phylum Ratteibacteria; class UBA8468; order B48-G9; family JAFGKM01; genus JAFGKM01. Next base: position 27,715 of record CAYPTS010000012.1, read on the forward strand.
TATTGCTATAATTTTGACGGCGAATCAGTATTAGATTTTTTTGTAGATATCCCCTCGGGGCCCTATTAAAAGAACAACTATCTCTTTTTTTATCTCGAGCACTTCATAGACAATTCTCAAACTGCCGACTCTGAAGCGATAAAGATTGTCATGTCCTGCAATCCTTCTTATCCGGTCGCCCGGGTGATAATAGGGATTTTCTTCAAGGCAGAGGAAAGTTTTTTTCAATATATCCTGCGTTTTTTTATCGGATTTTCTGCAATATCCCGCCGGATGGGAGGAAAGGACAACGGTATACCTATTCATTAAACGCCTCACGCCATGGTATGCACTTTCCTTCCCTGTATTCCCGCTGGCCTTTTTCTATGGTTTCCCATGCTGTCAGCGCAATTTCCGACTCAAAATATTCAGTGAGTATTTCTCTGACAAGTACCGACACGGTTTTATCTTCGTTTCCTGCAGTTCTTTCCAGAGTGTTGGCAAGGTCCACGGGCATTTTGACTCCAACCAGTTTGACTTTTGACATGATTCGACCTCCTGCCGTTTAATATGGTTTTCCTGTATTATACCATGGTTTCAGCGGTTGTCAATATACGGGCGGGGCGGAACAGAGAATACACACGTTGACAGGCGGCGCAGAGTCTTTTATAATACTGGGCATGAGAATATTATGCCTTGACGTGGGTGAAAGAAGAATAGGCGTTGCGGTCAGCGACGAGGGGCAGATGCTGGCAAGGGGGCTCGGCAGGGTTGAGCGCAGTGGAAAAGAAATCATGGAAATAAGGGAATTAGCGGAAAAATACGGGGTGGAAAGCATCGTTTACGGACTGCCCTTGAGGATGGACGGTTCAATGAGCGCCCAGACCGAAAAGACTGTGGCGTTCATCCAGAAACTGCAGGAGGAGATAAAGGTTCCTTTCCTTCCCTTTGATGAACGGCTGAGTTCCAGGCAGGCGGAAACGATTCTTCTGCAGGCGGACTTGAGCAGGCGGAAACGCAAAAAACACATAGATAAACTGGCGGCGCAGATTATACTTCAGAATTACCTGGACTCGAAGAGCGAGGTTGGAGCGGAGGAGTTTTGAAATCCCCCTTATTGTCATTGCGAGCCGCCGTGCCCCGTTCTACGGGGTTTTATGGCGTGGCAATCTCATTGAGATTGCTTCGGTCGGAAAAAACTCTCCCTCGCAATGACAAGCAGAAGCAGAGTGAAATTTCAGGTGCGGGAGGCGGCGGCGACGCTTTCCGCGACTTTTTCCCCCACCTTTTTGTCCAGCGGCGAAGGTATTATGCAGTCTGCGGACAGTTTATTCTCCGGTACACAGCCGGCTATTGCAATGCTTGCCGCCATCTTCATTTTTTCTGTTATTTTTGAAGCCCGCGCATCAAACACGCCCCTGAAGATTCCCGGGAACGCGAGCAGGTTGTTTATCTGGTTTGGAAAGTCGCTTCTGCCTGTGCCGATAACCGCCGCTCCTGCTTTTTTTGCCTTCTCCGGCATAATCTCCGGCACCGGGTTTGACATGGGAAATACGATGGCGTTTTTGTTCATCGAGCGCACCATGTCCTCGCTGACGCAGTCCGGTACCGAGACTCCTATGAACACGTCCGCGCCCTTCATTGTATCCGCGAGCGAGCCGGATTTCGACGGCATGAGGTACTTAAGGATGTCCTGTTTTGCGGGGTTCATGTTTTCCGTTCTTTCACTGCAGATGATGCCTTTCGTATCGCACAGCATAATCTTTTCCGCGCCCGCGTAACGGAGGAATTTCGTTATCGCTATCCCCGCGGCGCCGGCTCCGTTTATGACGATTTGTATCTCCCCGATTTTCTTGCCGACGATTTTCAGCGCATTGGCAAGGGCGGCAAGAACCACTACTGCAGTTCCGTGTTGGTCGTCGTGAAAGACAGGTATTGAAAGGGTCTCTATCAATTTTTGCTCAATGGCAAAGCATCTCGGCGCGGAGATGTCCTCGAGGTTGATGCCTCCGAATCCCGGAGAAATCATGGTAACGGTTTTTATTATATCTTCGGGGTTTTGACTGGATATGCATATGGGGATTGCGTCCACGCCGCCGAATTCCTTGAAGAGTATCGCTTTTCCCTCCATTACCGGCAGGGCGGCTTCCGCTCCTATGTTGCCCAGGCCGAGCACCGCACTGCCGTCGGTTACAACCGCAACGGTGTTCCAGCGGGAGGTGTACTCGTATACGAGGGACTTGTCGTCTTTTATCTTCCTGCACGGTTCGGCAACGCCGGGCGTATAGGCGAGCGAAAGGTCGTTTTTATCCGCAAGGGGCACCTTCGACCTTATTTCCAGCTTGCCCCTTGCCTTTTTGTGCAGGGCGATAGATTCAGAGTATATGTCGTTGTTCATCAGCGTTAGTGTAATTTGTGGGAGATGTCTCCCACATCTCTCGGATAAATTCAACCGTGACTATTTGAAGATTGTAACGCGCATTATGAACGACGCAAAGACTATGGAAACTATGGACATCAATTTTATGAGTATGTTGAGAGACGGTCCCGCCGTGTCTTTGAACGGGTCGCCGACCGTATCTCCGGTGACGGCCGCCTTGTGGGCGTCGGTGCCCTTGCCGCCGAAGTTGCCCCTCTCGATGTATTTTTTTGCGTTATCCCATGCCGCTCCCGCGTTTGCCATCATGACCGCTACCACGAACCCGCCGGTAAGCGCTCCTATAAGAAGTCCCAGCAGAGCTTCCAGCCCCAGCAGTATTCCCACGGCAATAGGCAGAAGGATGGTTATTAATGCCGGCATAAGGATTTCTTTCTGTGCGGATTTCGTGCAGATGTCCACCGCGCGCGCATAATCCGGCTTTGCCTTGCCTTCCATCAGTCCCGCGATTTCTCTGAACTGCTTGCGTACTTCCTCGACGATGTCCTGTGCGGTTCTGCCGACCGCCCGCATGGCCATTGAAGAAAAATACATGGGATACATGGCGCCTATGAATATTCCGGCCAGCACCCGCACGTTCATTACGGAAAGGTCTATGCGTCCGCCCAGCAGGAGTATCTGTTCTTTAAAAGCGGCTATCAGGGCAAGCGTGGTAAGTGCCGCGGAACCTATGGCAAATCCCTTCCCTGTGGCCGCAGTGGTGTTTCCCAGGGAATCCAGAGCATCTGTCCGCTGTCTCACGAAAGGCGGCTGGTGGGTCATCTCCGCGTTCCCTCCGGCGTTATCGGCTACAGGTCCGTACGAATCGGTCGCCAGGGTTATGCCCAGGGTGCTCAATATGCCGACGCCGGCAAGCCCTATTCCGTAAAGTCCTATCTGCGGATGGTAGAGTCCGCCCGCGAATATGTAGGCGCCTATCGTTGCCAGAACAATCGTTATGACCGGCGCCGCCGTGGATGCCATTCCGGTTGCGATGCCTTCAATGATAACCGTGGCATGTCCCGTAAGTGCGGATTTTGCTACATTCTGGGTGGGCTTGTAACTGTCGGAAGTGAAATACTCGGTGAAAAATCCTATAAGCAGTCCGGCCAGAACTCCGCAGATGACCGAGCCGAAGAGCCGCTTGTACTCGGGTCCCAAAATTGTGACTATGGCGAAGTACGCGGCGATTATGACGACAGCCGCCGCCGCATAGGTGCCTTTGCGAAGGGCCATGAGCAGGTTTGCCTGTGTCGCCTCTTCCTTTACCTGTACCAGGAGCGAGCCGAGTATGGAGGCGAAGATGCCGATGGATGCGATGGTCAGGGGCAGAGAGATACCTGCAATCCCCAGTCCGGCGGAGACTGCAAGCGCCATGGTGGCAAGGATTGAGCCGACGTATGACTCGTACAGGTCGGCGCCCATCCCTGCTATGTCTCCCACGTTGTCTCCCACGTTGTCCGCGATGACCGCCGGGTTTCTCGGGTCGTCTTCGGGTATGCCCGCTTCAACCTTTCCGACAAGGTCAGCTCCTACGTCGGCGCCCTTGGTATAGATGCCGCCGCCGACCCTTGCAAACAGAGCCTGCGCGCTGGCGCCCATGCCGAAGCTTATCATTGTCGAAGCGATAAAATCCAGTCCCAGTCCGCGTACTATGCTGAACCACCTGACAAGCGAGTAGCCGATGCTGATGAAAAAGAGAGCAAGCCCCACTACTATCAGACCCATTACGAGACCGGAGGAGAAGGCAACCCGCAACCCTTCATTGAGAGAATTCTTTGCGGCGAATGTCGTCCTTGCGGAAGAATTGGTTGCTATCGTCATTCCTATGTAGCCGCTCAATGCCGAGAAGAAGCCGCCGACCAGAAAGGCGAACGGTATGAAAAGGCTCATGAATCCGAATCGGGTCAGTATCAGAAGTATTACAAAGACAATCGCAAAGAAGATGCCGACGCCTTTGTACTGTCTTGTAAGGTATGCCTTTGCCCCGACTTTGACCGCCTGTGCTATTTCCACCATGTCAGGCGTTCCTTCCTTCTTTCTCATGATATTGCGCGCAAGCAATCCCGTATAGGCAACCGCCAGAAGCGAACTCACTACCGCAAAAACCTGAATTCCCATCCCTTCCATTTTTTCTCCTTTACCCCGAACTCTTCTTGATACACCCGAGAGGTGAGGGGTTTCGATTCACCGGTTTTACCCCTTCCATTTGTCATTGCGAGCGTTTTTTGCGCGGCAATCCCATGAGATTGCTTCAGCATACAGAACATGCTTCGCAATGACAAGTAATGAGGGGCCATGATTTTGTTTCTTTACACGTTGTATAGACTCATAGCTTTTTCCAGACCGCTTCTTACAATCTCTTCTATTGCCGCACATGCCCTTTCCATCGTTTCTTCTACCAACTGCCGTTCTTCCGGGAGAAAAGGAGAGAGTACGTAGTCGACGTACGAATCGTCGGTTTTCTCCCTGCCGATGCCTATGCGCACCCGCACAAAATCCCTGCTGCCAAGGTGGCTTATCACCGAGATGACCCCGTTGTGTCCCCCGGGCCCTTTGCCTGCAATGACTTTCATGCCGCCTGAGGGGATGTCGAGGTCGTCGTGGACAATCACATAGTCTTTCAACGAGCCGTCGAATCTGTCAAAAACACTTTTTACGGCAGAGCCGCTTTCATTCATGAAGGTTTTTGGTTTTACCAGAATGACGGGGCAGTTTTCTATCGTTACTTCCCATCCTCTGTACAACCGATGCTTGATAACCTTTTCAGGGTTATACTTTTTCCTAAGCAAATCGACAACCCTGAAACCTGCATTATGCCTGGTATTGCCGTAACCTGTCCCCGGGTTGCCAAGCCCAACAATTATCTTCACTTTTGTTCGGTTTTAGATGACTCCTTCTCTTTCCTTCTCTCCGCCGCTTCCTTTTCGCTTATTACTTCAGGTTCCGCAGGCTTTTCCGCTGTTGCAGCAGCCGCCGCTTCCGCTCCTTCCTCTGCCGGCGCTTCTTCTTCCACTGCCTTGGGCGCAAGTATGGTGACGATTGTTTTTTCTCCCTCGTCAACCGCCTCCACTCCTTCAGGAAGGATAATATCCTTAACCGAAACGGTGTCTCCGATATCCAGTTTTGATACGTCAACCTCTATTACAGACGGGATTTTGTCCGGAAGCGCCTGTATCTCCATCTCTCTCAGTTCCTGTTCAAGTATGCCGCCTTTTTCCAATCCGGGCGCTTCCCCGATAAGATGAATCGCAACCTCCATCCTTACCGCCTGGTCCATGCGTATCCTGTAAAAATCAATATGCAGGACGTCCATGTTGATGGGTTCTATCTGGATATCTTTAACCATCGTTTTTATCGTTTCTGTCTCGCCTTTGTCCTTTTTCAGGATAAGGTCGGCCATGACATTGTGAGATTCCAGTTTTCTTATGATGTTTTCCGCGTTTCTTTTTTCAACCTTGATTGAGCAAGGTTCGTTTTCCGCGCCGTAAAGAATCCCGGGAATAAAACCCGAAGCCCTTAGTTGTCTTGCCGGTCCCTTGCCTTTTCCTTCTCTCGTTTCCGCCGTAAAAGTTATCTTGTCCATAAAAATACCCCTTTACCCCGTTCGTCTATTCTTGTCATTGCGAGGCGTGTTTTGCCGTGGCAATCTCATGAGATTGCTTCGTCGTTTTGCTCCTCGCAATGACGAATACGAGGGGTTATGCTTTTATCCTTCTTCATAAGAATTTATAATTTTACCACATCCAAAAAAAATATCAACAATC
>CAYPTS010000013.1:0-32202 GCA_964413825.1 uncultured bacterium
ACCCTGCAATCCCCTGGCACATAAGCAGGTTTTTCCCCGTGTACAAGATGAACGGTTATCCGCCCACCTCCGTGGAAAAAATTGCCATGGCAAGGGAAATCGGCTATGAGGAAGGGTTAAGATACGTGTATATGGGCAACGTCCCGGGAGACGACGGAGAGCATACCTATTGCCGTTCTTGCAAAAAGCCTCTGCTGAAAAGGTGCGGCTATACCATAACGGAAAACAATCTCAAGGACGGGAAATGCGCCTTCTGCAATGCCGTGCTGGATGGAGTTTTCCATTTAATATAAATTCGTCAATTTTTTTTGCACACCGTCAGTTCTTTTTATGCGGTACACCGAGCGGAAGAATCGTTTTGCCGTATACTTCGTTTAATATCTGCGCCATAGCTGCATATATGGCGGATATGCCACATATTATCCCTTCTATTCCAGCCGTCTTTTTCAATGCGGCATTTCCTGTAATATCGCCAAGCGCCAGGAGTAAAAACAGCAGTGTCAGAGAACCAAAAACAACTTGTATCGCCTTGTTCATTTTAAAAGTCGCCAAAAACAGGAAAAACGTGAACATACCCCACATCAAAAGGTAGGAAGACATGGCAGTCGGAGAATTTGTTTCGCCAAATCCCATTTTGGGCATAATGAGAAGAGCGGCGAGAGACAGCCAGAACAGGCCGTATGAAGTGAAAGCGGTTGTTCCAAATGTATTGCCTTTTTTCCACTCCATTATTCCGGCTATTATCTGCGCCATGCCTCCATAAAATATACCCATTGCCAGAATCATGGTGCCAAGTTCAAATAATCCGGCGTTGTGAAGGTTGAGAAGCACAGTAGTTATTCCAAAACCCGCCAGTCCAAGCGGGGCGGGATTTGCGGTAGTATCTACGCTTCTTAAATTAAGTTCTTTAAAATCCATAATATTCCTTTGTTTAACCAGTATGATTCATTTGACTTTTAAAAAGAACTATTTTAACTCTGTTTTGAAGTGCTCAGCACATTTTACTCCTGTCTGCCTTGCATGTCAAAGAAAAATCTGCAAAAATTCAGGTGCTTCTATTGGATTAACATACCCTTAAAACCCGTGTCCGGTCATCAGTCAAACAGTGTAAAGTAGAGGGTTTGACAGGGGCGGAAATTTTATGTAAAGTATACGGCAATGGAAACAAAAAAATTTGTGGCCGTAGACCTCGGAGCGGAAAGCGGAAGAGGCATGCTCGGCAAGTGGAACGGCGAGAAACTTGTTTTAAAGGAACTGCACCGGTTTCCCACCCATAACCTTAAAATACACTCCCACATGTACTGGGACGCGCTTGCGATTTTTGCCGAGATAAAGAAGATAATTGCCGAGGCAAAAAAAGAAGGAGAAATTTCCGGTCTGGGAGTTACGACATGGGGGGTTGACTACGGACTTATCGGAAAAGGCGGCCTTCTGCTTTCCAATCCTTTCCATTACAGGGATAAGCGTACCGAGGGAATACCGGAAGAGGTTTTCGGCATTGTTCCTAAAGAAAAAATATTCGAGGAGACCGGCATCCAGTTCATGCAATTGAACACGCTTTACCAGTTGTACGCCACCAAGAAAGAATTTCCTTACCTTATAGATTCCGCAGAAAAACTTCTTTTCATGCCGGACCTGTTCAATTATTTTCTGACCGGAAGCATGTCCGCGGAGTATACGATAGCCAGCACTTCTCAGATGTATAATTCGGCAGGAGAAGGCCAGCCGTCCGCACCGAGGGGCGGTTGGGCGAAAGGATTACTGGAGAGTTTGCGGATACCTGCGGATTTCTTGCCGGAAGTGGTTGCTCCCGGAACATTTATAGGAAACGTCTCCGAAGGGATAAAAGAGGAACTGGGGCTTTCTTCCGACATACCGGTTTATACGGTCTGCTGCCACGATACCGCTTCCGCGGTTGTTTCCGTGCCTGCGCGGGACAACGTATGGGCGTATCTTTCATCGGGCACGTGGTCGCTTCTGGGCGTTGAAACGGAAAATCCCATAATCAACGAAAAAAGTTTCAAGTATAATTTTACCAATGAAGGCGGCTATGGAGGCAGTATAAGGTTTTTGAAAAACATAATGGGTTTGTGGATATGGCAGGAATGTAGAAGGCAGTGGGAGAAAGAAGGCAAGTCTTTTAACTACGTGGAACTTGCAGAAATGGCGTCATCCGCACAGCCGTTTTCCTCTTTCATCAACGTTAATGATAACGAATTTCTTTTTCCGGGCAACATGCCTGAAAAAATCCGGCTTTATTGTGCGGACAATGGGCAGAAAGTTCCCGATGGAATCGCCCAGATTTCACGGGTTGTGCTTGAGAGTCTCGCTATGGAATACAGGTATGCGATGGATAATCTTGAGGATACCGTTGAAAACCGCGTGGAAACGCTTCATATAGTCGGAGGCGGTTCGCAGAACAAGATTCTGTCGCAGTTCACGGCTTCATCTACAAGGAAGAGCGTGATAGCAGGTCCGGTTGAGGCTACAGCCGCCGGCAACCTGTTGGTGCAGGCGATGGCAAACAAGGAAATCTCGGATATTTCGCAGTTGCGGGAAGTCGTAAGAAGGTCTTTTCCGCTTCTCGTGTACCAGCCGAAAGATACCTCCCTGTGGGATGAGAACTACGAGAAATACAGAAAACTGGTTGTTTGAAAAAATGCCCCTCACCCTTCCGCCTACGCAAAGGCTACGGCGGACAAGGCTCCTCTCCCCCAGTGGGAGAGGGGGGATTTCTTGACCAAGGAGTGAGGGAAAAGGGATGTAAATGGAAAAGAAATTTAATTATCTGGATGAATCGCTGAAAAGTTATTTGAAAAAAATTTCAGCGAAAACGCCGGCTCCGGGGGGCGGGAGCGTTGCCGCATATATCGCGTCGCTGGGCTCTGCGCTTCTGAACATGGTGTTGAATTTTACTCTTGGGAAAGAAAAATATGCCGTTCATCAGAAAGAACTTGAAGGAATAAAGGAAGAGAACGGCGGAATGCTGGAGAAACTTGCACGGTATGTTGAAGAAGACAGCGAGGTCTACAGTCTTGTTAGAAAATACTCATTCGAAGAGAAAAATCCGTCCCTTGAAGAGAAATACCTCAAGCAGTCCGCGGAAATACACCTTGACATCTGTGAAATTTCGCTTAAAATTATTGAATTTTCAGGGATACTGGCGGAAAAGGCAAACAGGGGTTTGTTATCCGACACGGGTATGGCGGCGATTCTGGCGGTTGCCGCTTTCAACAGTGCAAAACTGAACGTTCTTATTAATCTGAAATATATCAGCGATAAAGAGTTTGTGATGGCTGGTGCGGACAGGATTAATGCGATAGAAAATGAAGTTCTCTCGAAGGGAGAGGCGGTTTACAGAAAAGCGGCTGAAATTATAGGACGTTGAAGAGTCTTGGAAAACTGGCCTATGAGGTAAGCCAGTCCGAGCACGACGTTCCAGGACAGACAAAACTAAGTGTTTGAGGAAAGGGGAAACCCCATATAAGACATGGGGATGCGATGCCCCTTCCACCCTCTCAAAAACGGGGTGGCTTTCCCTCTTTCCCAAACACAAGTTTTGGAACTGTCCTTCCGCTAATTGTGCTCCGGATTGCTTCCCTCAACGCCCCAGCTTACAGAAATTTCGTGTACCATTGTTCGTGTACCATTGTTTGTACGTAACCAAGGGAGATAGAAAATGGGAAATCTGATTGAGGGAAAGGCGATTGCGGAAAAAATCAAGGCAGAGGTGGATACGGAAATTGCGGCGCTGAAAGCCGCCGGCGTAAACCCGAAACTTGTTGCGGTTCAGGTCGGAGAGAATCCGGCAAGCGCGGTATACGTGAAACAGCAGAAGAAGAACTGTGAAAGGGCAGGTATTATATACGAACTTAAGACCATTCCGGCGGAGATTAGTGAGGAACAACTTCTTATTGAAATAGACAAGATTAACAGCGATGCCGTCATTACCGGCATTATTCTTCAACTGCCGCTTCCGCAGGGGATAGACGTCAGGAAGATACAGGCGTCACTGTCTCCGCAAAAGGATGTCGAGGGTGTAAATCCGGCTAACATGGGCTGGATTATTTACGGGAAACCGTTCCTTGCGCCCTGTACCGCTCTTGCCGTCAAGGAGATAATAGACTCAACCGGAATTGACCTGTACGGAAAAGAGGTGGTCATGGTGGGGCACAGCGATATCGTGGGCAAGCCGGTTGCCCTTCTTCTTGTGGATAAGTTTGCCACTGTATCCATATGCCACATCGGTACCAGCAAGGCAGGTAATCTCGAACAGCACGTTAGGCGCGCGGATATTCTTATTGTGGCTGTCGGCAGGGCAAACCTTATACCTGGGGAGTGGATAAAGCAGGGAGCCATAGTTGTTGACGTCGGCATAAACAGGGTTGAGGATAAAATAGTCGGGGACGTTGAGTTCGAGACTGCAAAAGAAAAGGCGTCCCTTATCACTCCGGTACCCGGAGGCGTAGGTCCGGTGACGACTGCTATCTTATTGAGAAATGTAGTAAGGGCTTGCCAAGCAATAAAGGCGGCAAAGTGCTGAAGACTCCCCCCTCACCCTGACCCTCTCCCTCAAGGGGCGAGGGGAAAAGGTTTAGAAAACAACCAGGGAGAGATGGATTGAGGAAATTCTCTAATGAAAAAAACAGTGATGGATTATACCAAATACAGACTTAAAAAAGAAGAGGAAATCAGGGAGATTCTTGCAGGCGTTCCGAAAATCTCCATTCTATGGTGCCGGAAGTGCTACAAGGAATTCAAGGAGGATTCTGAACCGGAGTGCGGCATGGCAAGAGATATCCTTGAGGGTTTGGGTATCGTGATAGCCGGGTGCCACCCGGTAGATTTCCTCTGCAATAACCACCTTACGGAAAAGATTATTGAACAGTTGCAGGGAGACGAACCGGTCGGCGTAATATCTTGCGGACTGGGGATACAGTTTGTCGCGGGTGCGTGCAAAGGAAGAAGAGTGCTTGCGCTTGCCGATTCTGTTCCGCAGAGCGGCAATGCCGCCAGCGTCGCGGGGTACCATGGCATTGCGTTGGGGCCGGAAAAGTGTGCCGCGTGCGGGCAGTGTTATCTGGAAATGACCGGAGGAATCTGTCCGGTGGTCGACTGTGCGAAAAGTCTTCTCAACGGTCCGTGCGGGGGCGCCGACAGTGATGGAAAATGCGAGGTGAACAAGGAACTGCCGTGCGCGTGGGTGCAGATATACGAGCGGCTGAACAAGCAGAAAAGGACTCTTCCTTCACCGGTGGAGATAAGGAACTACAATATATTCAAGGTTGACGAAAAAAAGAGACTGGAGAAGATGAACCGGGACGAAAGGGCGGAAGGATTTTACGGGGGTGTGCATCCGCAGGAGATGAAGGAATGCACAGAAAAAATGCCTCTTGAGATTTTTCCCGCCCCTGAAAAAATATTCGTTTTTCTCTCACAGCATACCGGCCTGCCTGCAAAACCTGTCGTGAAGGCAGGCGATAGCGTAAAGGTTGGGCAGAAACTCGGGGAAAGTGCGGGCATTGTTTCCGCTTCGGTACACGCGGGAATAAGCGGGAAGGTGACAGCGATTGAGGAGAGGACGCATCCCGTTTCCCATACGCTTCAACCCGCGGTAATAATTGAGAATGACGGGAAGGGTACCGTTGATTCTACGGTGAAGCCGATGGCGAACCCGGACAATCTTTCCCGTGAACAACTGCTTGAGGTGTTGAAAGATAAGGGACTCGCAGGCATGGGCGGAGCGATGTTCCCAACGCCGGTGAAACTTTGTCCTCCCAAGCCGGTTGACACGCTGATAATTAACGGGTGCGAGTGCGAGCCGTACCTGAATGCGGATAACCGCCTGATGGTTGAACACGCTGAAGAAATTTTAAAGGGCGCACGGATTGCGCAGAAACTGCTGTGCGCTCAAAAGGTGATTTTTGCGATAGAAGACAACAAAAAAGAGGCGGCGGAATCCATGGGTGCCTTGAGGGACATCTATCCTGAAGTTGAGATTGTCTCGCCGAAAACCAAATATCCGCAGGGCGCAGAAAAGATGCTTATAAAAAAACTTCTTGACCGTACCGTTCCCGAAGGCGGCCTGCCTTTTGATGCGGGCGCCGCTGTTTTTAACGTCGGGACGCTCTACTCAATATACAGGGCGGTATATGAGGGCATGCCTCTGGTTGAAAGGGTTGTCACGGTTGCCGGCGAAGGCGCGGTAAAACCGGGAAACTACGTTGTAAAAATAGGAACGCCGTTTTCAGATATCCTGAATTTTTGTTTTGCCGGAAAAGCACCGGATATGCTGAAAAGCGGTTTTGAACTGAAGATGGGCGGGCCGATGATGGGAATAGTTCAAAATGACCCCGAGTCTGCTGTCATAAAGGGGACTACGGGACTTCTTCTGCTTGAGAAACCCCTTGTTGCGCCGTCTGAGGAAAACGAGTGCATCAAGTGCGGCAGGTGCGTCGACGTATGCCCCATGGAACTGCATCCCCACTATTACGCGTATTACGGGAAAAAGGGGCAGTGGGACAAAGTTATAGAATATAAGGTGAAAAACTGTATTGAGTGCGGGTGTTGCCAGTACGTCTGTTCGTCAAAAATAGACCTCCTGAGTTTCATAAAAAAGGCAAAGAAACATGCTAATAACAAAAGTTAAAGACCGTGAAAAGATACTGGAGACGCTTAAGAATCAAAAGCCGTTTGTTTTTAAGTGTTTCGGGTGCAGGGAAGTGCATTTCCCTGAAGATGAAATAAGCGGACTGCTTAAGGAATCTGCGGATTACGTGAAGGGCATTGCAAGGATTGACTACCTGTGCAGGGAGGAGTTCACGAAGAAGTATCTGGAAGCGTTCGCCGGTGAAGTTGCGCAGGCAAAGGCAGTACTTGTTTTTTCCTGCGGAGTGGGTGTGCAGGTTGTATCAAAACTTCTTGAAGGGAAGATAGTTTTACCCGCTTGCGACACGCACTACCTCAACGGGTTCCAGGGCGTGACCGCCCAGAACGCGGATTGCGAACAGTGCGGTCAGTGTTGGCTGAATCTCACGGGCGGGATATGCCCGCTTACTGCCTGCTCCAAGGGGCTTTTGAACGGCCCCTGCGGAGGAACGAAGGACGGCAAGTGCGAGGTAAACCCGGAGATGGACTGCGGATGGGTGCTGATATATGAGCGGCTTAAGAGTATTGACAGGATGGATTTGCTGAAGAAGTCCGCCGTCAACGTGAGAGACTACAACCTGATAATAAAGGCATCAGAATAATAGTTTTTTTAACGCTTGTCATTGCGAAGTATGTTTTGTATACTGAAGCAATCTCATGAGATTGCCACGCCAAAATACGGCTCGCAATGACAAAATACGCGGGTATTGATTTACGAAGGGAGAATAGACAATGAACCTTGAAGAAAAACTTAAGAGCGGAAAATTTGTCATAACCAGCGAGATAGGACCTCCGAAGGGAATCAACATAGCGCCGCACATTGAAGAGGCGGAACACCTGCGCGGGAAAGCGGATGCGTTCAACGTTACCGACATACAGAGTTCCGTTATGCGTCTTGGGTCCCTTGCAACGTGTAAACTCCTTGTGGACAAAGAACTGGAGCCGGTTTTCCAGATGACCTGTCGGGACAGGAACCGCCTTGCGCTTCAGTCCGACCTTTTGAGTGCGGCGGTACTTGGCATAAGAAACGTTCTTGTTCTTACCGGCGACCATACCGTGCTGGGCGACCACCCGCAGGCAAAACCTGTCTTTGACCTTGATGCCGTTTCCCTTCTTAAGGTTGCGTCAGGGCTAATGGAAGGCAAGGATATGGTGGGCAATGAACTGGACGGCACGCCGGAGTTTTTCCTCGGTGCGGTGGTCAGCCCCGGTTACGAGCCGCAGGAACTCCAGTTGATAAAGATGGAGAAAAAAATCGAGGCGGGGGCGAAGTTTTTCCAGACGCAGGCGGTGTACGACCTTGCCGCTTTTGAGACGTTTATGAAAACCGCTTCAAAGTTCGGAGTTCCCATACTCGGCGGCATTGTGCTCCTTAAATCCGCCGGTATGGCGAAATTCATGAACGAGAACGTTGCAGGTGTCAACGTGCCGGATAAGTATATAAAGATGATGGCCGCCGCGGACAAGAAGGAAAGAGCGAAGGTTAGTATCGGAATTGCCGCGGAACTGATAAAGGGAATGAAAGATATCTGCCCGGGGATTCATATTATGCCGCTCGGATGGGAGAGGCACGTACCTGCGGTTTTGGAGGCATCAGGTTTCTGAAAGGAAACTTAAAATGGATAAGAAGAAATTGCAACTTGGGAGTCACTCTCTCTTCGGTCAAATCGCCTTCAACAGGTTTGAAAAAAAAGAGGTTAAACGGCTTCAAACGATTGACCTTACCTGCCTGGTTCCATATTTCATACACCACTGCCAGTACGTTGACCTTCTGCCAGGCAATCTTGTCAAAAAGGGACGGAAGATTCCAATACATGTATGGGTGGCGAAAGGAAAAGAAGAACTTCTGAAAAACGGGTTCGGCATGGGCGGGCACTCCGGTATAAAATTCTTTGTAAACGGTGACGTGTACCCGCGTTTTTCCTGCCGCGTCGGTTTACCCAGCAGGCATACCGAAGGGCAGACCAAAAATACAAACGTCCGGTTCTTTGTAGAAGTGGATGCAAAAGAAAATACAACCTATTCAGAGGACATGGAGTACAGGGCAAAGAGGGTGGTAAACATTCCTCTCATACCCGGCGAACCGGTCAAAAAAATAGACGTGTCAATAAAGGGAGCCCGGACGCTTATCCTTACCGCACAGAGCAGTCCCTACAAGACCCCCGAAGGCAAGGTGCAGTTTGACATCCCCCACGTTGCCGTCTGCAACCCCCTCCTCTCCAAGTAATAATTGATAGGCCTGCGGAAAATCGACATCGATTGACATATAACGTAAAATATGTTAAAAAAATAGTAAAAATGGAGAAATGAGCATGAAGACAACGATACAAGAAATTAAAACGGCAATATCTCATTTGCCTGCCGATGCTCTTTCTAATCTGCGCCAGTGGTTTGAAGAGTTTGATGCAAAAGCATGGGATGCTCAATTTGAGCAAGATGTCAAATCAGGGAAATTGGAGAAAATAGCAGAGCGGGCAATCAATGATTTTCATGCAGGCAAGTGCAAGAAAGCATGAGATATTACACCTCACCTTCATTCTGGGAATTGTATGACAGGTTGCCCCCGGAGATACAAAAATTATCCGATAAGCAGTTTAAATTACTCAAGACCCATCTATCTCACCCATCATTACATCTCAAAAAAACAGGCGCATATTGGTCAGTCAGAATTGGTATCAGATACAGGGCGATAGGAATTGAAATAGAAAATGGACTTCTCTGGTTCTGGATAGGTTCTCATAGCAAATACGACAGGATGATAAAATAGAATTTCCCTTTACAGCAGTAAAATTGTATCCTCTTTTTATTGGGTTTTGGTTATGCGGGGGCCGTGCAGGGTTGTTAGTTTGTTAAGAAGGGATAGGATGCCTTTGAGTGCGACAACCGAGCCAAAAGCGATTGTTCCGAGTTTGCCGCCGAAACCGTTGAAGAAAGGCTGCTCATGACGAAAAGCGCTCCGGCGGCGGTACCCGCAAGCATGAGGTGCTATAACTGCAAAGGTAGCGGGGACATGCCATCCCTACAAAGGCTCCGCAATATGCCGGAATACCGTATCGCGGTTTAACGAGGGCTACTATGGTGCCGGCCAGGCCTGCCGCAACAACCGGTCCGAGTTGAAATTTCACGCTTAACAGGTACGTTGCAAAGGCGCCTGCAATTACTGCAATGAAGTCCCAGAAGTCCGAGAGGTTGAATTGCACCTCAAGAAGTTTTTTGCCTGTGAGGGTATCGCATCCTTCCCTGAAACATTCGTAGGCAAGCCCTGTCAGTATAAGAATCTGTATCAGTGAGAGTAAATACATACGCTGGGAAATCTTAACCGTCAGGGTGAAAAAAAACAGCAGGATAGTAAAAAATACAAGCGTTAAGTATCCGGCAAGCAGGACGACCTTTTTTGTCGGCATTTGAAAGTATAAAATGCTTTACTATATTTTAAAATATGATAACATAATACAGAATTTTAATTCAATTGTCTGAAAATGGGAAGAGGGAGGGAAAATGTTGAGCGACTTGGAAATTGCACAGAAGTCCAAGATGCTGATGATTAACGATGTCGCGGATAAAGCGGGCATTGGCGGGAAATTTCTCGAGGCGTACGGACGCTACAAGGCGAAAGTTTCGCTGGACATACTGGATGGTATAGGGAACAAGAAGAACGGCAAATACATTGATGTTACGGCAATAACTCCCACTCCGCTGGGAGAGGGCAAAACGGTAACGACTATCGGACTCTCGCAGGCAATAGGTAAATTGCGAAAGAGCGTGTTTACCTGTATCAGACAGCCGTCCCTGGGTCCCGTCTTCGGCATAAAGGGCGGCGCCGCGGGAGGAGGGTATTCGCAGGTCATACCGATGGAGGATTTCAACCTGCACCTGACGGGCGACGTTCATGCGGTGGGGCTTGCGCATAATCTTCTCGCCGCTTTCATAGACAACTCGCTGATAAAGAAAAATCCTTTTAACATAGACCCGCTGTCGATAACCTGGCAGAGGGTTATGGACGTTTCCGACAGAGCGTTGAGAAACATAGTTATAGGACTGGGCGGCAAAGATAACGGCATGCCGAGGGAGACAGGGTTTGACATAACGGTTGCCTCGGAAGTAATGGCGATACTGGCGCTTACCGACGGTCTGGCTGATTTGCGCAAGCGTCTTGCAAGGATTATTGTTGCGCAGTCAAAGGGCAAAACGCCGGTAACCGCCGAGGACCTTAAGGGTGCGGGTGCGATGACCGTTCTTTTGAAGGATTCCATAAAGCCTACGCTGATGCAGACTCTCGAGCATACGCCGGTGTTTGTTCATGCTGGGCCGTTTGCGAACATAGCGCACGGCAACAGTTCCATAATAGCCGACAGGATTGCTTTGAAACTTGCCGATTACGTCGTTACGGAAAGCGGTTTTGGCGCGGACTGCGGGATGGAAAAGTTCATGGACATCAAGTGCAGGTACAGCGGACTGAAACCTGACTGCGTGGTAATCGTGAGTACAATCAGAGCGCTGAAGATGCACAGCGGCAAGTTCAAGGTTGTTCCCGGAAAACCGCTTGACAAAGGGCTCATTGCTGAAAATATCCCCGCATTGAAAGAAGGCAGCTGCAATCTTGTAAAACATATTGAAAACGCGAAACTCTTCGGTATTCCGGTGGTGGTTGCCGTGAACAGATTTACCACCGATACCGACAAGGAAATAGAAACCCTGAAGGAAATTGCGATGAATGCCGGAGCCGACGACGTTGCGATGAGCGACGTATGGGCGAAAGGCGGGGAAGGCGGGATAGACCTTGCGGAAAAGGTCGTTAAAAACTGCGAAAAAAAGAGCGAATTCAAACTGTTATATCCCGATGAGTGGACAGTTAAGCAGAAGATAGAAGCAATTGCAACCAGGGTGTACGGGGCGGCAAAGGTGGAATATGCGCCGCTGGCTGAGAAAAAGATAGAGACGTATACAAAATGGGGTTACGCCAAACTGCCCATATGCATGGCGAAGACGCATCTTTCCTTGTCTCACGACCCCGACCTGAAGGGAAGACCCGACGGGTTTACCCTGCCGATAAGAGACGTGCGGCTTTCCGCGGGCGCGGGATTTCTGTATCCTTTGTGCGGCGAGATGAGGACCATGCCCGGTCTTCCGACGGTGCCCGCGGGAACGAAGGTTGACATAGACGCCGATGGCAAGATTGTCGGATTATTTTAAAACAGATTAATTTCATCCGGATAGCATTGTTGACTTCGTCGGAAGCTGCGTCACCATACGTTTACAGTATGCCTCCTTGCTTCCTTCCTCGGCGCCTTACTCTCCGGCGAACTTAATCTGTTTGGATTTGCACACCTTGTCAGGCAGTTCTAAAGCGGGGAGAAGAGTTGGTAGAACAGAACGGCGGCGAACCAGCCGATGAAGATAGACCATAGTGTGGCAATAACCGCCCATTTTGTTCCCGCTTCCTGCCTGATTACCGCGACGGTCGCAAGGCACGGAATGTAGAGAAGGGTCATGAGCATGAACGCATAGGCGGACACCGGTGTGAAGATGCTCGACAATGCGGAGACCAGAGATGTTTCGCTTCCCATGACCGTTCCGAGCGTTCCCACGACAAGTTCTTTTGCGAGCAATCCGAAAAGAAGCGCAACTCCTGCCTGCCAGAAGCCGAATCCTGCGGGTCTTAGAAAGGGTGAAATTGTCCTCCCTATGATTCCCGTGAAGCTGTTTTCGCTTGCATATTCTGCGGAAACAGGGAAGTAACTCAAAAACCATATAATGACCACTCCCGCGAATATCATGGTACCGGCTTTTCTGATAAACATGTATGACCGTTCCCACGCGGATATGAACATGTTTTTTACGTCCGGCGCATGGTACGGCGGCAGTTCCATTATTATCGGCGTTGTTTCTCCTTTGAAGAAGGCGGTTTTGAAAAGTCTTGCCGTGAGCAGTCCGAGCACCAGTCCTATGAAATAGAGGGAAAACAGGATGCTGCCCTGCTGTTTTTTGAAGAAAATTCCTGTAAACAGGAGATAAATCGGCAGGCGCGCCGAACAACTCATAAACGGCAGTGCAAGAATCGTTACTATCCTGTCTTTTTTTGTATCGAGGGTTCTTGTCGCCATTATTGCAGGTACGTTGCATCCGAAACCCAGTATCATGGGGATGGCGCTTTTGCCGTGCAGTCCTATCTTGTGCATGAGTCTGTCGGTGACAAAAGCCGCGCGCGCCATATATCCGGAGTCTTCAAGCGCGGAAAATATGAAGAAGAGAAGGAAAATATTCGGCAGGAAAACGAGTACGGAACCTACGCCCGGTATGATGCCGTCGCTGACCAGAGAGGTCGACCACTGCGGGAAATGCAGGAGCGAAAGGAGTTTCCCCGTGTTCAGGGCGAGAAAAGAAAACAACTTTTCGAGAAGTTGCGTAAACGGCCCTCCCCAGTTGAAAACGATGTTGAACGTAAGCCAGATAAAAAACAGAAAAATTACTCCGCCGAAAAAACTGTGCGTGAAAATCCTGTCGAGGCGGTTGGTGAATTCTATCTTTTCCTCGAGGAGGTCTTTCCTTGAAATGCATTCTTTCGCCAGTCCGTGTATAAAACCGTATCTTTTCTCAATAAGATAGTCCTCAACCTCCGGAAAACGCGCTTCCAAGCCGTCCAGTGTATCCTTGAGTTTTTCATAGACGTTTTTTTTCTGCGTTATCCCGATGAACTCAGAGTCCTTTTCAATGAGCCGTACCGCAAAAAATCTCGCAGGGTAGGGCGCCGAGATGTCCGAAACTTCATTTTCAACGGTAGAAATGACCTCTTCTATTTCATGTCCGTAGTTTATTTTCTGCGCGGCCGGAGTTTTTTCTTTGTCGGGGAGCGTTTCGCAAATGACTTCTTTCAGCCGGTCTATACCGTTTTTCTTGTTCCCGACGGTTTTGACAAATTTTATTCCCAGAATTTTTTCAAGTTTATCCGTATCTATGACGATGCCTTTTTCTTCAGCGACGTCGTGCATGTTGAGAGATACGACAATTTCCTGTTCGAGTTCAAGGAGAAGGGTGACCAGATACATGTTTCTTTCAAGGTTCGACGAATCCGCGACTACCACAACCGTGTCAACTTTTTTCCTGACGAGAATGTCTCTTGCGATTTTTTCGTCTTCGGTAAAAGAAGTGAGGGAATAGGTGCCGGGCAGGTCTATGACTTTAAAGCAGGTATCCCTGTACGTGAAATAGCCTTCCTTGACTTCGACCGTTACCCCGGGCCAGTTGCCGGTTTTCTGGTGCATGCCGGTGAGGGCGTTGAATATGGTGGTTTTGCCTGTGTTGGGATTGCCGGTGAGGATGATTGTCTTTTCTTCCATGTCACTTAATCGTATCAACCATTATATGTATTGCCATTCCCTGTCCTATTCCGATTCGGGTGCCGCCCTTCTCGAATATAACAGGTCCCGGGGCCGGTTTTGTCACTTCTATCTCGTCGCCCGTAAAAACTCCAAGCGTCGTGAGGCGTCTTCTTGCGCCGGGACAGGTCGGATTTATGCTTATGATCCTGTACCTGCCCGTCCTTACCTTATTAAGGGGAATCATTGTACTGCCTTTCTTTTTTTATATGAACGAATCAGACTTCGGTGACGAACTTTGCAAGCAGGTCGCCCACGCCGTCGGTGCCCATTCCCATCTTTCCGGCTTCCAGACTCTTTATGTGCCCTTCGCCGGTCGCTTTTATTATGGCGTTTTCTATTGCCGCCGCCGCTTTCTCTTCCCCGAGGGTTTCCAGCATCATGCCACCGGCGGATATGGTTGCAATGGGGCAGGCAACATTCTTGCCTGTATACTTGGGGGCCGAACCGTGTATGGGTTCAAACATGCTCACACCTTCAGGGTTGATGTTTCCGCCGGCGGCTATGCCCAGTCCGCCCTGCGTCATCGCCGCAAGGTCGGTAATAATATCCCCGAACAGATTGTTTGTCACAAGGACGTCAAACCACTCGGGATTTTTTACCATCCACATGCAGGTTGCATCTACGAACGCAAAATCGAGTTTTATGTCGGAAAATTCCTTGTTCAAATCTTTCGCGGCTCTTCTCCAGAGGTCCCCGGAATAGGTCAGGACATTCGCCTTGTCAACGACCGTCAGCGTTTTCTTTCTGTTACGCTTTACCGCGTATTGAAAAGCATACCTTATGCACCTTTCAACTCCCTTTCTCGTGTTTACGTCCAGTTGCGTGGCAATTTCATCCTGCGTGTCTTTTTTTACGCAGCCGCCTATGCCGCTGTAAGCGCCTTCGGTGTTCTCCCTGACGACCACGTAGTCAATATGTTGCGGTCCTTTGTCTTTCAGGGGATGCCATACTCCGGGATAGAGTTTTACGGGACGCAGGTTGATATACTGGTCGAGTTCAAATCTTATGCGCAGGAGTATTCCTTTTTCAAGTATTCCGGGCGCAACGTCCGGATGCCCTACGGCTCCGAGGTATATGGTGTCGAGTTTCCTGAATTCCTCTATTGCCGAATCAGGGAGGGCCTCTCCGGTTTTAAGATACCGGTCCCCGCCGAAATCATAATCAACGGTTTCCATTTTGAATCCGAACCTGTCGGATGCCGCACTGACAACCTTCATTCCTTCCCGTATTATTTCCGCACCTATCCCGTCTCCGGGAATTACTCCGATTTTATATGTTTTTCCTGAACCCATTTCATCAGCCCTCCGGTTTTTATTATTCCCTGAAGAAACTCGGGATATTTTGCAAACGCATACGTTTTGTTTTTGGATAAATTTTTTATGGTTCCGTTTTCAAAGTCCACCTCTACTTCGTTCCCTTCTTCTATTTCGTCCGCTTCCGGCAGTTCAATCACGGGCAACCCGATGTTTATGGAGTTTCTCAAAAAAATGCGGGCGAAACTTTTCGCTATCACTGCCGATATGCCGCAACCCTTGATGGAAACAGGGGCATGTTCCCTGCTTGAGCCGCATCCGAAGTTTTCACCTGCCACAAGGATATCTCCCCGTTTTGCTTTTACGGGAAAATCGCACATCAGACTTTCCATGCAGTGGGAAGCGAGTTCTTTTACGTCGGTTGTGTTAAGATACTTAGCCGCGATGATGTCGTCTGTATTGACGTGGCTGCCGAATTTCCATGCCTTTCCTTTTGTTTCCATTACTCCCTCCTGAAAAACTTTTCTCTTATATCATGTCGGGATGGCAGATTTTCCCTTTTATTGCGCTTGCCGCCGCCACCTCAGGATTTGAAAGGTATACGTAACTTTCCGTATGTCCCATCCTGCCTATGAAATTCCTGTTGGTAGTTGCGATTGCCGTTTCGCCTTTGCCCAGCACGCCCATATGCCCGCCGAGGCACGGACCGCACGTTGGCGGGCTTATCACGCAGTTGGCGGCAAGGAAAACCTCTATCAATCCTTCCTTGAGCGCCTGCCCGTAAATTTTCTGCGTCGCCGGTATTATTATGCATCTTACGTCCGGGTGAACGGTCTGTCCGTTCAGTACCCCCGCCGCCCTGCGCAAATCGCTTATCCTGCCGTTGGTGCAGGAGCCGATGACCGACTGGTCAATCCTTACGTCGGAATACTCGGTTACGTCTTTTGAATTGGACGGCAGGTGTGGCGCGGCAACCTGCGGCTGGATTTTTTCGGCGTCAATCCCGATTGTTTTTTCGTATTCTGCGTCGCGGTCGCTTCCCAACGTTTCCGGCTTGCTCCCAGTAATTTCTTCAATATAGGATTGAGTTATGTCATCCGGTTCGATAATTCCGTTTTTGGCGCCGGCTTCTATCGCCATGTTGCAGATGGTGAACCTGTCGTCCATGGGCAGGTTGCGTATGGTTTCGCCTGTAAACTCCATTGATTTATAGGATGCGCCGTCCACGCCGATCTTGCCTATGGTGTAAAGTATAATGTCCTTGCCGCCGACGTACTTGTTCCGCCTGCCGGTATAGTTAAACCTTATTGTCGGAGGCACCTTTATCCATACCCGGCCTGTAACCATTGCCGCCGCAATATCAGTGCTTCCCATGCCTGTGGAGAACGCTCCCACCGCTCCGTAGGTGCAGGTGTGGCTGTCGGCGCCTATGATGAAGTCCCCGGGTATTGTAAGTCCTTCTTCCGGGAGAAGAGCGTGTTCAATGCCCACTTTTCCTATCTCGTAAAACCGCACCCCGTGTTTTTTCGAAAACTCCCGCAGGCGCTTTACCAGTTCAGCGCTTTTTATATCCTTGCAGGGGGTGAAATGGTCCGGTACCAGGACTATCTTTCCCGGGTCGAACACCTTTTTCGCCCCGGCCTTTTCAAATTCTTCTATCGCCAGGGGAGCCGTTATGTCGTTTGCCAGTACAAGGTCTACGGAACTCTCCACAAATTCACCCGGCTTTACGTTTTCTTTGCCGGAATGTTTCGCAATTATCTTTTCAGTTATAGTCATTTTTTTCTCTTCCACCCCCTCTTTTTTCCTCTATCCCTTGAGGGGAGAGGGTTGGGGTGAGGGTGAATGTTAGATTATTCATGCCCCTTTGTATTTTGTCTTTTGCAGGTTTCTCCTCATCATGTAGCGGTTGACGGCGTTTAGATAAGCCTTGCCGCTGGCCTCTATAATGTCTGTACTTACTCCTTTGCCGAAGATTTTTAGCCCTTCAATCTCAAGGGACACCATTACCTCTCCCTGCGCATCCTGCCCGCCTGTCACCGCGGTAATCTTGTATTCTTTCAACACAGGGGAAATCCCTGTCAGCCGGTCTATTGCTTTATAAAGAGCGTCTACCGGCCCGTCTCCTCTGGATGCGTCTTCGTAAACCTCTTCGCCCTTTCTTATCCTGACGGTTGCGCTGGGAACTGTAGAAGAACCCGACAGTATGTGAAAATATTCAAGTGTATAGGTCAACTCTTCGGTTTTTTCTTCCTCTTCCTCGGTTATCACGATGAGGTCAAGGTCGGTGATGTCTTTCTTTTTGTCCGCGAGTTTCTTGAATTTTTCAAAAACCGTTCCCATTTGTCCTTCGTCCAACTGGAAGCCAAGCGTTTCCAAGCGCGCCTTTAATGCGTGCCGTCCGGAGTGTTTACCGAGAACCAGTTCACTCTCGGGTATGCCGACCATTTCCGGGCTCATGATTTCATAGGTCGCCCTGTTTTTCAGTATGCCGTCCTGGTGGATGCCGGCTTCATGGCGGAATGCGTTCTGTCCGATAATTGCCTTGTTCGGCTGTACCGGGACGCCTGTCAGCGAGGAAACCATCCGGCTTGTCCTGAAAAGTTCCTTCGTTGCAACTCCGGTTTCAAGTTGGTACAAATCTTTTCTGACCGCAAGGTTCATCACTATTTCTTCGAGGGAAGCGCTTCCGGCCCGTTCTCCTATGCCGTTTATGGTGCACTCAACCTGCCTCGCGCCGTTTAGCACGGCGGTAAGGGAGTTTGCCACGGCCAGTCCGAGGTCATTGTGGCAGTGCACGCTTATGACAACGCCGTCAGGGAGGTTTTCCCTGAGATGTTTTATCAGAGGCCCGTATTCCGAAGGTATCGTGTATCCCACGGTATCGGGTATGTTAATTGTCTTTACGCCCAGTTCCGCAACCTTTGTTGCCACTTCAAGAAGGAAATCCGGTTCGGTTCTCGTGGCATCTTCCGGCGAGAACTCCACGTCGTCAATGTATTTTTTTGCAAAGGCGGCCTTTTCCGCGGCAATCTTTATAATCTCGTCTTTTGCCTTGTTGAATTTATACTTCCTGTGTATCTCGGACGTTGCAAGGAACAGGTGAAGACGGGGCTTCGCCGCGGTTTCAAGCGCCCGGAGCGCAACCTCTATGTCTTCTTCCCTGCATCTTGCCAGGGCGCAGACGACGGAATTCTTTATCCGTTCCCCGATAATGCTCACAGCTTTTGCGTCGTCAGGGGAGGCAATGGGGAACCCCGCTTCTATGACATCCACTCCGAGCCGTTCCAGCTGTTCCGCAACCTTTATTTTCTCTTCGCTGGTAAGGCTTGCTCCCGGCGACTGTTCACCATCCCTCAACGTCGTATCGAATATTATAACCTTGTCCATTTTTCCTCTCCGTAAACTTTAACCACTTATAATACCACAAACCCCGGCACCCTCCAAATCTCTATCTCGTTTCAATAATTTCTGATTAAGGACGGAAGGCAGTCCATGGCAAAAGGATACCAGTTTCCGGACTCGGAAACAGCCCTTCGGGCTTGGGCTTCAGCACAGGCAAGCACTACGGCGAAATCCGACTCCCGGAGAACTCACCCTCCTTCGCCAAGGCTACGGAGGGTTCAGACAGCTCCGGGCAAGGTAATCGGTCGGAACGCTTGCGCTTTTCGCCTTGTCTTGCAGCTGTGCTTACACACTCGCCGTCAACTGTATCTCTTTTGCCCCTGACCGGGCGTGCCGGAAACCTGCGGCTTGCGGCTGGTTGCCTTCTTAATCAGAAATCATTGCTCGTTTCTCAAGTTCCGACATAAGAATCCTTGGTACTGAGGGGAAAGGAAACTGCTTTCTTTCCTCTCTGTTTCCTTATGTCGGGAATTTTAGCCCGTCTGTAAATTTAACGGTTTTCGAGTTCGTAGATGGTGAGTGCGGTTGCTATGACTGATGCGGTCTCAACCTTCAGTATCCTTCTGCCGATGCTTGCCGTTACTGCGCCGCATTTTTCGGCAAGGGTCACTTCCTCTTCGGTATAACCGCCTTCAGGCCCGATGAAAATTTTAATGAGGGCATCTGTTTTCAGTGCCGGAAGTCCGCATATTATTTTTCTCAGGGGCGTTGATGCCCTTTCCCAGAAGAATATGAATAGGTCGGATTTTGTTTTGACGGCGTCTTCAAACCGCATTGCTTCCGATACCTCTGTAACAAGTTCCCTTCCGGCCACCTTTGAAGATTCCGCCGCTATTTTTCTCCACCGTTCTGTTTTTCGAGAGGATTTTCCGGAAGTCAGGGAGCCTATGACCCGAGCGCTTATCACGGGCACTACCTTTTTCACTCCCAGTTGTGCGACTTCCCGAATGATGAAATCCATCTTGCCGCTTTTAGGTATGCTCTGGAAAATCTGCAGGTTGAAAGGAGTTTCAACGGAAGGTTTCTTTTTCGTCTCAATCAGCGTGCCTTCGATAGAGCTGCCTTCAGCATTGAGTATGTTTACAGTGTATTCTGCGCCGGTTCCGTCAAATCCTGTAAAAACGTCGTTTGTTTTCATGCGCAGGACTTTTTTAAGGTAATGGAAAGTACCGCCTCTTATGTGTATTTTGCCCTGGGAAACATTGCAATCGTTACGGTCAAGATAGATTCTTTTCATTGATTTCAGCAGACGGGAGGAAGCTGTAGACTGTTGTTATTTGTATTCAGCCAGGTTGAAAGCAAATTCGCAGACTGAAGTCTCGTCCATTTCTTCCTCGGGTTTGAAAGATGCCGAAAGCGTGATTTTTGCATTTTCCGGTATTCCTTCTTTCTTAAACTTGGCCCTGCCTTTTGCGCTTTGCGTATAGTCCCTGGCAATCTCGCTGTAATGCGGCATAAAAGAATACGAGGGTTCGATTTCTTCGTTGTTGTGTTTCAGCAGGAATTGCACCGTTCTGCCGAATTTCGGGCTTCCGCCGAACAGCATCACCTCAAAATTTATGAGGTCGGCATCTTCTCTCATTGCCGCTTTTATCAGGTAGTCATCGGGCTTTTTGCCTGTGAGCGCCGCCTGCCTGCTTAAAAGGGCGACACGCAAAAACGGTGTTATGATTGTCGCGGTTCCTTTTCCCTGGGCGTATCCCTTGCTCACCGTCCAGTCATAAGTGAACTCGGTCAGGGATAAGTCCGCATTTTCAGCGCCGAAATCCAGTGCCTGCCGGATTTCATCTTCGGTCAGAGGCAATACAGTCTCTTCCGCCGCTTTTTTTCCGCAGCCCTGAAACAGCAGCAAAAAGACACCAATCAGAACAAAAAATATTTTTCTCATAATGAACTCCCGTAAAAGAAGACTTTTATAATAATTTATACTTTCATTGCCCGTTTGTCAAACTTTTATTGCGCGGCCTGGGATTTGACAATGAACGGCGGAAATGGTAAAAATGTATTTTAACCGAAGGAGACAGAAAATGTACAGATGCATGTGCAGGTGCAAGATAAAGGGCGGAAAGGTGACGGATAAAAATCTTCGTTACGAGGGCAGTATAACCATCGATACGAAAGTTCTCATAGAAGCCGGAATTTTCCCCGGGGAAATGGTGCAGGTTCTTAATCTTAACAACGGGAAGCGAATATCCACCTATACCATAGAAGGAGAAACCAATTCAGGGACCATCTGTCTTAACGGACCTGCCGCAAGGCACTTTGAAAAAGGCGACGAGGTGATTATTCTCGGGGTGTCTTTTGCCGAGGAGTCCGAGATTCTTAAAAAGTGGGACATTAAAGTTGTGGAACTTGACGATAATAACAGGATAAGGCTTGAAAACTGATATAAAGAAGAGTTCTCTTCTCTGTCTCTCCCTCAGTATTGCCGGCGGTATCATCCTATCTTTGGCTTTCCCTCCTTTTGTTGCATGGCCGATAGCATTTTTTGCAATGGTGCCTCTGCTGTTGTCGGCGAAGGAAAATTCCGGTCGAAACCTCCTTTACGGCATTGTTTCGGGATTTGCGTTCTATGCAATTTCACTTTCATGGCTGTATAATGCGGCGGGATTGTTCTATCTTATGCTGGCGTTCTACCTTTCCCTTTACTGGGGAGTCTTTCTTTACCTGGTTTTTGCCCTTCCCGAAAGGGGCAGGATATTCACAGCCGCTTCTATATGGGTTCTTCTTGAAATAATAAAGGCAGGTTTCATGACAGGGTTTCCATGGCTTCTGCTCGGCCTTTCCCAGTGGCAGAATCCTTTCGTTTTGAAAATTGCCGGATTGTCCGGTATATACGGGATTTCCTTTCTTGTTGTGCTTGCCAACCTTACAATTTTTTATGTGTTCAGGAAAAAGTATCTTGTTTCATTTTTCGTTTCTGTCATAATTTTTACGGGAGTTTTTTTCTTGCCCCGCGAAATCGTATACGGCAGGATAAAGGATGCAGATATGCTGGCGGTTATGCTGGTTCAGCCGAATATAGATGCATCCATGGAGGAAAATCCATATAAGACTCTTGAGGCGGTTGAGTCTATTACGCTTGAAAATCTGTGGAATAACAGGCCCGAAATTGTGGTATGGCCTGAAGGCAGTTTTCCCGAAAACATTGACGAATACCCGGACGTTCTTGAGAGATTGAAACTCTTGACAGCAGAACACGGCTTCGGACTTCTCCTTGGGACGTTTACCGGAGCGGACGACTGCATTTACAACTCAGCTCTGTTAATTGCGGGAGACAGCGTCCAGTCATACAATAAAGTTCATCTCGTTCCTTACGGAGAGTTTGTTCCGGGAGGAAAGTGCGGGATAATAAGAAATATCTACTGGAAAATAGAAGAATATATACCGGAAACAAAACACGGCGATGCCCCGGCGCTTTTCACCGCGGGGGATATCAGGATAGCGCCGCTCATATGTTTCGAAAATGTCTTTCCGGACATGTCTGCCGACTGCGTTAAGCAGGGGGGTGAACTGTTCATAGTTATAACCAACGATTCCTGGTTCGGCAGGTCTGCCGGTCCGTATCAGCACTTTGCGCACAATGCCATAAGGGCGGCTGAAACCGGAAGATATTTTGTTCAGTCGGCGCTTTCCGGCATCAGCGGTATCGTCTCTCCCTACGGGTTTGTTGAAAACTATGTTGCCGAACGCGAGGAAAAGATTTTTGTGGAGGGCGTTCTGTCCGGCGCCGTCCCTCTGGTTAAAGGCAAAACGTTCTATTCGCAGTTCGGGGACATGCCTCTTTTTATTCTTTCCGTTGTTTTTACGGGGGTCATAATATGCAGGCGAAAAAGATAGAAAAACTGGAATCCGTAATCGGGTACAGGTTCAGAAAAAAGGAACTGCTTGTGCAGGCGCTTACCCATCCTTCTTATGAAAGCGTCGGGTCCTATGAAAGGCTGGAGTTTCTCGGCGACCTGGTTCTCGATGCGGTTGTCGGCATAAACATTTTCAAGGAATACCCGTCGGCTGAAGAGTCGTTTCTTACGGATTTGAAGTCCGCATACGTGAACAGTAAATACCTGCATAATGCGGGGCTTTCCATGAAACTTGAGAAGTTCGTCAGGTACAATAACTACGAAGTTCCGAAACTGGACAATTTCGTTGAAGGACTCATAGGAGCCATATTTCTCGACAGCGGGTGGAAAAAGGCGGAGATTTTCATAAAGAAAATTATCCTTAACAAAAAAATTGAGCCCATCAGAAATCATAAAAACATTCTTGCGGCAGTGTCGAAAAAGCATTTCGGCGCGGATGCGCAGTATGCACCGGTTTCGGAGAAAGGCCCCCCTCACAAAAAAACGTATGTTTTCAAGGCGAAAATTCCGGGAAGAAAGTATGTGGGCAGGGGTGCGGGGTCGACCAAAAAGGATGCAGAAATGCAGGCCGCCGAAGACTTGTTGCGCAAACTTTCGAAATATAAATCCGTTTCCATCTCGCCTGAGTGAAAGATGAAGGCGGTACGGTGCAACATACTGTGCGGTATTATTTTTTGTGGACGAAATACTGCTCAACCAATCCCGCCATATTCATTGTTATCCAGTAAAGCAAAAGCCCTGACGAGAAGTTGTAGAAAAGGAACAGAAACATGACAGGCATCATGTATACCAGTGCTTTCTGCGACGGTTCCTGCGGGGTAAGTTTCTGCTGCCAGAACGAGGTTGCCGCCATTATTACCGGCAAAAGGTTCACATTAAAGTCCCCTATACGCGTAATCGTATCGGGCTGCGACAGGTCGGTTATCCACAGTCCGAAGGAAGCGCCTCTCAGGAAAACAGAATTTCTCAACGCTATGAAAAAACCTATGAATATCGGAAACTGTATCAGCATCGGCAGACATCCTCCGAACGGGTTTATCTTGTATTCCTTGTACAGGTTCATCAGTTCTTTCTGCATCTGCTGGGGATTGCCTTTGTATTTTTTCTGTACATCCTGGAGATAAGGCCGCAGTTTCTGCATCGCTTTCATTGATTTTAAACTTTTCTGTGTCAGGGGGAAGAATATTATTTTTATTACTATGGTCAGCAGGATTATTGCCCAGCCCCAGTTGGGTATGACTTTGTGGATGTACGAGAGTCCGGTAAAGAGAATTCTGCCCATGGCCGTGAAAAAGCCCGTGCCGAAGATGCTCTTGTCCGGTATTTCTTTGCCTGCGACGAAATAGTCCGAGGGGCCCGCATAAAAAGAAAACTTCAGTTCTTCGGTTGCGCCCGGAGCGACGGTAACGTTATCATACGCAAAGCCTATTTTTACCATGCTGTTTTCAGCGGAAACAAAACTTTTAGCCGCGGTTTCCGTACGTATAAAAACAAGGCCGTATCTCTGTTTCACGGCAATCCACGAGGTATCATCATACAGGGCGGCTTCTTTTATCCGCGTTGCATTGTGCTTTACCGTTCTGCCGCCGGCATTGATGATTATTTCAGGCGGGGTTAATTCCCGCTCGCCTTTATTTTTTGCCTGGATGGCTATTCTGCCGGCGCTTACGGTGTAATCCTTGAGATTGAAAACCTCTTTTCCGGTGTTGTGGATTTTTATGCCTGACTTAAACGTGTATGAATCTTCGGGAATTTCGATTGTCTTTTCTGTAACGGTGTTTTTTGCGGCGGTCTGCAGTTTGATGAGGTTGTCTGTCTTTTCCACCGTATACATCGCAGG
Organism: uncultured bacterium; assembly: GCA_964413825.1. Lineage (GTDB taxonomy): Bacteria > Ratteibacteria > UBA8468 > B48-G9 > JAFGKM01 > JAFGKM01. The sequence goes on from CAYPTS010000013.1 coordinate 24,386, forward strand.
GGATGAGGGCGTACTGTTTGCCGTGTGGTCCAACAGCAGGTCGGAGTCTTCGAAAACGGCAAGGGACGTTTCGCCTTTTCTTGTGTATTCTTTAAGTCCGATGTCTTTTATCATTCCCCCCGCGGTGTCAATTTTTATTATGTAACGGCCGGTTTCATATGTTTTTTCTTCTCCGGCTGGCGGCGGTTCGGGCAGAGAAGTCAACACGGCCGGTTTTTCATCCGGAGGTTTCTGTTCTTCCTGAACGGCGGCCGGCGTTTCCGCCGGAGGTTTGGATTCGGGAGTCGGCCTTACCTGTGTTCTCCCGAAGAGCATTATGATGATTACCGCGAGGGCGAAAGCGATGACGAGCCTGAGTTCTTCTTTTATTTTATCCATTTTTCAATAGGGTCGTAGCCTCCCCTGTTAAAGGGGTGGCACTTGAGTATCCTCCGCATTCCGAGAAATATGCCTTTCGGCCCGAGTTTCTCTATCGCTTCAATTGTGAAAGACGAACACGTAGGGTAAAACCTGCACCGGCTGCCCAGCATGGGTGAAATTGCAGTTTGATAGCACCGGATGACAAAAATCATGAGTTTCCGCATTTTTTTATTCTGTCTGACGTTGTCTCGAGTTCCTTGGTAATACTGCTTTTTTCCGCTTTTGCTATTTCGGGTTTCAGAATGAACAGAAAATCTCCGGTTGTGAAATTCCTTCTCCAGAATTCCCTTATGATGCGTTTGATGCGGGTTCTCGCCGAGGCGTTTCCAGTTTTCCTGTTCGCAACGAAACCGGTCTTGTACTTATCCGAGGATTTTGCGTGTAAACGGAAGAAGGATGAGTTGTATCGCCTGCCTGTTTTTATAAGTATATGAACTTTTTTTTTCATGCGCAGGCAAGTCTTTTTCTGCCTTTGCTTCTTCTGCTGTTTATTACTTTCCTTCCGTTTTTACTGCTCATCTTAACGAGGAAACCTTTCTTGCGTTTGTTCTTCAGTTTATGCGGTTTATAAGTAAATGACATTTTGTGCCTCCCTTGTCCCGAACTCTCACATGCTAATCTTTCTTGTGAGGGGCCTGTGATTTTGTTCAAAACAATATATTATACTACTTTAAGTGAATGTCTTCAAATTTCTTTTTCTTCAGGTCGGATAAGAAACTGCGGTCGGTAAGATTAAGATGCAGGGGAGTTACGGATATAAAACCTTTTTTAACCGTTGCAACGTCGCTTTCCTTTTCTCCGTCCACTTCGCGGAAGACGCCCTTAAGCCAGAAATAAGAACCTCCTCTCGGGTCTTTCCGCTCTTCGTATTCTTCCTGGAACCTTGCTTCGCTCTGGTATGTCAGGCGTACGCCTTTTATTTCCGCCGCGGGCATGTTCGGAACGTTTACGTTCAGGATGGTGTCTTTCGGAAAAGGGATGTTTTTCATTTTCTGTATTATCTTTACCGCTGCCGCGGCGGCGGTATCGAAATGGAAATTCCTGCATCCGTCGATTGATACCGAGATTGAAGGAATCCCCAGTATGGCGCCTTCGGCAGCCGCCGAGACCGTGCCGGAGTATAAAACGTCCATTCCGAGGTTGGCGCAGGGGTTTATACCGGAAACAAGCAGGTCGGTTTTTTGTTTCAGTATGGAATTCACGCCTATCTTGACGCAGTCGACAGGCGTTCCGTTGACAACGTATGTATTGAATTCATGCTCCATTTTTATGCGGCGTATTTTCAGGGGGGTAAAGAGGTTAATGGCATGTGCAACGGCGCTTTTCTCGTTTTCCGGAACGACCACGGAAACATCTCCGAGTTTTTTGAGATATTCCCATAGGATGCGAAGCCCCTCGGAGTAGACTCCGTCGTCGTTTGTCAGCAGTATCTTCATAAGTGGACTTGTCCGCAGAAGCTCGTTTCTCCGAGCGCAGGTGGAGCAGAGCGGAGTTGAACCGCCAACCATCGCATCCGCTCTTTAGGAGGGGGAGTTTCCCCCTTCCTAATATTCTCCCCCCAAAGCAAAATGCGCGGGAAAATCCTTTTCCCTGCACCCCTTTGAAGGTTGGCTGTAAGTGGAGCAGAGCGGAGTTGAACCGCCAACCTTCCGCATGCGAAGCGGACGCTCTCCCATTGAGCCACTGCCCCAAAATAAAATAGTTGATAGAAAGTTTACAGTGAAATATCGCACCTAAAAATATATTATACTATGAAAGTGCCGCTAAATTCAATTTTATTGTATGTAACTCAAGTTCCGACATAAGGAAACAGAGAGGAAAGAAAGCAGTTTCCATGCTCGAAACAGCCCTACGGGCTTTGGCTCCAGCACAGATAAGAACTACGGTGAAATCGGACTCTCGGAGAACTCACCCTCCTTCGCCAAGGCTACGTAGGGTTCACACAGCTCCGAGCAAGGTAATCGTCCGAATGCTTGGTGCTTTTCACCTTGTCTTATGACTGTGCTTCCACACTCGCACGTCAACTCTTTCTTTTCCCCTCAGTACCAAGGATTCTTATGTCGGAATCTCAGATTTTATTGTATGTAAGTGTCTTTTGTTATTGAAGCAGGCAGTTTTGTTTTTTTTAGGTCGGCGAGGGGGCTGATTTCCGCTTTTGCTTCCGGTGCAACGGAGATGCCTGCAGAATGCAACTGTTTCTTATAGAAGTTCAGCATCGCTTTTCCCACTTCATCCGGTGAGTCTGCTCCATCCCTGTTTTTTAGGGGTGCAAACTCCTCATCCCTCGGTGTTTCCATGCAGTATACCTTTCCTGCAAGAGGCAGGGCGTCGAAGACAAATGTTTCGAACTTCCAGATTGTTCTTTCTCCCGAATCTTCCCCTGAACTTATTTTCTTCACCTGCCTGTGGTAGGGAAGGGCAAAACCGTTTTTGTTTATATTTCTGATGAAGTCTGTATTGATGAAATGTATTCCTATACTGCCTGCCCAGAAAACCGGATTGCCGCAGGCGTCTTTCATGCCGCGGAGTTCGTCCGGAAGTTCTATGTATTCTATCATGCGCGGTTTACCGTCGGCCACTACGAAGTTGCCCACCTTTTCGTCCGAAGAGCGTTTACGCACCACCTTCAGTGAAAAATCCGCTTTTTCCTTTATATGCCAGCCGAGAAACAGCGGGTCGGCAACCTTGACAAGAGGGTTGTCTATATGGCAGTAAAAGATTTTTGTTATTCCCGCACTTTCGAGTTTTTCCAATAGCCCTGACTGCCACAGCGCTTTGAGAGAGCCGCCGTGTCCGTCAGGGTTTGACAGGAGAGCCGTTTTATCTTTTATAATCAGTTTTTTATCCGGTGTTACAGAAGGCAGCATTTCCTGGGTAAAGAAAAAGACGTTCTCCTCCTCAAGTCCGAAGAATCGGTGTTCTCTGAAAAACCCCCTTATTTCTTCGAGGGTTTCAGGATTGCACATTATCAGGAGAGGAATGTTTACGCCGTATTTTAAAGAAAGCGCGAGGACTTTTTCACAGTTAATCTGAAAAAGCGATTTGCCTTTAATCGGCGAGACAGGGAACATCCCTTTCGGATGCGGGTATCCGAGTCTTGTTCCCTGGCCTCCGGCGACGATGGTTACCGCCGTTTGTCCGTCCGCAACGGCTTTTTTCCCAATTTCAAGAACAGCATCTGTCCATTCTTCCTTTGCGTCTATTACGTCGGGAGGCGCTATCTTTTTGTGTTTTGCGGGAGTATCGTTTTGCTTGGAAAACTTTTCGTATAGGCCAAAAACTATCTCGAAATTCAGGCCGGATGCGTTTTTCAAAAAAGCATCTTCCTCTTCCGCTGAAAGCGCATGGAGGTGTTTTATTATATGTTCCTGCCCGTATTTTTCCATCAAGCCAATAAACTCATTTTTTCGCATTTTCCCCGCCTTCCGTTTTTTTTTAACCAAATTAATATGATACCATAGGAAAGAAATGGGTAAAAAAATAAAAGAGAACAAAATATCGGTTATAGGCGGACCGACCGGAATCGGTAAATCCGCCGTTGCTTTTGAGGTTGCAAAGAAAATCAACGGCGAGATTATTTCCGCGGACAGCAGGCAGTTTTACAGGGAGATAAACATAGGAACAGACAAGGTGCCTTTATGGATGAGAAATGAAGTGCCCCACCATCTGATAGACTTTCTTTCCCTCAAGGACGACTTTGATGTGTACAGGTTTGCGGAACTGGCGCGCGAAAAAATCAAAGAGATACGAGAAAAAGGCAGAGTTCCGGTAATAATCGGCGGAAGCGGGCTTTACCTCCGCAGTCTCTTTAAAGGAATTTTTACAGTTTCCGGCGGAGACAGGGAAAAGCAGGGGGAAATTCGCAGTGAGCTCGAAAAGAAGACTACGGAAGAGATGTTTGTCGAACTTCGGGATGTCGACCCGGTGCTGGCGGAAACCATTCACCGCAACGACCGGAAAAGAATTCGCCGGGCTCTCGAGGTCTATTACCTGACCGGCAAACGCATGAGTTTCTGGCATGAACAGAATCCGGAGCCGGTGCTGGGAGAAGATGAAAAACTATATTTCATACTTTGCCGGGACAGGCAGGAGATGTATGAAAGGATAGAGAAGAGGGTAGACGACATGTTTGAAGCCGGCTGGCTTGAAGAGGTTGAAAGGTTAAGGGATAAAGGTTATTCCGGATATCTACGGGGCAAGGCGCCGATAGGATACGTGGAGATACTGGATTATCTTGACGGAAAAACTGCCTTTGATGAACTGAAGTCCGGCATAAAGCAGAAAACAAGAAATCTTGCCAAAAAACAGTTAACGTGGTTCCGGAAAGAAAACGGTACATGGCTTAAAATTTCCGGCGACGGCAGGAACGCCGCCGAAGAGATAACCAGAGAATTTCTTATTCAAATTTGAATTTCACGTTAAGGTGCAGTTCGTCTCTCATCTGAATGAATTGCTGTTTCAGTGTATTTCCCAGAGGCACCCCTTTATTCTTTCTCTCCTTCCATGCCTCGTATTCTTTTTCTCCGGCGGTGTAGATTCTTTTTTGACCGGGCGCTTTCTTTGAATTCCGCAGGTCTCTAAGAATATTTCCTGTTATCCTCTTGAATGTCCGGAGTTCAATAAAAGATTCTATGTTGATTGCTATGAAGAAATGGCCGAGACTGTACGGGATTTTTTTGCCGTTCTTATCGTATCCGAGAAGACCTTTCATGTATTTTCCGCCCTGGAGCGCGGCCGACAGTATCTCAACGGCCGTGGAGTATCCGTAGCCCTTATATCCGCCTGTTTCTTCTCCGGGGCCTCCAAGCGGAAGGAGTGCGGCGGTTCCTTTTACGAGGTCTTTTAAAATTGCGTCGGTATCGCTTCTGCACCTGCCTTTTTCATCTATCACCCAGCCTTTCGGGGTCTTCTTTCCCTCCCTCGAATAAGCCTCAATCTTTCCCCTTTGCGTGATTGACGTTGCGCAGTCTATCATGAAAGGGAACGGCTCATCCGAAGGGATTCCGATGGTCAGAGGATTTGTCCCGAGCATGTTTTCCACTCCGAATGTCGGTGCAGTGGAAGGTCTTGCGTTGGTTCCGGTAATACCTATCATCCCGTTTTTTATCGCCATCAGAGGGTAGTAGCAAGCGGCGCCGTAGTGGCTTGAGTTTCTCGCAACAGCCATTCCGGTTCCGTATTTTTTTGCCTTCTCCACACACATCTGCATTGCTTTTTTTGCTACAACGAAACCCATTCCGTCGTGTCCGTCGAGAACCGCAGTCGTAGGTCCCTCTTTTACAATTTCAATATTTGTTACGGGATTGAGTATCCCGTCTTTTATCCGGTCATAGTATATCGGTTTCAGTCTGCCGACACCGTGTGAATCTATGCCCCGCTTGTCAGCCGTTATAAGGACGTCCGCGCATATCCCGGCGTCATTTTCCGGCACGCCGAGCGCCCGGAAGACCCTGACCATGAACTTTTCGGCTTCCTCAAACGGCATCCAGAATTTTCTTCCCATATAAGGGCTCCTCCATCCAAAGATATCAAAATATTAACATAAGTATATTAAAAATGAAAAAAAAGGTAAATATGTAATAAAAAAATTGTTCGAAATCTTCATCTGTACCCTCATTTTTATTTTTGCATACCACATGACAATTGGTGATTCCCCTGAAACCCCGCCGAATATCAGATTTGACAAAAAAAATATATGTGATATAATTATACCATAATGAATACAACAGTACTTAGCAGGAAGAAGACATCGGATTTTCGTGGAATCAGAACCAGAGAAATCTATAATCTTTTGAAACAGGATATAATAAAAAAGTTTCCCGGTACTGTTTTACCTTCCGTTAAGAACCTTAAGGATAAATATTCTGTCGGACAATCTACGATTGTTAATGCGATGCGTATGCTTGAGAATGAAGGCTTGCTCGTAAGAAAACCGCGTATCGGTACATTCGTTTCCGAAGAAAAAACACTGGCATTGCGGAGCAAAGAAGAATCAGGGCAGGGATTGGACGATTTATATGTTCCGTGGATAAATATACCTGCACGGCATATAACTTTTTCCTTCCCCAGTGAATACGAAATCTCTATGTGGAATCATATGGCAAATGTTTTCAATAAGAAACATTCAAATATTTCTGTTGTTATTCAGCATAGGCCGGATAGGGAAATTTCTCCAATGGATGCTTCGGACAAAACACCCGACATGTTGCTCTCTTCGCATCTCTCGTACATGAATAACAGCGATTTCCATTCATTGGACTGCTTGGATTTGTCTCAGTTATTCGGCACGTTGGAACGGAAAGACTATTATGAAAATGCATTTATGTCGGATAGCAGAAATCGTATATGGGGTATCAGTCCTTACCTGATATCCTCGCTCATCGTATTGAACAAAACCTTTTTTCGACGGCTCCGTATGAATATGCCGAGATTATCATGGACATGGGAAAATGTCCTTGATTATTCAGTGCAATTAAAGCGGCAAGCGGCTGAAAATGATTTCAAATGGGGATTCGCTTTGATGGGATATATGAATTATTTTTTTCATAGCGGTGTTTCTTTCGTGGATGAAAACGGACAATGTGAGCTGGATACCCCCGCGATGAAACGGGCAGTTGATTTTCTCAAAAAGATGATAGTTGAAGAAAAGATTGCTCCTTTTTGGTCGGATATAAGAGCAAATAATCCGATGGATATGTCAATGAACGGAAGTTCGGCAATTTTCGAGGGATATTCTTTTATCAAAGGGAAGGATGATAAGGGCTTTGAAATAGAGGCAATGCCGTTTCCTTTTATGCCGGACAGCGTTGATACATTGAGCAGTTCTCCCATCTCTATAAGCAATAAAAGTTCAGATATAGAAGGTTGTTTGGAATTTCTGAAGTTTATTTTTTCAGAAGAAGGCCAAAAGATTATTGCTTCCCACGTGAACAGTTTACCTGCGATGAAATCAATTGTTCCACCGGATATTTCTTCCGAACGTTTGAAGATACAACAAAAATCGGCAGCAGAAGGAGAATTGCTATATTGCAGATGCTTGGATATATTTTCTGTGCGAAGCATCATAGAGTCGTCGGTAGAGCAATGGCTGCGTTTTGGCGGGGACTTGGATAAAATATTAAAGGAAGCCGAAACAATATGCCGATGGCGGATTGAGCGGAAGCAGCAGAGCAAAGATACTGCATTTATTAATATCTGAACAGCCTATAAGGAGGTGATTGTATGAGCAATCATGTAGTGCTGTAGTAGTGCGTTTTATTTTAAACGTAGTTAGAATTTAATCTTGTAAAAACAGGAGAAAAAAATGCATAAGGGGAAAATGTCTTTTCGTAAATCACATGGTTTCACTTTAATCGAACTGCTGGTGGTGGTTGCTATCATTGCTATCCTTGCGGCGA
>CAYPTS010000014.1:0-32121 GCA_964413825.1 uncultured bacterium
GTGAATATTATCACGATTTTGACCATGGCACGTATGATGTCATGAAATGGCGTGGAGGTGAGCAATGGAAAAAGTTTGCAGGAGCGCCTCCCATGCATTATCCCACCCATTCAATGAGTCTGATTGTTTCGGTAACGGGTGCTCACGCGACGCATGTTTCCTGTATGGGATTTGCGGATAAACATAACGATGGTTTATTCCGCAAAGGTGTAAACTTATGGGATAACGAGTTCAGCAACGAGACTGCCCTTATGCGCATGTCGGACGGCAGTATATGCAGGATAAATGAGTTCCGCAGAGTCGGACACCCGGGAACAGTTGGCATGAGTCTTTATGGAACTGAAGGCAGTTACGAGGAACAATGGGGAGGGACGGAAACTCTTCCAACGCTCCGTGCTGCATCCTGGCTTGTCAAGGATAGAAAGCTTTGTGTGAATCTGGGAGAGGAGCTTGCCTGTTCAGGCGTCCCCGCTGAGCAAATTAATAAAGAAATGGCAAAGGTTACTTCGACCGACGGGACGCACTGCGACGTATCAAAAATTCATCCTGTTGAACGCCTGCCAAAGGAATACATAGGCCTTCCAAATGGACACAATGGATCGCACCAATTCCTTATTGATGATTTCATAATGGCATGCGTTAGAGGAAAACAACCTCCGAACAACGTATGGCAGGCCGCACGGTATCTTGCTCCCGGCCTGATTGCGCATGAATCTGCTAAACAGGGCGGTGTTCTGCTTGAAGTGCCTGATTTCGGGAATCCTGTTTTATAAAAAATGAAATGTAATAATACGAATCGGTTTAGGTTGGAGAATGCTCTTTCAGGTAAGCCTGTAAAAGAACCGGTTTTTGCTGTCTACGACTGGTTCGTGGAAAACCGCAATATTGACTGGGAAGGTTTATTTAAAAAAGGGCTGGCGCAGATTAATCATGCATATCCTTTAAAATACTATCAGCCGAATGTAGAGATTGTTGAAACAAAAAGCAGGGATTCTCATGGAAATGAACGCAGGGATATAAGATGGATTACGGATATCGGCGAACTCCATGAGTGGTATCTCGGGGAGTGGAGACAGGAATATTTGATTAAGAGTGTGAAAGATTATAGGATATTGAAGTACGCATTTATAGATACGCATCCGGTGGAGGTTGCAGGGATGTTTGAAAACGCCGAAGACAAGGCGGGCACAAACGGCATGACGTTTGTATGCCCATATCTGCGCAGGACGGCTTTTCAATCCATACAGATTGATTACGCTGGACTGGAACGATTCTCTCTGGACATTGCGACAGGAGAGGGAGAATTGATTGAACTGATTGAAATAATGAACGATATTCTCTTTCAGGAAATCAAGTTGCTATCGAGGACGCCGGTAGGGCATATTAAGCTATGGGAAAACCTCTCAATTGAAACTATGGGGCCGAAGTTATACCGTCAATATTTAACACCAGTATATCACAAGATTATAAATATATTGAAGAAAAACAATCAGAAACTGCATGTTCATTATGACGGAAAACTGCGTAAGGTTTCCGAGGATATAGCTCAGTCCGCTATTTACGGCATTGATTCTCTGACTCCAGCACCTGAGGGGGATATGACCATTGGTGAAGCGAGAAATTTATGGCCGGATAAATTCTTCTGGCTCCATCCATCTCTCGCATGGTACAGACTTCCGGAAATGGAGTTGCTCGCAAATGTGAGTAATATGATAAGAGAGGCAGGGCCGTACCACTTTTGCCTTATGATAAGTGAAGAGCTTCCCACGGACTGGGAACATAACGTTCCTTTAATCCTGAAATACTTACACGATTTTCCGGAAAAAGCGTAAAAGGAAATTGGACAGCCTGCTGTTCAGATACCTATCTTCTTTGACAGGTCTCTCAAAAAATCCCTTGCCTTAATAATATCCGCTTCAGGATTGTCCCCGACTTCTCTCTCTATCGTGAAAAATCCGTCATAGCCTATATCTTTCATCGCCTTCAGATATTCAGGGAAATCCACGTTGCCTTCACCCAGAGGCATCTCTTTCCATCTTTTTTGCCCATTCTCTTCAGGCAGTTTTTTCCCGTCTTTCGCATGCGTATGGACTATGTAATCTTTCAGGGTGTATACGCCCTTTACAGGGTCATCTCCCACTACCATGACAAGGTTGGCCGGGTCATAGTTTGCACGCAACCCCGGATTTCCTATGGTATCAAGAAGCTTCTTCAACAGGACAGCTGTTTCGGGTCCGGTTTCGGTAGCAAGAAAAACACCGCGTTCATAGGCATAAGTGCCGACCTCCGGCAGAGAAGCAAGCATCATCTTCCATGCGGGAGCATTTTCATCTTCGGGCACAGTTCCTATGTGCGTGGTCACCACGTTAACCCCAAGGTCAACCGCGAGGTCAACCACCTCTTTCGTCCTGCCAACCACCCATTCAATCTTTTCCGGATTTGCAAAGCCCACACCGAAATCCCCCACGAACGCGGATATCGTCAACCCGAGTTTTTCCACAAGAGACTTCAGGTCGTCCCTGCCTGTCCCTGTCAGGTTCTTCGGGTCAAGGTCTCCGTGTGTCGCATAAGGCTGTATGCCGTCCATCTTAAGTTCCGATGCTTTCTTAATCCCATCCCTTATGGGTATCCTGAAACAATCAGGAATAACTCCTATCTTCATTTCTGTCTCCTTTACCCCGAACCGACGCTTTTTGTCGTTGCGAGTGCTTTCTACGCGGCAATCCCAACCTTAATATGAGATTGCTTTGGCTTTGCCTCGCAATGACAAGCGGTGAGGGGCTTATGATTTTGTTTTATCCTCTTTTTTATAGATTTCTATGGCAACGTCGGGACACATAATAACACACTTCTGGCACCCTGAACAATTATTTTTCCCTTCTCCCTCCGCTTCTACGTAATGATAACCCGCCTTGTTGAAGTTTTTAGACAATCTGAATACTTTATTCGGACAGACCTCAATGCATAAACCGCAGGATTTACACCTTTCCTTATCCACTTTTATTATAAACATTTCTTACGCACCCCAGTTGAATTTTGACTCCAGTTTCCTGAAAAAAACACTGTCGTCCATGATTATCTTTACGCTTTTTGCTGACTTCTTTACGGTTATGGAATCCGACGCGCCAACCTCAAACTCTCTCTGTCCGTCAACCGCCAGCACCGCTTCCGGAGAAACGGAAAGCGTGATTTTTTCGTCCGGCGGAACAATAACCGGCCGCCAGGAAACCGTATGCGGGCAAACCGGAAGAATAAGCAGGCACTCCATATCCGGGGCAATTACAGGACCCCCGGCAGACAGAGAATGAGCGGTTGAACCGGTGGGAGTGGAAATTATAAGCCCGTCTCCCCTCAACCGACTGAAAATAGTCTCCCTTGAACCGGCAGCGGTCACCTCGATTATCCTTATTCCTTTCCTGAATGCGACAACCTCGTTGAGACACACATCTCTTACTGTCCCGCTCCCTTTTTTAATAATAACGTCCAGCAGCATTCTTTTCTGCACCTTGAAGTTCCCATCAACAACTTTTTTCAGTTTTGACTCGATATCCTTGACCCCGTTGGCAAGAAACCCAACATTTCCGTACTTTATCCCGTAAACAAATGTCTGCAGGTTTTTTATGAGATGCACACCTTTCAAAAAGGTTCCGTCCCCGCCCATGGTGACAATCAAATCCACATCTTCAGGAGAGTTTTGCACATCTTTTCCACACCTTTTCAACAATCGTTCAATCCTCTCCTTCTCCTTATCTATCCCCTTTATTTTTTTATTCGCAAGAACAAAGACCTTTCTAATCATTGGATAATCCTCTTTATCTGCCGTACTATGCCTTCGGCAGTCAGCCCGTATTTCTCAAGCAAGATATTCCTGTTCCCCTGCTCTATGAAAACATCCGGCAGTCCTATCCTGAAAACTTTTTTTGCGTTGTTAAAATACTCCATTACCGATGACCCGAACCCTCCGACAATACTATTTTCCTCCACGGTTACTATTCTGTCAAAAGAATTTATTTTCCCCTCCATCAGTTTTTCATCCACAGGCTTGACGGTATCCACAGGGAAGAAAGAAAACGGCATTCCGTCCCCCGCGAGTATCCTGCAGGCGGCCAGGGCAGGTTCGGCCATACTGCCGCAGGCAAGAACAACGTCCCTGCTTCCCTGAACCTCCAAAGACTCACATTTTTCCGGCAGTACGCCTTTCGGATATCTTATGAAACATGGCATTTTTTCATTGACGCCCGCTTCAATCAATTTCTCAAAATTCTCAATGCTATAGGGAGTGTAAATCTTCAGCCCTGGCAGCGTCCGCAGAAAGGAAATGTCAAAAACCCCGTGGTGGGTAGGACCGTCTTCTCCCACAATCCCCGCCCTGTCGACGAGAAACGTAACAGGCAGTTTCTGAAGACAGACATCGTGAAAAATCTGGTCGTATCCTCGCTGCAAAAACGTCGAGTAAATCGCCATCACAACCTTCATTCCGGCTTTTGCAAGTCCTGCCGCAAAAACTATGCCGTGCCCTTCCGCAATTCCCACGTCAAAAAACCTGTCGGGAAACCTTCCGGCAAAGTTTTCCAGGCCGAGGCCCTTCTCCATCGCCGCGGTCAGCACGACGAGTTTTTCATCCTTCCCGGCGATTTTTTCAAGGGTCCGGCCGGCGCACATTCCCGGAAAGCTTGTGCCGTTGGAGTTTTTCAAAAACTTCCCGGTTTCAATCTCAAAAGGGCCCGCTCCGTGAAAATCGTCAGGTTTTTCTTCCGCAAATTTATATCCCTTCCCTTTCTTTGTAAGTATGTGCAGTAGTACCGGTTCCTTTATGTCTTTTATGTTATCCAGAATTTCCAGAATCTGTTTTGTATCGTGGCCGTCTATGGGACCGAAGTACCTTAACCCGAGGTTTTCAAAGAAAACTCCGGGGATAAGAAGGTATTTTGTCTTTTTTTCAAAGTTCTTGGCGGCCTGCAATATCTCATCGCCCATCGAAGGGATTTTTTTCAGCATCTCGACCAATTCTTCCCTGTGCCTGTTCAAAAAAGGCGAAGAGATAAACTTGGTAAGATAATACGACAACGCCCCCTTGGTCGAGGAAATGGACATCTTGTTGTCGTTGAGAATAACAAGAATGTTTTTTTTCTTGTGGGAGCCGATAAAATTCAGCCCTTCGAAGGTGAGGCCGTTGGTAAGCGAACCGTCGCCTATGACCGCTACTACCTTGCTGTTATCCTTCAGAAGGTCATAACCCGCCTTGAGTCCCGCGGCGGAAGAAACAGCGGTTCCCGCATGACCGGTTTTGAAAGAATCCGTTACGCTTTCCTCGGGACAGGGAAACCCTGAAAGACCTTCATACTGCCTCAGTTTAGCAAAACACTTATGCCTGCCCGTCAAAAGTTTATGCGCATAACACTGGTGCCCCACGTCCCAGATGATTTTATCCGGGGGGATGGAGAAGGTCCTGTGAAGCGCAACCGTCAGTTCAACAATGCCGAGATTTGAAGAAAGATGGCCGCCGGTCGCCGATACCGTTTCTATTATCACCCGGCGGATTTCTCCCGCAAGTTCGTCAAGTTCTTTTAAGGAAAACTCTCTGAGCAGTCCGGGGTCTTTTGAAACTCTTTCAATTAAGCTCATTTTTAATTCTTTCTTTTGCTTCCTCTATCATTTTAAGAAGAGCGCTGTCACTGCTCATCTCGTAAGACCGGACAAACCAGTAGAGCGCTTTGGTGTAATCTTTCAGTTCAAGGTATACATATCCCAGATGTTCAAAAATCTCCGCATCTTTTTCAAGTCCGGCCGCCTTTTCAAGCAACTCTCTTGCCCGGTCATACATGCCCTTCTTATAGTAAACCCACCCCAGACTATCAAGAAAAGCACCGTTGTCCGGCTCAATACTGCAGGCTTTCTTAATCATCTCATACGCTTCCTCTATATCCCTGTTTTCCAGAAGATAGGTGTATCCGAGGTAGTTGAGGGCTCCTGCATTATCCGGGTTTATCTCTATTGCCCGTTTCAATTCTTCTACCATACTGTCTTTCTGCCCGGTCTTGTCGTAAACCGTTCCGAGATAAAACCGTCCGGTGGAATTGTCTTCTATCTTTATGCCTTCTCTGAACGACTCTTCCGCCTTTGTATAGTCCCCCTCCCCCGAATATATGACTCCGAGAAAATTATACATTTCAGACGTTTTTATCCCGTTTCTTATGGCTTCATTGAGATAACGCCTGGCTTTTTCGTTATCTCCTTCCTTATAGTGTATGCCCGCCATAATGGAATATGAAATCCCATCCTGCGGGTTTATCTCAACCGCCCTTGCCAGATACCTTGCCGCTTCCCTGTCCTTTCCCTGTTTGTTGTAGAGGACTCCGAGAGAGAAAAAGCCTTTCCAGAAGAAATCAGAAAGTTCCACCGTCTTCAGGTAAGACTTCTCCGCGGATTCAATTCTACCGAGACGCTCAAGAATATTGCCGTAGTTGTAGTGCAGGATGTAGTTGCCCGGATATTCATCCAGCAGAATTTCATAGTGCCCTGCCGCTTCGTTCAGCATGTTCATCCCGACGTAGATATCGCACAAAAGCATCCTGACGGAATGGTTTTCCGGCTCAAGTACAAGCCCTTTTTCCATGCAGGTTGCGGCAAGCTTGTTGTTCTTCTCCATGAGATACGCAACCCCCATGCCGAAGAACGCTTCGTGCCCGGCAGGATTGAGCTTCACCGCACGGGAAAAAGACTTTCTGGCATTTACCGCGTCCTGCTTTTTGAGGTACAGATTGCCCATCTTGACGTAAATATAACTGTTTTCTCCGGATTTACGCAGGGTTTCCCTGTACTGTTCAATTGCCTCTCCGGGCTGTTCCCTGTTTTCATAGATAAGCCCCTGTGCATAGGTCTTCAAACCGCCATCCCGGCGCACATGGGCGCATCCGCTGGAAAAAACCAGCAGTACGGCAACCGCACACAAAAATTTCATTATCTTTTTCTCTTTTTATGTCTCAGAGATGCCAGTCTTTTTTTTCTCTTATGCGTCTTGATTTTTGTTCTTTTTCTTTTCTTGCCGCACGGCATACTATTCTCCTTTACCCCGTACCGACGCCTTTTGTCATTGCGAGCGTATTTCGCGCGGCAATCTGACGTCTTTTGTCGTTGCGAGGCGTCTTGTGCCGCGGCAATCTCAACCTTAATATGAGATTGCTTCGTCGTTACACTCCTCGCAATGACAAGCGGGGAGGGGTTTATATGATTTCGTTTTTATATTACCTTGTTCAGCGGATATTCCACGATTCCCTGGGCGCCAAGTTTCTTGAGTTTCGGAATCAGTGTCTTTGCCGCCTTTTTGTCAATAATGGTCTCCACTGCAACCCATAACTTATCCGTAAGCGGAGAAACCGTAGGGTTTTTCATCGCAGGCAAAACTTCCAGAATGCTCTCCAAATTTTTCACTTTTGCATTCATCTTTATGCCAACCTTGCCTTCGGCTTCAAGCGCACCTTTGAGCAAAAGGGCGATATTTTCTATCTTCTCCCTTTTCCAGTTATCCTGCCACGCCTTCTTATTTACGATAAGTTTCGGCACGGATTCCATTATTACATCTATAATTTTCAGGTTGTGTGAAAAAAGAGTGCTTCCGGTTTCCGTTATCTCCACTATGGCATCCACAAGTTTTCCCGCCTTTATCTCGGTTGCACCGTAGGAAAACTCAACCCTTGCATCAACCCTGTTTTTTTTAAGATAATCTCTGGTCAGGTTTACCAGTTCGGTCGCTATCAGTTTCCCCTTAAGGTCGGAAACTTTCTTTATTCCCGAGCCTTCCGGAACGGCAAGAACGATTTTAACCGGCCTGAATCCCTGCTTCGAATACATCAGGTCGCATACCTCTACCACCTTAACCCTGTTTTCAGTTATCCAGTCCATGCCTGAAATGCCGACGTCGAAAGCCCCCATCTCGACATATCTCGGTATCTCCTGCGCCCTCAACAACACCCCCTCAATTTCAGGGTCGTCCGTCGAGAGATAGTAACTTCTTGAACCTGCGTATACCTGAAACCCCGCGTGCTCGAAGAGCGTCAGAGTCGATTCCTGCAGGGAACCTTTCGGCAAAACAATTTTTAATTTATTCATTGTCTGTCTTTTCATCTTCTTCCTTCCATACCCCTATTTTCCTGTATTTCTGGTAACGCAACTCAACCAGTTCGTCGGTTTTGATGGTTTTCAACTCTCTTATGTTCCTGTCGACCGCATCGGCAAACAACTCAAACGACCGGCTCCAGTCCCTGTGCGCTCCGCCCTGCGGCTCCGGAATGATTCCGTCAATCAGCCCGAGGTCAAGAAGCGACATTGCCGTGAGCTTCAACGCCTTTGCCGCCTCCGCTGCCGCCGACTGGCTCTTCCACAAAATAGAAGCGCATCCCTCCGGAGAAATAACGGAATATATTGAATATTCCTGCATCAAAACCCTGTCTCCAACACCTATACCCAGAGCGCCCCCGCTGCCTCCCTCCCCTATGATTGTACATAAAACAGGGGTTTGCAACATGGACATCTCAAAAAGATTCTCCGCTATTATAAGCGCCTGCCCGTTCTCCTCTGCCATGATGTCAGGATTTGCACCGGGGGTATCTATGAACGTTATTACGGGAAAATGCAGTTTTTCAGCCAGTTTCATCACCCTGACAGCCTTCCTATAGCCTGCAGGGTGCGCCATTCCAAATTTCCGGAAAAGATTTTCCTTTATATCCCTGCCCTTCTGATGCCCGATAATGGCCACCGGAATTCCCCTGAATTTGCCCAGACCGGCCACAATTGCAGAATCATCCAAGCCGCACCTGTCCCCGTGCAGTTCTACAAAATCATCAAAGACATTCTCAATGTAATCAAGGGTATGCGGTCTGTTCGGATGGCGCGCCATCTGGACAATCTGCCAGTCGGTGAGATTCGCGAATATTTCTTTTGTTTTTTCCGCCAACTGCTGTTTAACTTCCGCAGTATTTCCGTTGGTATCGGCAGTTCCCTTTTTCCTGTTTAAAACCGCTTCCAGTTTCCTGTCCAATTCCTCGAGCGGTTTTTCAAAATCGAGATATTTTTTTTCCATTATCAGATTATTTTAGGCACCTTGAAAAACCTGTCGTCACATTCAGGTGCGTTACCCAGTATCTCCTCCCTGCCCGTATCGCTCTTTACCTCATCCTCCCTGAACACGTTTGTCAATGGCAAAACATGCCATGTCGGAGAAACCTTGTCAGTGGACACTTTTGAAAGCTGGGAAACGTAATAGATTATCTTCTCAAGTTCCTTCCCAAACTGCGTCTTCTCTTCTTCCGTCAGACTTATCTTTGAAAGGTTTCCAAGGTATTCAACATCCTGTTTTGTTATAACCCCGCCTTTTTTTTCCATTCGTACAGTTTATGACAAAAAAACACAAAAGTCAATTTCGCCGCCGATTTTTTTGCGTTTTTCCGGCAATCAATGTAACAGTTATGCTGGAGCCAAAGCCCGTAGGGCTGTTTCGAGCACGAAAACTGCTTTCTTTCCTCTCTGTTTCCTTATGTCGGAACTTGAGAATATACGGGAAAAAAAGAAACAAAAACGGGGTTATGGTAAAATAGAGAAGTGAAACTCAACGTATATATGGCGCGCTGCGGCGTGGCGTCGCGACGCAAAGCGGACGAACTAATAAAAAAGGGCGCGGTGCAGGTCAACGACACGAAGGCTTTACAGCCATTTGTCGAGGTAAATCCCGGCGACTGCGTGAAGGTATACGGAAAGCCCGTCTCCCCCGCAAAACACGCCTATATCGCGGTCAATAAACCCGCCGGATATACCTGCACGGCCAAAGACAGGTTTGCGGAAAAAAAGGTTACCGACCTTGTACCCGGCTCTTTCGGCCGCCTGTTTCCCGTGGGGCGCCTGGACAAAAACAGTTCCGGATTGCTCCTTTTGACCAACGATGGAGAATTCGCCAACCGCATAACACATCCGCGTTACCAGGTGGAAAAGGAATATGAGGTAACGATATCCCCTGTCTTCAACAAGCGGGATATAAAAACGCTTAAAGACGGCATCGAAGAGCAGGGAGAAAAACTGCGCGCTTATTCGGTAAAAGAACTAAAAATATTTACCGGCAGAAGCGTGCTGTCTGTGGTGATGAAAGAAGGCAAGAAGCGCGAGGTGCGCAGAATGTTTGAAGCGCTCGGCTACCGCATAATAGAATTAAAGAGGGTGCGAATAGGAAATATCCGCCTCGGCCGCCTGCTGGCAGGCGGCTACCGCCTGCTGACCGACAAAGAGAAAGAATCCGGTTTTTCTTCTTCGGTTTCCGGCAAAAAACAAACTATTTCTTGACAAAACTTTTTACGGAGACTATAATATATATTATTCCACTTAATATGAGTGGAATAAACTAAACATATGCTAAACAAAAACAGATTAAATGAAGCATTAACCCTTCTCAACAACAGGCTTGAGTTGACTGATTCCGAACCCGTCAGCCTTGTGGTTTGCGGCGGCTCTGCCCTGCTTTTCATTGATGTGATTGACCGCACCACTAAGGACGTGGATGTACTTGGCATTATGGTTGATAAAAACGGACCCGGGCAAGTATTGGCGGCGCCGGACCCTTTGCCTGAAACGCTGAAAAAGGCAGCTTCGCAGGTTGCAAAAGACCTGGGACTTGAAGAAAACTGGCTTAACACCGGCCCCAAAGACTTATTGCAATACGGCTTGCCCGAAGGTTGTATGGAACGTTTGAGAGAAAAAAAATATGGGCGATTGCTCACAGTTCATTTTGTCGGAAGAATTGACCAGATACACTTTAAGTTATATGCCTCCGTGGATTCTGGTCCCGGACGCCACGTTGACGATTTGATTGCCCTTCAACCAACGGAAGAAGAGATGGAAAAATCTGCAAGATGGGCTATGACACACGACCCTTCGGAAAATTTTCGCACAGTTTTAAAAGACATGTTAAGGAAAATCGGTTATGGAAAAGTCGCTGAAAAAATTTAGAGATTCCTACCATGAACTGTTGCTGTCTTTCTTGTGGAGGCAATGGTCTGCGCTTGGTATAGCCGGTTACGATACCGGCGGTGATAAGTGGTATATTGACCCGGAATCTCTATTGATTTTTACCGCCTGTTTGGGAAGATATGAATCCAGATTATTTGACGAGGTTTTGAATTGGCTGGATGAAAACGGAAGTTTCATAAACATCCAGAGGATGAAAAACATCTTAAAAAAAGAGGAATTTTCCGGTGCCCGGGTAATTTCGGCAATGGCCGGAATAATGGCAGAAAGAGGAAAACCCAAAAAATGGGAAAGCCTTGCAGAAGAATATGTTTCCCGGGATAGCACCGAGAATCTTTTCTTCAGGAGTAACGGACAGCCGATGGAAATGTTCGGGGCACCAGAACCGGTTTTCGAAAAGTACGGGCTCTACCGCGGGAAGATTGAGTTCAGAGCGCACACGCAACCAATAAGTATAATTAAAAATACCGGTTTTCTTTTTAAACTTAGGGCATTGTTCGGCGTAAACGCCCGGCCGGAAATCTTGCTTTATCTGCTGACCCACGAAAGCGGACACCCGAGACTTATTGCCAGAGAAACCTATTACGCCCAGAAAACCATCCAGGATATCCTTGTAGAGATGTCTCGTTCCGGTCTTATAAACGTCAGAAACGCAGGAAGAGAGAAACGCTACTGGCTGAAGAGAGACGAATGGTATAATCTTCTTGCGCCGGGGCAGGAAGAAATTCTCTGGATAAATTGGCCTCTCCTTTTCAGCGCTCTGGAAAAGATATGGTTGAAACTAAATCAGAAGACTCTCTATAAGCTGGATTCTTTAACTCAATCATCGGAACTGCGGATTCTGATGCAGTCGGTAAGGAAACAAATTGAGTCCTCGGGATTCGGGTATAAGATTTCCAACGAAACGTTTTACAGAGGCATAGAATATACTGAAGTTTTCTTTTTAGACATAAGAAGCCTGCTGACAGGCAAAGAGAAAGAATCCGGTTTTTCTTCTTCGGTTTCCGGCAAAAAACAAACCTGACTTCTGTCAAATGTTAACACAAAATGTTAAACTATGACCGGATACAGAACTTTAATGGATACGTTAAGAAAAGTTTTTTGGGGGATGGGATGTGCTTTGATTGTGCCGCTGACCGCGGCATGCGAAAGACAACCCGCGCGGACACGCGTAAAGCCGGGCATAGAGGTGCTGGCTGAAAAGCAGGCAAATCTCATCAGGGGAAAAAGGGTCGGGCTTGTCACCAACCTGACAGGGGTAGACGGCAGTCTGCGTTCTTCCATCGACGTCATATACGACATGCCGGACGTTGAACTGACCGCCCTTTACGGACCCGAACACGGCATCAGAGGCGGGGTAATGGGGCACGTGGAACATGGCAGGGATGAAAAAACGGGGGTAAACGTTTTCAGCCTTCACGGAAGCACGAGACGGCCTACCGAAGAGATGTTCAAAAACGTGGATATCCTACTGTTCGACATGCAGGACATCGGCACGCGCTCTTACACCTATATCTCCACGATGAAAAACTGCATGGAAGAAGCGTCTAAGCATAAAATTCCCTTTGTCGTCCTCGACAGGCCAAATCCGCTGGGCGGGCTTACGGTCGACGGACCTGTTCTCGACATGAAATTCCGGTCTTTCGTGGGAGCGGGACCGCTGGCATACGTACACGGGATGACCATAGGCGAAATAGCGGTGTTTTTTAATGCAGAACTGAAGATAAACTGCAACCTAACGGTGGTAAAAATGGAAGGCTGGAAACGAGATATGCACTGGGAGGATACCGGACTTACATGGGTGCCGACCTCCCCGCACATACCCGAACCGGACAGCCCGCTGTTTTACCCTGCAACCGGCATACTGGGGGAACTGGGAGTTGTAAACATCGGAGTCGGGTATACCCTGCCTTTCAAAATCGCCGGGGCGCCGTGGATGGATGCGGAAAAAATAACCGCCGCCATGAATGCGAAGAAACTTCCCGGCGTCCTGTTCCAGCCGTTTTACTTCAAGCCTTTTTACGGATTATTCAAAGACCGCCAGTGCGGGGGATTCAGAATTATCGTTGCCGACAGGAAAAGATACATGCCGGCATCTACGGGATATCACATAATGGAAGCGCTTCTGAAAGAGTATCCCGAAAAGTTCGACTTCAAAAACATTTCACAAACCCACAGGGACATGTTTGACAAGGTAAACGGAACTGATATCATACGCATACAGCTTTTGAACGGAATTTCCGCGAAGGAAATTATCAACGGATACCGGCCGGCGCTGGAAGAATTCATCGAGAAAAGAACTAAATACCTGCTGTATCAGTAGCGGCGGCCATTAAGATACCATCACGGCAAATTGGTCTTATAAAACTTGGAGCCGTACTCCACGAAAGATTCGGACATTGCGTCTATCTTGTCCCATGTATGCCCGGGCCCGTCCGGCGACGGATACCACTTTGCGATATATCCTCCGTTGAACTTTCCAAACGAGTCTATGAGCTTTTTTGCGTATTTTCTCACGTCTTCAACCGTACCCCTCACCATCGTCTGCTGTATGTCCACCGGGCACCAGAAGCATATCTTACCGCCGTATAGACTGCTCAAGCGGTCAACGCCCATGTTCTCCTGCTGGTCCATCTGTATTACGTTAAGGTCCGCTTCAACCAGCCCGCCGAGAATATCTATGATGTAGCCGCAGCTGTGAAGGAATGTGAGTATGCCCTTGCTTTTCGCGTAACTGTACACCTTCTTGTACTTGGGCTTCCATACCTTATCCCACACCTCGGGCTTGACCATCAGGCGGTCCTGCAGTCCCCAGTCGTCGCATGAGATAACCCCGTCCACCCCGAGTTCCGCAAACCGCTCTATCACCGTTATGTTTATGTCGCAAATCCTGTCCAGCAGTTTATCCAGCTGTTCCGGATAGAGGTATGGGTCGGTCCAACCGGCTTCATGCCCGCGCAGATACTCAAGCCGGTGTATCAGACTCATGGGTATCCCTGCAAGAACGAATTTCTCTTCCTTGTTCTCACCGATGTTTTTTTTGAGTGATTCATACCTTTTTTTATTTTCGTAATCAGGGAACCTGTAGTCTGCGAGTTTTGAGTAGTCGTCCAGCGGGTTGCCTCTGACCTGCCCCATGGTCTTGTCTCCGGACGGTTTCTCCCAGATGCATCCCCACTCGTCTTCCCACTTTGTGTCCGATTGGAATTTCGGTTTCCATGCAGGGTCTGGGTCGCAACCTCCATATCTGAAATCACTGCCATATTTTTCCGGCAGACACCATGGAATCCTGTCCGGTTTCTGAAACAAAACTGCTTTTTTCACTCTTTCTCTCGATGTCATTTTATTTATCTCCTCTCACTGATTTGTCATTGCGAGCGTTTTCCGCGCGGCAATCTCATGAGATTGCTTCGAGCCTGTGTACCGGCTCTCGCAATGACAAGCATTGAGAATTTATACATACCGGTACGCAGGAACAGTCCATTCCGACAGCACCTTCGAGTCAATGCCGTAGAATTTCCCCAGCGCCAACCGCCTCACATTGTCCAGTTCAATCTGCCGGCCCGCAAAATAGGCAAAAACCGTTTCAATGCCGTACGACACCAACCTGCCGGCCTTAATGTGATTTATTACCGCCTCATATCTTGCAATGTCGTAGTTTTCCGCGGTAACCGGCACGGAAATTTTCTTGTACCGCTTTCCTGCCGCCTCCCATAAGGATTCTTCCGCGGAAAACCTTTCCTTTTTTATACCGCCGCCGTCGATGAGAAAACTTTTATCGACAGGCGCTCCCGACATTTTACCCTGTATGAACGCCGCAATATTGGAAAAGTCTATCTCTATGCGAATGCAGTTGTCAATAAATTCGGAATGAAATCCCCCGAGCAGTTCCGCCGCCGTTTTATAATACATCTTTTTTAAAGACAGCGCGAGATTGCCCGCTTCCCTGTTTTTGGACATGAAGGAAAGAACGCCTTTCAAGTGCGCGGGAACGTCTTTGCAGTTGTTGTTTTCAAACGCCGATTTCAGAGTAAAATAATCAACCGAGGAATGAATGGCATAGTTTTTTTCCTCTTTTTCCGCACCGGCATCCGCCCGGGCGGTGAGTTGAAGGTTATGGTAGTCGTATTTCAGGAGAAAATACCGGTATATCTCCGCAGGCAGACTCCTGTGCATCTCTTCAACGAGAACGCCTGTGAGCGTTTCAAAAAAATCCGTCAGTTCTTCCGCTCCTGCCGGACTCTGGGGCATCCCGTACCAACTGTTTGCGAGATGGCCGGCAAATTCCCCGAAACTTTTCGACAGTACCGCCGACCTAAGTTCCTCCGCGGTCAGGAACTTTTTTTCAAGGGATTTTATGCTTCCGCTGACGGCAATTATATCATCCATTTTTCATAAGCTCACCCCCTCCTTTTGTCCTCCCCCCTCGAGGGTAAGGATTGAGGTGGGGGGGATAATTCATCCATTTTGCAGTTCTTTGAGAACCTGAAAATCCTTCTTCAGAAGGCCGAGTTTCCCGGGGTCGTACACGGCAACCGCAGGATGGTACAGGGCAACCACTTTTGTCCGGCTGAACATGTCTTCCGCATGCTCGAAAACCTTCCCGTGAAGCGTGCTGATTGTCCCCTGCACGCCCGGACAAAACCGCTGCAGCATGTACCCGAGAGCATGTCTGCCCAGACAGCATATGACCGCAGGACTTATTATTTCCATCTGCTTTTCAAGATAACCCCTGCACGCCTCAGCTTCTTCTTTTTCAGGGTCGCGGTTGTTTGGCGGCCGGCACTTTATAATATTTGCTATGTAGACGCTTTCCCGCCCGCCCCCTATGGAAGAAAGCAGGATATCCAGCACCTCTCCCGCTTTCCCGCAGAAAGGCACCCCTCTCACGTCCTCGTTGTAACCGGGCGCCTCACCCACAAACAGTATCCGGGCTTCCGGACTGCCCGCCCCGAAAACAACGTTTTTCCGGGTCTCCCAAAGCCCGCATCCCCTGCATCCTTTTGCCTGTTTTTCAAGTTCGGCGAGAACGGATTTTTTATCCATTATCCTTCCGTGAAATACCCTCCTATCTTTTCTCGCAGGGTATCACCCATGGTATTTTTAATACTCTCCCAGTTAAAAACAACCTTCCACTTTCCGGCATCGACAACAAACGCATTTTTCAGATTCGCATCGGTTTTTATTTTTGCATCCTTTATCTCAATAATGGAAGACTCCGGAACAGTTACCGTATAGTCATCTTCTTTCATTTTTTCACAAATGGATGCTATTATGGCTCCCGTATTTTCCCGGAGATAAGAATTAAACATCTCCTCCATTTTTTTCATGACATTTTCAATAAAACCATTCTGCATAGCAAGAATTTCCTTTTCCTTGTCCATGCGGAACGTTGAAATCCTTCTCTCGTTTCCGCTGTCTATTTTCTCTTTTTCAAAGCGGAGCCTGTCGACGTACTCCCTGTCTATCCTGTCTTTTTCAGCGGCATACAGTTCCTGAAGCCTTTTTTCCGCGTCTCTGATAATGCCTTCCGCTTTCTTCTCCGCATCCTCGATAATTTTTTTTATAAGTTTTTCTATCATTTTTTTTACCCCCTCTCCATCTTTCCTCATTTTCCTTCTCCCCTTGCGGGAGAAGGTCAGGATGAGGGGAGGAGGATTTCTATATTTTAACAGCGAATAGAAGGAATATTGAAACCACCAGCGCCAGAACCGCGTAGGTCTCCACCAGCGCACCGTAAACCATCGCCCTCATGCTGGCTTCAGGATGTTTCGAGGCGACCGCAATGCCCGCCGCGCAGACCTTGCCCTGGTGTATGGCGGAAAACATCCCTGAAACCGCTATGGGAAGACAGGCAATAAAAATCTGCAGACCCTGCAATACCGGCACCGCCGCCACCTCGCCGCCAAGGATGCCTATCTTCATCAAAACCAAAAAACCCGTCAAAAAACCGTATATGCCCTGTGTCCCGGGAAGCGCCACGAGAAGAAGCATGATGCCGAACTTGTCCGGTTCTTCCGACAGAACCCCGTTTGCCTCTCTGCCTGCATATCCTATACCGATACTCGAACCGGCTCCGCAGAAAAATATCGCAATTGCGGCTCCGGCCAAAGCATAAATAATTCCCATATCCATTTTCATTTCTCCTTTATCTTTTTTATCAATGCGGGCACGACCTCGAAAACGTCTCCGACGATGCCAAGGTTGGCAACCCTGAATATCGGGGCATCGGGGTCCCTGTTTATCGCTATGATATAGTCCGAGGTCTGCATCCCCGCGAGATGCTGTATCGCACCCGATATGCCGCAGGCGATATATATCTTGGGCTTTACGGTCTTACCGGTCTGCCCCACCTGGTGCGGATACGGTATCCACCCGGAATCAACGGCCGCCCTGGAAGCGCCGACCGCACCGCCCAGAAGGCCGGCCAGCTCCTTTATCATGGCAAAATTCTTCGGGTCCTTAATACCCCTGCCGCCGGAAACAATTACCTCGGATTCCTGCAGGTCGACGGTGTTTTCCACCTTTTCCTTTCCGAGTATCTGCACCTTTTTGGTCAGCCCTTCCTTGATAAACGGTTCAACCATCACTTCCGGCTGACCGCCCTCGTTTATAATCGTCGCCTCGTCGAATATCTTGGGCCTTATGGTCGCCATCTGCGGCCTGTGGTTTTTACAGACAATCCTTGCCATCAGATTGCCTCCAAACGTGGGCCTGGTCTGCAACATCAATTTCGTTTCGGGGTCGATATCTATACCAGTACAATCCGCCGTAAGCCCTGTCCTGATCTTCGCCGCAACCGAAGGAATAAAGGCGCGCCCCATCATCGTGGCTCCGGCAAGTACGATATTGGGCATGTGCTTTGTCACCAACTGCGTCATCGCCAGCGCGTACGGCTCCTCCTGAAAATGTTCAAGAGCGGGGTCTTCCACGACGTAGACCTTGTCCGCACCGCGCTTTCCCAGTTCTGCGGCAAAACCCTTGACGTTTCCGCCAAGCAGTACCCCGGCAACCTTTTCCCCGAGTTCTTTCTTCAGTTTGAGTGCGGCATTGAGCATCTCCAGCGCCACGGAAGAAAGTTTTCCTTCCCTTGTTTCTGCAAAAAACCATATGTCCTTATAGTGGTTCAGGTCGGTTTTGAACGCCGCCTTTTCCTCTTTCTCCAGAGCGCCTACGGGGCACACTTTGACGCAAAGGCCGCAAAGCGTGCAGTTCTCGTTGATGTACAGTTTCCCGTCCTTTATCTCTATCGCCCCGAAAGGGCATTCCTCGATGCATTGCTTGCACAGGGTGCATTTATCGTGAGATATTTTAATCATCGCCATTTTACATAACCCCCAGATTCTTCAGTTCTTTCACCAGTTCGCCAGCAAGTTCTTCCGGTTCCCCTTCAACCTTCCTGCCTTCCTTCTGCATCTGTTCGGTCCACACGTCGACAACCCTTGTAGGCGAACCATCCTGACCGTAATAGCAGGTTTCGCCTTCCACGTTACAGCATTCCCACTTTTTAATCTCCGTTTTTTTCGCTTTCATCATACCTTTCAGAGAGGGAATTCTCGGCAGGTTAATCTCCTTTACTACGGTGATGAGAACCGGCAGTTCTGCCTTCAATTCTTCATAGTGGTCTTCCATAAGACGGGTACATTCCATACTGCCGGCGGACACATCCTTGATTTTGCTGACGTAGGTGATGTACGGGATAGAAAGATGGTTGGCAATCTCCGCTCCCACCTGGCCGGTACTGCCGTCAAGCGTTTCCCTGCCGCAAAGGATGATGTCAAAATCCTCCAGTTTTCTTATGCCGCAGCTCAAGATGTAAGAGGTCGCAAGAGTATCGCTTCCGGCAAACTGCCTGTCGCTCAAAAGAACCGCATCGTCGGCGCCCATCGCTATGGTGTCCCTCAATGCCTTTTCCGCCTGCGGAGGTCCCATGGTTATCGCGGTAACCGTGCCGCCAAAACGTTCTTTGAGACGGACAGCTTCCTCTATCGCATAGTTGTCATACGGATTTATTATACTCTCCACGCCTTCCCTGACAATCCTGTTTGTCTCCGGGTCTATCTTCACCTCGAAAGTATCCGGAACCTGTTTTATGCACACGATAATTTTCATCTTGCTCTTCCTCCATTTGTCATTGCGAGCGGCACGCCCCGTTCTACGGGGTATTTTGCGCGGCAATCCCATGTGATTGCTTCAGCATGAAGAACATGCTTCGCAATGACAAGCATGAGTGATTTCGAAATTTAGATTATACCACACCGCCGGCGTATGTTTAAACTTTTTTTCCCGGCCCCTCAAATCTGCAGGCGCCCCGGTTTTCCGACCACGGCAGGGATGTTATTCTTCCATTCACGACAAACCTGTCCGGCCGTTCCGTACTATATATGGTAACTGCATCCACTTTCAGATTCTGCGGGTAAGTCACGCCAAGAATGCCTTTTTCATAGACGGCCTTGAACCCGTAAATGCGGTATTCTCCCTTCTCATAAGCAAAGGAAACGCCGTCATCATCGTAAAGATTGAATTCCGCACGGCCGCCAGGATTGATAAATATCTCTATGGAAAAACCTTCGTTCGAGGGTTGTTCCGTGTACTGGCGCACCGGACCCAGAGGCAGGATTGAATTTTCCCGGAGAAACAGCCCGCCGCCCCTGTCTGCCGGAGGACTGTAGCGGAACTTTTTCCCGCCGCCGTAAATCTTCCCCGTCCAGAAATCAAGCCACTGCCCTTTTGGAAGGTATACATCTTCCGTGAAGGCGGTCACCAGCAGTTCCCTTCCGAGAAAATATTCATTCAGGTTGTTGCGCAACTGCTCCTCGTCCGGGAACTCCAGCACAGGCGGGCGCATTACCGGCATGCCTGTTTTATGTGCATGGTACGCACATGTATAAACGTACGGTACCAGTTTGCTGCGCAGTTCCGCATAACCTTTTATGACAGCCGACAGTTCGTAGCCCTGCAGCCATGGATGCCGGAAGTAATTCCACGAGTTAATCTGCACCCAGGGCATGAGAAATCCGTAATGAATGCCCTCTCTATTGGTTACCTCCATGTCGCAGGTGACAAGCGAGTGGCCTGACAGCGCCAGGTTGAGACAGGCGGCGAGCGTCTTGGGCCCTCCGCCGGTATCCCCTGTCCACGTGCCGGTATACTTCTGCAGTCCCGCCCAGCCCGACGGGGTGAAACAACACGGGCGTTTTCCTGTGTGTTCCCTGAAACCCTCGTACATCTGCTTGCTGTAGAGCAGGGAATACAGATTGTGCATTTCCCCGTCTGTCATCCCGTTGCCGTACAGGCGGTCCGGATGGTCGCAGACCTGCAGGGCGCCGTCCTGCTTGAAAAAATCCGCACCCTGGTCGATAAATTTTTTAAGATGTTCAAACCACGGCCGGTCCGGTTTGGTAAATTTGTCAAGAAGTACCGGCTCGGTAAAGTGCTTGTCCTTTTCCACGTCGCCTTCGGAAAAACCCGAACTGCCGCGAACCGCCTTCAGCGTCCGATTCAGCCGCCGTTCCTCCTCGTAACTCAGGTCATAGTCATTGCAAAGCCAGAGTTCCAGTTTGTACCCCATCCGCTTAAGCGCCGAGATGAAAGTGTGCGGACCGTTGGACGCATAAGAAGGGATGGGAAACTTCTTCGGGTCCCATTTTTTATCGATGGAATAGTCGTAAAAAGTCTCCATCCAGCCCGGCTCCAGCCCTATCACGTCGCAGGGTATCTCCCTGTCCCTGAAATTGCGGGCGTCGCACATAACCTCGAAATCGTTCGCCTGCGTCCTGCATATGAACCACAACCCGAAAGACCACTTCGGAGGCAGGTCGGGCCTTCCCGTCACCTGTGTATAGAGGTCGAGAAGTTCGCCGTAATCCCTGCCGGTAAACACGTAGAATTCCGGGGTTCCCTTCGGTACGGTTACCGTAAGTTCGTCCTTTTTCGTCTTCCCGATGTCCCATGTATGGCGGAAGGTCGTGTTCACCATCAGTGCGTATCCCCTGCTGCTCATAATAAAGGGTATGGGTATATAACTGTTCACGTTTTCTACCTGCATGACTGCGCGCGAACCGTACTGCTCAAGACGGTCCCGCGTCTGGTCGCCCAGGCCGTAAAACCTTTCACCCTTATGTATGTCCAGAGAAAAAACCGTTTCCTTCTCTCCGGCAGAAACCGCTCCCTTCAAAAACGCCTCTCCCTTTTCCCCCTTCAACGCAAAACTGTTTCCTTTCATGCTTATTCCGACCTGCCTGTTTTTCCCAGACGTCTTGATTTTTTGTATAAACCCGTAGCGGTCCAGAGCGGAACCGGTCACTCCGTCCCTTACCACGGACAGACGGCAAATCCCTTCAGACAACACTGTGCTTTTTATTCGCGGAACAGCCATTTTTTATTCCCTCCCTGATAAAAGATTTTATATATTAACACTTATTCAAAAAGTGTCCAACCGGCGTAGCAACCGTTGCACTCCCGGCAATTTAAGATTATAATTCAGGCAAAGGTATCCGGAGCGCAAAAAAATGACTGTCACAAAAGAGGAATTCGAAGAAATAGTTGCGGAGAAACGCGAATCTCTGCCTGAGGTTATACAGAACAGGATTGAGAACGTGGAGTTTTTCGTGGAAGAAGGCAAGTCTCCCAACCTGCTGGGGTTGTACCACGGCATCCCCTTTCCGAAAAGAAAAAATCCGGGATATACCCTCGTTATGCCGGACAAGATAACCCTTTTCAAGGGACCCATAGAGCGCGGATGCAGGACAAGAGAGCAACTGGAAAAAAGAATTGAAACGGTTCTTTTCCACGAAATAGGACACTATCTCGGACTTGATGAGGATGACCTGCGCAAAATGTCTCTTTAACCCGCTCTACTCCTTCAGGGTATTCCTTAAAAACCCTGCGCAGGGAAAATGCCTGCCCTTGAAAAATCCCTTTACCTCCCTGACGGGCATGACGCCCATAAGGGTATTTGTAAGGAACATCTCGTCGGCGGTCTTTAAATCTGCCGGCAGGAACCTGCCTTCCTTTACATTTATGCCGTATCCGGCGCATATCTCAAGAACGGCTTTCCTCGTTATGCCCGACAGTATGCCGCACTCAACGGAAGGAGTAAAAACGGTTTTCCCCTTTATGAAAAAAATGTTTGATACGGATGCGGATGCAAGAAAACCCTGCGTATTGAGAAGAATTGCTTCATCGCACCCCTGCTTTTTTGCATCGAGCCGCGCCAGCAGGTTCTCAAGATAATTCATGGATTTTATGTATACGAGCGGGGATTTCTCGTTTCTGCAATACTTCTTGCTTATAGCGCACGTTATTCCCCTTTTATAAAGTATTTCCGGGTGGGAATGGTGTCTCTTTATCAGGACAAGAACCGTTGTCCGCTTTTCACTTCGCGGGTCGAAGGAATCCGTCGCCCTTCTGAAAACACTGATTCTGACATACGCATCGGTAATCTTGTTCTCTTTAAGTGCAAATTCTATCCTGTCTCTCAATCCACCGCTCTTATCCTTTATCTCCAAGCCGCAAACCGCCAGTCCCTTTATCAGACGTTCCCAATGGTCATCCCACCGTATCAATTGAAAATTTACGGCGCACAGGGTCTCAAAAACTCCGTCTCCGTAGAGGAATCCCCGCTTGAGTTTTGTTAGGGAAATCTCTCTTTCCTCTGTCTGTTTGCCGTCAAGAATATAGTAGTTTTTCACTGAATTCCCCATCGCCCCCTCCTTCTATCCTCCCCCCTCGAGGGGGAGGAAACAGGTGGGGGGGCTTGGCCGACCGCGAGGAAAAAGGCTTTCGCCTTGGTCATTGTCTCTTCATACTCCGCTTCGGGAGTGCTGTCCCAGACGATGCCTCCGCCCACCGGATAGTATAAACGGTTTTTCTTCAAAAGCATAGTTCTGATAAGTATGTTCAGTTCCACGTTGCCGTTGAACCCAACGTATCCCATACTGCCTGTGTAAAACGCCCGTTTGTCCGGCTCAAGTTCCTCTATTATCTCCATTGCCCGTATCTTGGGAGCGCCGGTTATCGAACCGCCCGGGAATGATGCTCTAAGGAGTCCGCCCAGGGTTATGCCGTCTTTAAGAATCCCTTCTACGGTTGACGTGGTCTGAAAAACCGTCCCGTAACTTTCAACCTGCCTTAACCTCGTTACCTGCACCGTGCCGTACCGGCATACCCTGCCCAGGTCGTTCCTTTCAAGGTCGACTATCATCACCAGTTCCGCCTTGTCTTTCACGGATTGCAAAAGTTGCCTCTTATACGCCCGGTCCTGTTTCCTGTCCATACCCCGGGGCATGGTGCCTTTCATGGGCACGGTTACCACCCTGCCTCCTTCCTTTTTAATGAAAATCTCCGGGGAGTTGGACAGGAGAAGTAAATCATCCGCTCTGAAATATCCCGAATAAAGCGTCGGGTTTATCCTCCGGAGTTTTGCGTATATCCCCTCGGGTGAGAAAGAACCCTCTGCCTGCAGGCGCTGTGCGAAATTTATCTGGTATACGTCGCCTTTCGCTATGTAATCCTTTACTTTTTCAATAGCCCTGACGTACTGTTTATACGTTACGTTGGAAGAAATCTCTTTTATGTCCGCAGGGCGCTCAATTTTTGCTCTTTCCGGACATACCGGAAGGTTTTTCAGAAGATTGATTTTTTCCCTGAACGCAAGATTGAAACTCTTTTCCGTTTCACCCTTGAGGTTTGCCGAGACAACCTGCATACTCTTCTCGTTGTGGTTTATCAGCAGGAGCGTATCATAAAACCCGAGGCAGATATCCGGAATGTTCAGGTCGTCCCTGCCTGTATCCGGCAGTTTTTCAATCTGCCTGCCCAGGTCGTAAGAAAAATATCCGAGCGCGCCCGGCGAAAAAAAACCTTGACAGGAAACGCGGTATTGCGCCAGAAGATTATCGAGGCTCTCAAGCGGGTCGCCCGGGAAACTTTTTTCATCCGCTCCCCGGCAAACCGTTATTCTTTTTCTCCTGCTCTTAAACTTGAGGAACGGGTCGAAAGCAATGACGGAATATCTCCCGCCGCCGCGGCCGTTCAGGCAGGTATCCAGCCATATAAAATAGTCTTTCTCTCTGAAGAAATTAAAGAGTCTTTCAGGCGGGACAAAAGGAATCTTTTCGGCAATAGACGCCTTCATTTGTCTAACTTTTTTATCTTGTTCACCCTGCGCAGGTGCCTTCCTTTCAGAAAAGGAGTTTCAAGGAACACCTTGGTGACCTCCAGCGCCAGTTCGTTGCCGAGAAGTCTGCCGCCCAGGGTCAGTACGTTGGCATCGTTATGCTGTCTTGAAAGCACCGCATCCTGTATGCTGCAGCACCTTGCGGCCCTTATCCCCTTGTACTTGTTGGCAATGATGCTCATGCCTATGCCGGTTCCACAGACAAGAACCCCGAGGTCAATCTTTTTTTCCTGGATGCCCCTTATCAGTTTTTCCGCAAAATCAGGGTAGTCCACGGACTTTTTTATGTGCGTGCCGTAGTCGACAACCTCAAACCCGTCGTCTTTTACCTTCTCCTCAAGGAACTCCTTCAAATCATATCCTGCATGGTCGCTTCCGAATCCCACTCTCATCGTTTCCTCCTTTACCGCACTTGCCCCGTTTCTTCTTTACGGGGAATCCCCAATCCCGACTCCCGAACCTCTGTTTTTTTCTTATGAGGAGTTTTGATTTACCTCTTTTTTACCTTAATCTAATGTGTTCCTTGCCGGTGAGGTCGAGGATGGAGGAAGGGGTGCCGGGAACTATGCCGCCGTCAATGACTATGTCCGCTTTATCCTTCAGACCATCCGATATTTCCTCTATCCTGCACGGGGCTTTCTCCCCGGATATGTTGGCGCTTGTCGAGGCGAGAATTTCAAACTTTTCCATAAGACTGAAAAGAAACCTGTGGTCGGGTATCCTGAAAGCGATTGTGCCTTTTTCCGTCGTCATGCGCGGAAGTTTGACCTTCGCTTTCAGTATGAACGTCACCGCTCCGGGCCAGTTTTCCTTGAGAAACGGCATCTTTTCAGGAGGCACTTCTGCAAACCGTTGCACCTTTTCTATAGTATCCGCAAACCCTATGAGCGGCTTGCTTGCGGAACGTCCTTTCATCTGAAAAATCCTGTCTTTCGCCGCATCGTCTCGCCCGTCGCAGACCAGTCCGTAAACAGTGTCGGTGGGTACTATCGCCACGCCGCCGGCACGCAGGATTTTTTCTGTCTTTTCAAGCAGTTCATGGGTGCTGCTTTCGTTCAAATTCAGGATATTCACCATTTCACCCCCACCCTTTTCCCCCTCATCCTGCCCTTCTCCCCCACGGGAGAAGGAAATTTGGAAGGGAAGGGAGAGGGGAAAGGAGGGTCAGGTATCAAGACCGATTTTGCACTTAAAGGACTCCTGCTCATGCGACTTATAAAGGGAGGTTCGCCTCATAAGTTCGTCAAAATCCACGCTGTGCGCATCAAAATCCGGACCGTCCACACAGGCAAATTTCACCTTGCCTCCCACCGTTACCCGGCAGCCGCCGCACATGCCGGTCCCGTCAACCATTATCGGATTCAAACTGGCAACTGTCTTTATGCCGTACTTTTTGGTTATATCGCTTACCCTTTTCATCATAGGAATCGGACCCGCGGTAAGGACGTAGTCGATTTTCTCATCCCCTGCAATCAGGTCGACAAGCACGTCGGTGGTAAACCCCTTCTTTCCCTTACTGCCGTCGTCGGTCGCTATAATCACCTCGTCGCTTATCTCCTGCATCTCTTTTTCCAGTATGAGCAGTTTCTCGTTTCTTGCGCCCATCACGGTAATGAGATAGTTGCCTTTTTCCTTGAAGGCCTTCGCCATCCAGTAAACGAACGCCGCACCCACACCGCCTACGATGATGCAGACCCTTCCGTATTTCTCAATCTCGACAGGGTTGCCGAGCGGCCCGGCGAGGTTGAGTATCTCGTCTCCTTCTCCGAGCATCCCCAACTTTGCGGTGGATGTCCCCACCTCCTGAAATATCAAGGTTATGGTGCCTTTTGCCGCATCCGCTCCGGCTATCGTCAGGGGAATGCGTTCGCCCTTCTCGTCCACCCGCAGAACGATAAACTGTCCGGGAAGCGCCTTCTTCGCTATCAGCGGCTCCTCGACCTCAATCTTCTTTATCTTCTCGCCGAGTATCTCTTTCTTCACTATTTTATTCATCTGTTCTCCGCAAAAACCGTGCGATAAATCGCACCGCTACAAAATAAAACCGTCCCTACTGGCTTCAGTTCGCCGGATAGCAAGACGGCAAGGAGGAAGCGAGGAGGCATACTAACGTATGTTGACGAAGCTGACGACGATGCCAACGATGCTATCCGGATGAAATGGAGTCAGTATCATTTGGGTTTCTCCCATTTCAACAACTCAGTAACACTACTAAGAGTTCCGCCGTCGGTTATCTCCTTGCGTATCCTGTTCTCCCGTTCCAAAACGTCCATCGCCCTGTTGGCGGTCTCGACAACCTTCTCCTTGGGTATCACCACAACCCCGTCGGAGTCCCCCACGAGCCAGTCCCCGGGAAAAATGTTATACCCTTCTATTCTTACGGGCACGTTAATCTCGCCGAATCCTTTCGGCTCTCCGGCTTCCGGGCATATAATCTTTGCAAAAACCGGCAGGCCCATCTCCCTTATCTCTTCAACGTCTCTTACAGCGCCGTAGATGACTACGCAGGCAACCTTCTTCACCATTGCGCTGTTTGCGGCAAGTTCTCCCCATACGGCGGGAGCAACCCCTCCCGCATCAATGACAATTACGTCTCCCTCTTCTGCAACGTCTATCGCCTCAACGGGTTTCGCCCAGTCTCCGGGATACGTCCTCACCGTCACCGCGCGTCCGGCAATCCTGAAATTTTCCTTCAAAACGGGTGCCAGCTCCCTTATCCATCCCCTGCGGTGCCGGGCGTCTGATACGTTGGCGGAGGATACCTTCAGAAGCGTCTCCCTCACGTTTTCAAGGGAGGTGCGTTTGTACAGCTGCGTTTTTATCTTTTTCTTTTCTTCAACGGCTTTTTTTATCAGCTCCACGGCCTCTTTTACATTCCCGGATTTGGTTACCGCCCCCCCCGCGATGAGAATTGACGCACCGGCGCTTAGCGCATCCACAACGTTTTCGGAATTAAGTCCTCCGGCAATCGCAACCGGAACGCCTACGGCGCCCGATATTTCCCGCAGAAGTCCAAAAGAAATGTCTCCTGTCATCTGCCGGTCTATGGGGATGTGAACCCCTATATAATGAACTCCCAGTTTTTCAACCTCTTTCGCCCTTTTCACGGTAGCGGCATCTTCAAGCAGGTCGGCCATAACCTCCCCGCCGTAGTTTGCGGACGCTTCCACCGCTTCCGCTATGGTCCTGTCGGAAGCATTTCCCATCACCACGACAATGTCCGCTCCGGACTTGAAAGCCATTTCCGCCTCGACCCTGCCGGTATCCATTATCTTCATATCCGCAATGATTTTCCGGTCAGGAAAACGTCTCCGCAATTCCCGCACCGCATTGAGCCCTTCCGATTTTATAAGCGGCGTACCCGCCTCTATCCATTCAACGCCTGCGGTTGACGCTTCTTCAGATACTTTCAGCGCCCTTTTCAGTTCAGTAAAATCAAGCGCTATCTGCAGTACGGGGAATTTATTTTTATTCATTGTTCACGTTTCCATTTTTTTTGCGCCGTTTTTCTTACCGTTGCTTCCCTTGCGCCTGTATTTTGTTATACACACCCTGTTGGTCTCGTTGGTTCTCTGATACTCGGCGCTATCCACCATCCTGTCTATCATATATGCGCCCATTGCACCGAGAGACGAAATTTCGTCGTCTTCATCCGGGGGCGTCAGGGGATTATAGGGAAAACCCCTGTCAAGAATTTCGACGGTGACGCAGTTGCCGTCGCATCTCCAGGTTATCTTGAAGGTACCGTCTGCGGAGCTTGACTGCGCAAGGACGTTGGAACAGACCTCGTCGACAACCAGCATCAGCTCCCACGTCTTCCTGAATCCCAGTTTTACGGATAGACTTCTTTCCTGAATAAAATCCGAGATGCATTCAAGACTTCCGGCTTTTTTTTCTATGACGATGTAGTCACAGTTATTTTTACCTGTCATTTGTACGGCATCGCTTCTTTGTATATTTTTTCTATCGCATCAACCATCTTTTCCACGGGAAAAAGATTCAGTACCACACTCCTGCCTTCTTCCCCCATTTTATAAGATATTGCGGGATTTTGCAACAGGTACCGCAGTTTTTCTTTCAGGAGTCCCACGTCTTTCGGGGGTATCAGGTATCCGGTTTTTCCGCCGGCCACCAGTTCCCTCGAACCGTCAACGTCGAAAGCAACAACCGGCCTGCCGCCCGCAAACCCCTGCGCCACGGCCTTCGGCAGGCCTTCCCTCAGACTGGTGTGCGCGAGAATATCCATGGCGGATATGAGTTCCGGTATCCTCGAAGGCGGCACCAGGCCGGTGAAAATCACCTTTTCAAAAATACCGTTTTCACGGGCGAAATTTTCAAGACCTGCCCTGAGTATCCCGTCTCCAACAAACAGAAGTCTCGCTTCGGGAAACTCTTTCGCAATCCCGGCAAACGCTTCCACGAGATACTCCTGCCCTTTGAGATGGTACAGCCGTCCGACCATCCCGATTACCTTTTCGCCGTCCCTTATCCCCAGCGCTCTTCTCGTTTCATCCCTCCGTTTGCCGGCATCAAGATACGGCCGGACTTCAAAGCCGCTGTATACTACGGAGTATTTTTCCTTCCTGCCTATGCCCGCCTGCAAACACTTATCCCTCATGACCTCGCCCACGCATATGTACCTGTCCGTAAAGGCATCCGCAATCTTTTCCGCTGTTATGTAAAACAGGTTGAGCAGACGCGGCTGGAATTCGTGGAAAGACAGTCCATGCACAGTATGAATTACCACGGTTTTCCTGCATGCAATTTTTGCGGCAAGCCTTCCGAGAATTCCGGCTTTTGCGCTGTGGGTATGAACTACGTCGTACCTGTTTTTTCTGAAAAGGCGGATGAGTTTGAGAAGACACTTCAAGTCCAGAAAGGGGTTTATCTCCCTCACCATTTCCCTGATTAAAACGAGGCCTCTCCCCTGCACCTGAGACTCGAGGGAACCCTCCGGCCCTTCGGACGGTCCGCTGACAAGGTCTACGGCATAGCCTTTTTTCCTCAATCCCTTAACGGTGAAGATTGTGTTTTCCTGGGCGCCTCCGACAATCAGACGGGTTATGACATGGCAGATTTTCACTTGCCCCGAACTCCTTGCTCCGAACTCTTCTTGAATTTCTTTCATAGTGAGGGATTCTGATTTTGCTTCTTTTTGATATAAAAATTCTTCCTACCTAACAACGCATTCTTTTACATACTTTAGCATAATATTCCTGATATCTTCAAATTCTTCGTCGGAATATGTATGAAAGGAAAGAGGTTGGGGAGCAACTGTCTTGGAAAGGACAAATTTTTGCAGATAGTGCAATTTTGCACCTTCTATTAACCGGCCTGTTTTTTCAAAATCGCTTATTGTCAGCAGTTCTTTTACAACCGTGGTCTTAAATTCGTATTCAAGACCGGAATTTTTTATTAAAGCAATAGATTCTTCCACATCCTTCACGTCAATTTTCACGCCCGTAACAATCTCGTATTTTTCCAAAGGGCCTTTTACATCCATCGCCAGGTAATCCACCACTTTTTCTTCAAGCGCTTTTTTGATTACACCGGGAAAGGTGCCGTTGGTATCGAGTTTTACAAGGTATCCCGCCGCCTTGAGAGATTTCGCAAAAGAAATAAGGTTTTCACCCTCGAGACACGGCTCCCCGCCGGTAATGACAACGCCTTCCAGGTATTTTTTCCTTTTTTCCAGGAATGTCATTATCTCGCCGGTATCAAGCGGCGGAAGAAATTTCTCAGGCAGTACAAGTTCCGGATTATGGCAGAATGGACAACGAAGATTGCAACCCTGCGTGAATACTATACAACTTATCCTTCCGGGAAAATCAATCAGGGAAGTTTTTTGAAGACCGCCTATTTTCATTTCAAAGTATATGTTTTCCTCATCTTGAATTCTTCTGCTTTACCCTTGTTCCACTGCTTGACCGGTCTCAGGTACCCTACAACCCTTGAATAAACCTCTGTTTCTCTGCCGCATTTTTCACACTCGTAAACCTCTCCTTTTATGTAACCGTGCTCCGGACATACCGAGAAGGTAGGCGTAATGGTGAAATACGGAAGCCTGAATTTCTCGCAGATGACTTTTACCAGTTTTTTCACTCCTTCAGAGGTATTCACTCTTTCGCCTGCAAACAGATGGACAACGGTTCCGCCGGTATACCTTGTCTGCAGCTCATCCTGAAGTTCGAGGGATTCAAAAACGTCGTCGGTATAATTGACCGGCAGTTGAGAGGAATTCGTATAGAACGGCTCGGCTCCCTTTTTGTATTCCTCTTCATTTGCACAGATGATTTCCGGATACCTGCTTTTGTCCGCCTTGGCAAGACGGTAACTGGTACCCTCGGCAGGGGTGGCTTCAAGATTGTAGTTGTTTCCGGTCTCCTCCTGGAACTCGACCAGTTTTGCGCGCATATACTCCATGACCCTGATTCCGAATTCCCGCCCTTCCTGCGTACCTATATCCTTGCCCAGAAGATTCAGGCACGCCTCGTTCATACCGGACAGACCGATTGTGGCAAAGTGGTTCATCCAGTACTTTTCAAAACGCTGTTTCACGTTGCGCAGGTAAAAAGCGGAATAAGGATACAGGTGCTCGTCGGTCAGTTTCTCTATTATCTTCCTCTTTATCTCGAGGGACTCCTTGGCTGCGGACATCAGTCCGCCCAGCCTCTGCAAAAACTCGTCTTCCGAATCCGACAGGTACCCTATCTTAGGCATGTTTATCGTCACCACGCCGATACTGCCGGTTAAGGGATTGGCGCCGAAAAGCCCGCCTCCCCGCTTTCTCAACTCCACGGTATCCAACCGCAGGCGGCAGCACATGCTTCTCACGTCATCGGGCTTCATGTCGGAATTGATGAAATTGCTGAAATACGGGATTCCGTATTTCGCCGTAACCTGCCATAAGAGGTCTATGTTCTTGTTGTCCCAGTCGAAATCCTTGGTTATGTTGTAGGTCGGTATG
Source organism: uncultured bacterium (assembly GCA_964413825.1). Classification (GTDB taxonomy): domain Bacteria; phylum Ratteibacteria; class UBA8468; order B48-G9; family JAFGKM01; genus JAFGKM01. The sequence goes on from CAYPTS010000014.1 coordinate 31,158, forward strand.
GGAAAAGTAAAAACCCTGCCTTTGGCATCGCCCTCAAGCATCACCTCGAGGAACGCCTTGTTGAGCATGTCCATCTCGCCCTGGAACTCTTTATACGTTTTATCTTTCGCTTCGCCTCCGACAATCACCGGCTGGTCCTTGTAGATGGATGGCACTGTTAAATCCAGCGTCAAATTTGTGAAGGGAGTTTGAAATCCGACGCGGGTGGGGACGTTGACGTTAAAGAGGAATTCCTGCAGTGCCTGCTTTACCTCCTTATATCCGAGATTGTCATATTTTATGAACGGCGCAAGAAGCGTGTCGAAATTAGAAAAAGCCTGCGCGCCCGCGGCCTCGCCCTGAAGCGTGTAGAAAAAATTGACTATCTGCCCAAGCGCGGTCCTGAAGTGGTTTGCCGGCTTGCTCTCGACCTTGCCAACGGCTCCCCGGAATCCTACGGTAAGAAGGTCCTGCAGGTCCCATCCGACGCAGTAGACCGAAAGGCACCCAAGGTCGTGGATATGCATATCTCCGTTTATGTACGCCTGACGGACTTCCGGAGGATAGATGCTGTTCAGCCAGTAAGTCTTGGTCACTTCCGAGGAAACATAGTTATTCAACCCCTGCAGAGAAAAACTCATGTTGCTGTTTTCATTCACCCGCCAGTCCTCTCTGGTAAGGTACTGGTTGACAAGGTCAAGGTTCGCCTTTGTCGTTATCTCTCTCAACTTGGCATGTTGGTCCCTGTATATAATGTAAGCCTTTGCGGTCTTTTTATAAGGGGACGCTATCAAAACCTCTTCGACGATATCCTGAACCTCTTCCACCGAGGGAATGCGTTCTCCTATCATGTCTATGCAGTGGTCTAAAACCCGCAGGGTCAGTTTCTTTGCCATATCCTGTTCGAACTCGCCCGTGGCCTGGCCGGCCTTATATATGGCATTGGTTATTTTCTGCGCTTCGAACTTCACTGTCTCACCGTTCC
>CAYPTS010000015.1:0-32084 GCA_964413825.1 uncultured bacterium
GTCGCAAAAAACGCTCCCTCGCAATGACAACAGGGGAGTTTTTCAGAGATCTCTTTTCGGTATTGCGGAGAGGTCAGAGTTCAGAAAGGAGAGCGGCAAGTTTGCGGGCAATCTGTTGTTTCGCCGCTCTGTTGAAATTTTCTATTTTGCCGTCTTTGTGAATAAAAATCACGCGCGACGTTTTCTTTCTCTCTCCGAAGAAGTCAGGGGTATCGGCGATTATCAGGTCGAGTTTTTTTTCTTTCAGTTTCTTTTCTGCGTTTTTGAGAATATCCGAGGTCTCGAGGGCGAAACCTATCATCTTTTGATTTTTCTTTTTAATTTTGCCTGCTTCTTTGAGGATATCGGGATTTGGAACAAGTTTCAGATTCCATGATTTTTTACATTTTATCTTGCCGGAAACCATTACGGCAGGTTTCCAGTCGCTCACTGCGGCGCACATGATAAGGATGTCTGTGCCGGGGAAATTCTTCAGAATCTCTCTTTTCATCTCCGCGGCACTTATGACAGGTATGAATTTTGCTTTCGAAGGCGGCTTCAGATTGGTGGGACCGCTGACTATCGTAACCGCATATCCTTTTCTGATGCATTCTTCGGCGATAAGGTAACCCATCTTCCCTGTGGACGGGTTGCTGATGAACCTGACAGGGTCGAGATATTCGCGAGTTGGACCTGTTCCAATTAGGATTTTCATATTTATCTCGAACTCCCTTGTTACGAGATTGCTTCGCTATCGCTCGCAATGACAATCATTGAAAAATTCATGATTAGTTTTTGGCGAGCCATTCAAGTTCCGCTTCAATAAAACCGTCTATATCGCCGTCCATGACTGCTTCAACGTTACCAACCTCATGACCCGTTCTGTGGTCTTTGACCATGGTATAGGGGCAGAAGACGTACGACCTTATCTGACTGCCCCACTCTATTTTCTTCTGTGTTCCCCGTCGCTCCGCTTCCGCCTTTTCCCTCTCTTCCAGTTCTTTCTGGTACAGACGGCTTTTGAGAAGCTTCATCGCAAGTTCCCTGTTCTTAAACTGCGTCCTTTCTGTCTGGCATTGTACGACTATTCCGGTAGGCAGGTGCTTGAGCCGTACGGCGGTAGAGACCTTGTTTACGTTCTGCCCCCCGGCTCCGCCCGACCTGTAGGTATCCATCTCCAGGTCGTCTTCCTTTATCTCGATGTTTATGTCCGTAGACACTTCGGGTATCACGCTTACAGCGGCAAAACTCGTGTGCCTGCGCTTATTTGAATCAAACGGCGATATTCTTACCAGCCGGTGCACTCCGTTTTCGCCTTTAAGATGCCCGTATGCATACTGCCCCGACACGATAGCTGTTACCCTCTTTATGCCCGCTTCTTCACCGGGAAGAAAGTCGACTACGTTTACCCCGAAGCCCTTCCCTGCCGCCCACTTGCTGTAAAGGCGCCACAGCATGCTTGCCCAGTCGCATGCCTCGGTTCCTCCGGCTCCCGCGTGCAGTTCGACAATTGCGTTCTTGGTGTCTTCTTCTGCTGACCACATGAGCTTCATCCTGACCTGCGCAATGGCCTTTTCGATTTCATCAATGAGTTTTGCGCCTTCTTTCTCCATATCGGCATCGTCTTCCTGCGACAAGAGTTCTATCACCGTATTCAGGTTTTCAAATTTTTCGGCTATCCCGTCAATGCCGGAAATTTTTTCGTTCAGGGAGTTCCACCTGTCCATTTTTTCCCTGTCTTCGCGGACATTCCAGAACCCTTTCTTTTCACGCTCCGTTTCAAGAACGGAAAACTCGGAACGCTTTGCCTCTATGCCGAAATTCCTTTTCATATCCTCCAACTGTTCCTGCAGTTCCGAGGATTTATCTCTCATCTGGATTATTTCAGTTCTCACCTGGATTCTCCTTGGTATCACCCCCACCGTACCCAGTTTTCAACTGCGTACCCTCCTCCCCCGTCAAGGGGGAGGAAACAGGTGCGTCAGATACCATTTCTTGATGGATTTTTCTCCATATGAGTTCCACAAGCGGCTTGATGCCTTCGCCTGTCAGCGCAGATATAAAGCATACCTCCTTAAATTCTTTTTTAAAAATCTCAACGTTTTTCTGCGCCTCGGGAACATCTATCTTGTTGCCCGCCACAATCTCCGGTTTCTCATGCAGGCCTTTGCCGTATTTTTCCAGTTCTGCGCGTATTCCGCGATAACGGTCAAAAGCACCGGGAAGCGACATATCCACAAGGTGAACCAGTATTTTGGTGCGTTCTACGTGTTTGAGAAAGCGGTATCCCAGCCCCCTGCCTTCCGATGCGTCTTCTATAATTCCAGGTATATCGGCGATGACAAAACTTCTTCCTTCTCCAAGATTAACCACCCCGAGCGAAGGAACAAGTGTGGTAAACGGATAGTCCGCAATCTTCGGCCTTGCCGCGGAAACTCTCGATATAAAGGTAGACTTGCCGCTGTTGGGAAATCCCACAATACCGGCATCGGCGAGAAGTTTCAATTCAAGCTTTATGAAACGCTCTTCCCCCTTCGTACCTTTGGTTGCGGTTCTCGGCGCCTGATTAGTGGAAGACTTGAAATGGATATTCCCCTTGCCGCCTTTCCCGCCTTTTGCCGCGATGAAACTCGCCCCTTCTTCCGCAAGGTCTGCAAGGAGAATCTCTTCATTGTCTTTTATTTCCTTGACGACTGTACCTACAGGAAGAGGAATCAGCTGGTCTTCGCCGGAACTGCCTTCCCTGTTGCTGCCTTTGCCGTGTTCGCCGTTTTCGGCGTTGAAATGCTGTCTGTAATGGAAATCTATAAGGGTGCGCACGTCTTTCTTTGCGAAGAAAATAACGTCCGCTCCGTTTCCGCCGTCCCCGCCGGAAGGGCCGCCTTTCGGAACGAATTTTTCCCTTCTGAAGGCAACACAGCCGTCGCCTCCGTCCCCTGCTTTGACCCAGATTTTTGCTTCGTCTATAAATTTTATCATAGTCAGTAGTTTTATCTCCTCCTCACCTATTTCCTCTCCCCCCAGGGGAGAGGGACAAGCCGGCGGCATTCAGTAAGGATTTGCTTCGTAATTTCCTGTGGTACGAAACGGCAAAACGGTGAGATTCATTCCTTACCGCCTGCAAAAGATGCAGTTCCGGCGAATCCGGTCTCAACCTGATATATTCTTTTCTTCCGGACAGGTATATGTCCTCGTTTTTTTTTGCAAGCGATATTACCGGTACGTCCACGTTTAATTTTTTCAGCGCCCTCGCCGCCGCATTCAACTGCCCTTTCCCGCCGTCTACAAGTATAAGGTCGGGAATATCCTCTTCTTTTTCCTTTTCAGGGTCAAACCGCCTTGTCAGAACTTCTTCCAACATCCGGCAGTCATCTATTCCGCCGGTATATTTTATCCTGTACCTCCTGTAATTTTCACTATCCTTAACTCCGCCCTTGAAAGACACCCTGCTCGCCGTGGAATGTTCGCCCGAAATATTTGAAACGTCGTATCCCTCTATATGATAGGGCGCCCGGTCGAGAGACAAAATCTTTTTCATGTTTTCAAGAACGTTGCTTTCTCCGTAAGACAAAAGAGAACGTTCGTCCCTCAGCGGAAACCGTTTCGCTATGGCTTCAAGCATGAAAATGCGGTTTTTTATCTCCTGCGCTTTTTCAAACCGGAGATTCTTGATTTCCGCGGAAATCTGCCTCTCAAGTTCTTTCTTGAATTTCGAGTAGTCTCCTTTCCAGAAAGAGACCATTCCCTTCACGATATTCCGATACTCTCCCTCGGTTATCCTGCCTTCGCACGGACCGGAACACCTTTTTATGTGATACTGGGTGCAGAGCCGCACTTTGCGTTTTTCAAGGTCGTACCTGCAGTCCCTCAAAGGATAATAACGCCTGATAAACTTTACCACTCTTCTCAACAGGTCAACATCGGTAAACGGCCCGAAATAAGCGGAACTGCCGTCCTTTTCCTCCCTGACAACCCGTATCGAAGGGAACCTTTCGCCGCTTATTTTCACCAGCGGGTAACTCTTGTCATCCTTCAGGTTCGTATTGTACCTGGGCTGATATTTTTTTATCAGCCGGTTTTCAAGTATAAGGGCTTCCGCCTCGGAGGCGACCGGGATGCAATCAAAATCCGCAATATTTGCCGACAGGACAAGATTCTTGGTGTTGCCGCCGACTTCCTGAAAGTATGAGGCGATTCTCCTTTTCAGCGATACCGCCTTGCCTACGTATATCACCGCCCCGGCGGTGTTCTTCATAAGATAGACACCGGGAATGCCCGGAGTTTCAGCCAGTTTCTTTTTTATCTTTCTGTTCGGCATCTTCTGGCCTGCCTTCTTCTTTTTTTTCTTCCACTGCAGGCGGCTTTTTCATTTCGTCGACATAGTTCAACTGAAGCTCGGCAATGGTGCCGTTCAGGAATTTCTCCTCATCAGGCGTCAGGTTGCCTTTAGTTTTCTCCTTGAGCATTTCCATTATCCCGATAATCTGCTTGCATAGGTCAAGGTTTCTTTCCACCTTGCCGTTCACGGGATTGGGCACCTTGCCCATTGCCTGCCATCCCCATCCGGTAAAAAAAGTAACCACAAAATTAAAAAGTTCGTCAGCCATTTTTATATCCTCCCTGTTATTTGTTTACGTACCGGCGAGAAAACCCACGATTGCATAGACTGCCGGAATCATCAGACTGAACCCGCCGAGAAGAACAAAAGCCATAACGATAATAATTCCGTATCTTTCGAGTTTTTCATACCTGTAGCGGATTTCCCGGGGCAGAAAAACGCTCAATATTCGTGAACCGTCGAGGGGAGGTATGGGAATCAGATTGAAGAAGGCAAGGATGAAGTTTATGTAGCCCCCGAGCAGTAAAACCTCCTTCGCAATTCCTGAGGGAAAAACTCTTGACAGGAGTGCGAAGACGGTTCCAAGTACTATGTTGCTGCCCGGCCCGGCAAGCCCGACGGTAAGCATCCCCCTGTCGTAGTCCCTGAAATTGAACGGGTTGATGGGAACCGGTTTTGCCATACCTATGGCAAACCTTCCGCCGGAAACAAGCAAAAGCATTACCGGCAACAGTATCGTTCCGAACGGGTCTATATGGGGAATGGGGTTAAGCGTGAGCCTGCCCATCATTTTTGCAGTTTCGTCCCCGTTCATATAAGCCACATACCCGTGGCAGAACTCATGCAGTACCACGGAAAAAAACAGTACAAAAAGAAACAACACCCACTGTATAACCTGCATTATTTTCCAGTCTCCTTTGCGTGGACGGGTAAAACCTTAAAACATTTCAAACAAAGAAAATAAGCCGCAACCGCTACAATTATACCAGCAAACAGAAGCACAGGCAAGGAAAACAGGCTTTCCGCCGCATGTTTCCATGCGTATGCAGCAATTCCCATAAGGAGCGAAGAAATAATCACTTTTATAAAAAAAGGCGCCTTTTGTTTTAAATCGAGAGGAAAATGCTTCCTGTTGAACAGGATTACAAGCAAAATGAAGTTAATCGTTCCGACAAAAGAGGTTGAAAGGGCTATTCCGGCGTGCCCGAGAAACTTCATGAAAATAAAGTTCAGCAAAAAATTCACCAGAATGCTGAATACCCCAACCTTCACGGGAGTGGATGTGTCCCCGCAGGCATAAAACGCCCGGCTCCATATGGAAATTCCTCCGTAACCTATCAGTCCGAGGGAATAGTATGCCAGAGGAGAAGCTACCATGGAAACGGAATCCGCACTGAACATCCCCCTTGCAAACAGGAAAGAAACTATCTCGGTTCTGAAGACAATCAGTCCGAAGGTAAAGGGAACAAGGAGAATGGCAAGCAGTTGCAGTGAAAATCCGAGGTTTTTAATGAACCCCGCGGTATTTTTCGAAGAAGCGTCTTCGGAGAACCACGGAAGAACGGCGGTAGAAATGGAAATGGCAAAAACTCCCAGCGGCAGTTGAAAAATCCGGGTGCTGTACCAGAGTCCGGAAACTGCTCCTTCGTAAAGCAGGTTTGCGAGAGTATAGTCTACCAGAAGATTTATGGGGCCTACGGCTACTCCGATGATTACGGGCGCAAGCAGTATTCCCATTTTTTTAATCACGGGATGAGCAAAGCGAAAATCAAGTTTTACCCTGTATCCCTTCTTCAGCACGGGTATGAGCGTAAACAAAAACTGTCCCGCACCTCCGATAAGGACTGCGGCACATAAACCGAATATGTTTTCTTCGGGGGATGCGCCGAAAAGCGGAAGTAAAACGAACAGCCCCGCAATCCATACCAGGTCGAGAATGACGGGCGACAGCGACGGGATGAAAAAGCTCTTGTAAGCATTAAGCACTCCCATGTTGAGGGCGGTCAGGGAAATCAGGATGAGATAGGGGAAGGTAAATCTCAGGAGTAACCATACCCGCCACCATTTGGAGGTCTCGTCAAGTATTCCGGTCAACATGAAACTGGCAAGAAGAACTCCAAGAAAAAGAATGGTGGTAATGACAAGCGAAAGTGTGAAACACCGGTTAAATATCTCCCCGCCTTCCTTTTTCTTCTCCGGTTCGTCCGAGGCGTAACCGGTAAAAACCGGTATGAAAGCGGCGTTCAGGGCGCCTTCCGCAAGAAGCCCCCTGAAGAAATTCGGTATCATGAAAGCCAGCAGGAAAGCGTCGTAGACGGACGTGGTACCGAAAAAATTCGCAGTGGAAACTTCTCTCGCAAGCCCAAAAACCCTTGCGATAACGGTTCCGAGGGATACAACGGACACCGCCCTTAATATTTTCCCGGAACTCATTTTTTCGGTCTCAAAAGCGGGAAGAAGATTACCTCCCGGATTGAAGCGGAATTTGTCATAAGCATAACAAGGCGGTCAATGCCTATGCCGAGTCCCCCGGCGGGCGGCATCCCGCATTCGAGGGCGTCGATATAATCTTCGTCGACCGACCTGTCCTTGTTTACAGGCAGGTCCTTCACCGATTCCGCAAATCTTCTGTGCTGTTCGACCGGGTCATTCAACTCCGAGTAAGCGTTGGCAACCTCAAAGCCGCCGATGAAAAGCTCGAATCTTTCCGTCATGTCGGAACGGTCGGCGTAGGACTTGGCAAGAGGCGAAATCTCCGCGGGGTATTCGTATATAAATGTGGGATTAAGCAGGTGCGGCTGAACCTTCTTTTTAAAGATTTTATCAAGTACTTCGTAAACGTCGTTCCTGTCTTCTTCGGTTATTTCAATGCCGAGTTCTTCCGCCTTTCCAAACACAGCATCCCTGCTGCGCCAGTTTTCCAGTCCGATGCCCGAAAACACCTCGTTCCAGGTGATTTTCTTCCACGGCAGGGACAGGTCTATCTTCTTTCCCTGATACTCCATAGACGGGCCGCCGTTTATTTTTTCCGCCAGCAAAGCGATAAGCGTTTCCGTCAGTTCCATCATCTGCCTGTAATCGCCGTAGGCGGAGTACAGTTCCAGCATGGTAAACTCCGGGTTATGCAGGGGGGAAATGCCTTCGTTCCTGAAAGAACGGTTGATTTCATAAATTTTTTCAAGATTTCCGACAAGGAGACGTTTGAGGTAAAGTTCAGGGGCAATCCGCAGATAAAGGTTCATTTCAAGCGTGTTGTGATAGGTGACAAACGGCTTTGCCTGCGCTCCGCCGGCAATGGGATGCATCATGGGAGTGTCAACCTCGATAAACCCCCTGCCGTTGAGAAATTCCCTTATGTGCTGGAGAATCCGTGCCCTTTTTGCAAAAACCTCCCTCGCTTCCGCATTCATAAGGAGGTCGAGATACCGTTTTCTGAACCTTATCTCGACGTCTTTCAATCCGTGCCATTTTTCGGGGAGCGGGCTTAAAGACTTGGAAAGAATTACGAGATGTTTTATCACAATTGTCAGTTCACCGGTTTTCGTCCTGAAAACGTCTCCTTCGACGCCGATGATATCCCCGATGTCAAGGTGCATGAAAACCGCAAGGTCCGTTTCGCTGACTGCGTTTTTCTTGAAATAGAGTTGTATCTTGCCTGTGCCGTCTTTTATGTCGAGGAAAGACGAACCGCCATGCTTCCTGACCGCCATAATCCTGCCTGCTGCCCTGACATCCGTTTCACCCTCGGTTATAAGGGCAACGTCTTTCTTGGGGAAAGCCCTGCCGTAAACGTCTATGCCCGCCTTTTTAAGTTCTTCAAGTTTCTCAATGCGCTGTTCTCTGATTTCATCACTCATTATCTTCTTCCTTTTGTTTTATCTGTTTTTTTTTGACCTTCACCAGCCGGACCTTCTTGGTGTCTGATTCCTGTACGGTAAACTGGTAACCGTGGTATACAAAGCTTTCGCCTTTTAACGGAAACCTGCCGAACTTGTCGAGGACAAAACCGGCAACCGTTTCAAATTCGCCTTCCGGGATTTCCAGACCTATCTCTTCGTTCACCTTCTCTATTTCCATGCTTCCCGATACCATAAAATCACCGTCAGGCATTACGTGAAGCTCCTTTATGTCTTTTTTGTACTCGTCGGAAATTTCTCCCACGATTTCTTCCACGAGGTCTTCCATTGTAACCAGTCCCGCAGTTCCTCCGTACTCGTCAACCACTATCGCCATCTGCATTTTCTTTTCCTGCAGTTCCCTTATCAGGTCTCCGACCTTTTTACTCTCGGGGACAAAGTACGGCTCGCGCATGAAATTCTTGACTTTGACGGTGCCGGGAACGGGAGTTTCAGGCCCGTTTATGCCGTGCGCTATGATGTCTTTTATGTAGACGATGCCCGTTATCCTGTCAATGTTGTCTTTGTAAACGGGCATCCTTGAATATCCTTCTCTGGCTATGGTTTTAATAACGTTTTCAATCAATGTCTCCTCGCCGACCGAAATCATGTTCACCCTCGCCGTCATAATTTCTCTGACCATTTTGTCCCCGAGTTCAAAAATACTGTCTATCATGTTGCGTTCTTCTTCTTCGATAATGCCTTCTTCCTCGCCGGCGATAATCATCGCCTTCAGGTCGTCCTCGGTCAGAACAGGGAGTATGGACTCCATCCTGCCGCCGAAAATCCTGACGAAAAGTGTTGAAACCATCAACAGGATTTTCACCACGGGAGAAAGAATGAAGCAGAAAAACCTTATGGGGACGGCAAAAAAATACGCAACAGTCTCCGAATGTTTCTTGGCAATACTCTTTGGAATTATCTCGGCAAAAACAAGTATGACAAAGGTCATTATCCCTGTAACGAGAGCGGTCGGTATCCTGTGTAAATAACCGTAACTCAGCGTTGCCGCCATAACCGATGCCGAAATATTGACTATGTTGTTGCCGACCAGAGCGGTTACGAGAATCTTGTTGGGATTCTCAAACCAGAAAGCCAGCCGTTTTGCCTTTTTATCGTTTCTTTCCGCTATCTTCTGGAAGTGGTGCTTGCCGAAAGATATGAAAGCTGTCTCCGATGCGGAAAAGAATGCCGAAAGCAAAACAAGTATGAAAATAGCCAGTAAATAGCCGAATAAATCAGGTTCAATCATTTTATCAGGTATCCGCTCCAGTTTTTCAGGGAAGATTGCAGGTCCTTCGTGAATTCCCCCTTAAGTGCCAGGAATGTCTTAACAAAACGTTTAAGAACCTCTTCCTTTTCAACCGGCCTGCCGAAAATCTGTTTCATTGAAGTTCTTTCCGCAGTATCCGCAACCTCGTTGTTTACGTTTATCCCTATTCCCGTTATGTAAACGGTTCCTTTTTTCACAATGAGTATGCCCGCCACTTTCTTCTTATCGCTTATTATATCATTGGGAAGTTTTATTTTACAACTTATTCCGAATGACTCCAGCGTTTTGACGATGCCCAGGGACGTAAGTTCGGAAAGCGGAAAACCTCCCTCCGCCCGAATGATAAACGAAAAATAAAGCCCTCCGGGAGCGGACAGCCAGCGCCTGCCGTATCTTCCCCTGCCGCTTTCCTGTTTTTCTGCAAGAACTATGCCGGTCATGCCTTTTTCGGCATATTCTCCAGCCACGTCCATGGTGGAACCGACGCTGTTGAATCGGTATATGGGAATGCCTTCTATTTCCATTGTTTGTTTTCTTCAAGGACAAGGCCGATGCCTTCAAGGGTAAGATATTTTTTAAACGTAAAATCAAAAATTATTTTCCTGCGCAGTGACGGGGTGCACCCGCCCCCGGTCAGTACGACACAAGACGAAGGATATTTTTCCATGGCGGCGGAAAGGATGCCGTTTACGGCGCCGGGAATACCGTACGCGATTCCGGCGGAAACCGCTTCATCCGTGCTCTTTCCCGGGAAAGCGGCACCTGCCGGCCTTCCTGTTTTTATCATTTCGGCAACATTCAACACCCGGCTCCACAGCATCCCGCCGGGGATGATACTGCCGCCTGCAAACCCCTCTTTTTCCGTTGCGGCGTCAATCGTTACTGCAGTGCCGGCATCAACCACTATCACATGTGAGCCGCACAATTTCATTGCGGCACGGCAGTTCAAGACACGGTCGACTCCAACTTTTCCGGGGTTTTTTATGCTTAAAGGCATGCCGCAGTCCGCAGGTTTTATCAAAAGCACCTGCCTGCCGTAGAATGCGCCGAATTTCCGCATAATTGCGGCATTTGCGGAAGGCACCACGGAAGCCAGAGCTATGACTTCGGGTTTTATTTTTTTCCAGCCGGCGGGTATGTCTGCAAAAGATTTGTTCTTATTTTCCACAATTCTTACTTCGATGAGCCTTCCGTTCCGGAACAGCCCGAATTTAGTACGGCTGTTTCCCGCATCAATCCCGATAGTTTCCATTTTTACCCGAATACTATACCATCAAACGCATGTTTTGACAAGAATTTGACTTGAAAAACGATAGGTGTAAAATAATGGCATGAAGATACTCTACATACTTGTTATAATTTTTATCTCCGCTCTTATAGGCACCGCTCTCAACGAACTTCTCCTGCTTTTTATCCCGGGAGAATGGGCGTTGCATGAAATCATGAGCGCATCCATAAGGCCGGTATGGAGCATTGAGAAATTCGACCTTATAGTGTTCACCCTGAATTTCGGCATCGGTTTCAACTTCAGCATCCTTACGCTTCTGGGTATAATAGCCGGATGCATATACAGTTTGCGCAAGATATAGAACTATCCGTTTTCTTTCCCGGCAAGAGGTTCTTCCTGTCCATGACGAAGGCGTTCCCGCAGTTCCTGTATCTGCTTTTTTCTTTCTTCGTCGTAATTTTCCCTGCCGGTCTTGAGTTCCTCTATCAGTTTTGCCGCGTAATGGCCCCCGAGAATATGGGGCAGTATGACGTAATCCGCTCCGGCGGCGTACAGGTTCATGGCATCCGAAATCTGCCTTGCGTTGATAATAATCACTGTCTTTTTGTTCTTCCCGCGTATCGTCTTTAAAAGCATAAGGTTGGTGGAAACGTCAGGTACCGTGGAGACAACCATGCTCGCCCTGTCAATCTTCAGGGTATCGAGCAGTTCACTGTCGTCCGCATCGCCGTATAAACAGTTTACACCTTTTTTTTTCAGTATCTTGATAATCTCCGGATTGAAATCAATAACAAGAAAGTTCGTATACATCTTTTGAAAACTCTGAAGAATTGCAAACCCTGTCCTGTTATATCCGATAAGGAAATAAGAAAACCTCTTAGAAGGCATTTCGCGCTCCACAAGTTTTTTCCTTTCAAAAACCGACAGATAATCCGCAATGCGGGGATAAATCCTGTCGGAATACATTATCAAGTAGGTGGAACCGGCTATCGTAAGGATGCCTACAAAGGTCACGAGAGAAAGTATCTGCTCGGAAACATGCCCGGCTTTTACCCCCAGAGCAACAAGAATAAGTGAAAACTCCGAAATCTGTGCAACAGTGAGGCCTGCCTGGAATCCCGTGCGCTTGCTGTACCGGAATATCCCCATGAGAATCATAACGACCAGCGGATTGCCGATAAGTATAAACAGCGAAAAAACAAGCGCCGGCAGTGTGAATTCCAGAATCTGTTCAAATACCAGTTGACTGCCGAGGAACACAAAAAAGAATATGATGAAAAAATCCCTCAAAACCTTCATTTTCGAGGCGACCGCATAGTTGTAATTTGTCGTGGAAAACAGTACGCCGGCAACCAGCGCTCCGATTTCCATGGAAAGTCCCGCATAGTGGAATAAAAACGCAAGCCCGAGACCCCAGACAATTACGAAAAGAAAAAGAAACTCCTGCGACTTGACGAGAAAGTCGGTAATCTTGAACAGAACGCACCTTGTAAACAGCACCAGTGCGGCAATTAATCCGAAACCCATGGCAAGTGTTTTCAGAATTTCAAACCCCGCGCCGCCTTCTTTTTCAAGGGAAGATATAAACATCAGGGCAAGCATGGCGGCAAAGTCCTGAACGAGCAAAAAGCCTATTGAAATTTTACCGTACAATTTTTCTATGTCGTCTCTGTCGGACAAGAGCTTCATGATAATAATCGTGGAAGAAAAGGTCAGAGCGACAGCTATGTATATCGAGGTTAACGGGGAAAAACCGAGCGACGAAGAAATAAAATACCCTATGATGGAAGTGAAAACAATCTGCCCTCCGCCGGTAACAACTGAAATCTTCCCGACGTCCTTTACAATTCTCGGAGAAAGATTCATTCCTACAAGAAAAAGCAGGAAGGATATTCCGAATTCGGAGAAAACGTTTATAATTCCGGTATCCTTGATGATATCAAGCACAAACGGTCCCGAAAGAACTCCGGAGATAATGTACCCGATAATCAATGGCTGTTTTAACAGCCGCATCAAAAAGGAAACTGCGAGAACCACAAGTATCAGCAGACTGAATTGTGCGATGACTTCGGGCATAGTTTTATTATAACATACTGAACGACCGTTTCCGAACGCGCCGTTTTGCCCTTATTCCGGAAAAACGGTAAAATTACGGCATGAACAAATGGATGGAAACTGCAGTGGAAGAAGCACTGAAGGGAGTGCGAAGGAACGATGGGGGCCCCTTCGGGGCAGTTATCGTTAAAAACGGAAACATACTGGCAAAAGCGCATAACAGGGTGCTGAAAACTAACGACCCTACCGCTCATGCCGAAATACTCGCCGTCAGGAAAGCATCGAAAATTCTCGGCAGTTTCGACCTGTCCGGCTGTGAAATCTATTCCACCTGCGAACCCTGCCCGATGTGCATGGCATCCATATTGTGGGCGCGAATAAAAATTCTATATTACGGATGCACAAGACACGACGCTGAAAACATCGGGTTTGACGACCGAAGATTTTACGCTGTAATCGACATAAAGGACGCCCCGCACCTGTTGAAGAAAATTCAGGCCGGCAGGGAAGAATGCCTCGTTCCTTTCAGAGAATGGCAGAAAAAACAGGATAGGACTATCTATTGAGCTCAGGTATGCGTTCCTGATAGAGAGGAGAGAGTGAATAAATGCACAAGATTCTTATAACCGCCGTAATGCTTTCCTGCAGCAATATCTTCATGACATTTGCATGGTACGGACATCTTAAAAGCTTGAACAGCAAACCTTGGATAATAGCGTCTCTGGCAAGCTGGGCCATCGCATTTTTCGAATACCTGATTCAAGTTCCCGCCAACCGCCTCGGATACCAGGTTATGAACCTCGGTCAGCTCAAAATCCTGCAGGAAGCGATAACACTGTCGGTCTTTGTCCCCTTTTCGTTTTTTTTCATGAAACAGGGACTGAAACAAGAGTATATTTTGGCATCCGTTTTTATACTTGCAGCCGTTGTCTGCGTCTTCAAGGGAGCGGTGGCAAAATAATGAAGATATATATAAAAACGTACGGGTGCCAGATGAATTTCTGCGATACGGAAAAAATACTGGCGCTTCTTGAAAGTCACGGGTACCGGAGGGCTCAATCGCCCGAAGATGCGGATATAATCGCCGTCAACACCTGCAGCGTAAGACAGCACGCGGAAGACAGGGCAATTGCATTTTTAAGTTCCCACATGCCTCTGAGGCGGCAAGGAAAATTCCTGTGCCTTCTCGGATGTACCGCAAACCTTTACGGAAACAAAATACTCGAAAAACACAGGTTTATCGATGCGGTTTGCGGAGCCGGCAACTATGAACGCCTGCCCGAAATCTTTGAAAACCTCCCGAAAAACGCCTGCATCACTGGGGAAAGTGAAATGCCTTTTATCAACCGGCCGGTCAGGGCAGCCGGAAATGTTTCCGCATTCGTGACGATAACGAAAGGATGTGAAAACTTCTGCTCATACTGCGTTGTGCCCTTTACAAGGGGAAAACTCGCATGTAAAACGCCAGCGGAGGTTTACGAAGAAATAAAAGAACTTTCACATCAGGGCGTGAAGGAAGTCTTCCTGCTCGGCCAAAACGTGAACGAATACGGAAAAGGTATGAACACGACATTTACGCAACTGCTGGAGGAAATACACGAAATCGCCGGAATAAACCGTATAGGGTTCCTTACCTCGCATCCAAAGGATATACCCGACGAACTGCTTGCATGTTTTAAAAATCTGCCTAAACTTTACAAGCACCTTCACCTGCCTTTGCAGTCCGGCTCGGACAGGATTCTGAAGCTGATGAACAGAAGATACACACTTGGCAGGTATCTTGAAATTATCGAAAAGGCGCGTGCGGTTGTTCCCGATATGTCAATCACCTCCGATATCATAACCGGTTTTCCTTCCGAGTCGGAGGACGACTTTCAAAAAACGCTTGAAACGATAAAAAACATTCGGTTCGACGACCTTTTCGTATTCAAGTATTCCGAAAGGCCCGGAACTGCCGCATCGAAGATGAAAGACGACGTGCAGCGCAAAGAAAAGGAACGCCGGCACCGGATAATACTCGACATGCAGGAAGCGATAGCATTGAACCGCAACAGCCGTTTCACCGGCAGGACAGACAGCGTTTTCGTATTAAAGAAAAGCGGGAAAAGAAAAGGATTTTTCCTTGGCAGAAGTTCGTCGAACAAATCCGTTCTTTTTGAATCTTCAGGGGCGGTATCCGGCACGCTGGAAAATGTTATTTTCAATTCTGCGGACCGGCGTTATCTTTTCGGGACTGCCTGCGGTGGGCATGCAGAACAAAAATCACCGTGGCGACAGCCAGTATAATACTGAGAATGACTTCGTTGATTTCTATGTGCTCTTCCAGTTCCCTGCCGGACCGGATAATCTCGAGTTTATCCGCGTGTATGTCGCGCTCGCCGCGGTGCTGTCTGCAGTGTACTTGGTATACGCCGGAGACTTTTACCATATCGCCCCGTATTTTATATCTGCCGAGGTATTTTATCTTGTTTTTCAGTTCTTCGTTCAAGACTACGCCGATAAAAAACTCTCCGTCTCTGATGTTGAGCCAGAACACGTCCCCGTCCCGCATTATATCGCCCACAGCTTCGCCGCTTACCGTGACAGACTGCCCTTCATACTTATCCGCTTCTTCAAAAAGCTCCCCGAGGAAAACGGTGTCCGACGCAAATGCCGCGGATACCAGCATTAAAATGCCGAGAAAAATCAACAAACTTTTTCTGTTCATTTGCTTTCACTCTTTCGCTATTAACTATAAACTGCCTTTACTGCGGACTCTTCAGTGAAAATATAAATTTAAAAAGCACGAAAACCGATATGAACTCGAGACGCCCCATCCACATTTGCAAAATATAGATAACCTTGAGTCCGCTCGGCATGCCCGGAGACGTAATGCCCATGGAAAGCCCCACGTTGGCCGTTGCGGAAACAGACTCAAAAAGTGCGGGCAAAAAAGGATATCCGTAAAAAACGCCTATAACGCCTCCGGCAATATAAACGGCTATGTAAAGAATTATTATTATCGCCGCCATCATTATGTGGTTGTCTTCAACGATTATATCTCTGATATGGTGAAACCTTTCGACAATGACTGAAGATTCGGGTGAAGTAAGAATCCTGATTTCCTTTTTTATTCCTTTTATAAGTAGTCCCATCCGGAGAATCTTGATACCGCCCGCGGTCGAAGACGAACATCCGCCAAGTCCCATCGCCATTATTATTCCCAGTATAGCAAGCGACGACCAGTAGGTTAAAAAATGATACGGAGTCACACTGGAATAGCCTACCCCCGTATGAGCGGAAATTAACTGGTAAAACGTCTTGCGGAAAAACGAGATAAAATCCGGAAAAGGAAATTGAGTTAAAAACCCGACGCAAACGAGGGTAAACAGTACGAGTATGCTCGTCATGTAAACCTTAAGTTCAAAATTCCTTGCAAGTTCCTTCGGCCTGCCTGTCCACACGGCATAATGAACGCCAAAATTAAGAGCGCCCAGCAGGAAAAAGACGCCTGTGGCAATCTCAACTATGGGACTGTGATAATAAAGTATGTTTTGCGACTGAACGGCAAACCCCGCAGTATCCCATCCGGACATGAAGAGGCAAACGGCGTGAAATAGCGCTCTTCCCGGGGCAATATCGCGCAAAAGATTAATAAAAAACAATACAAATGTCCCTATAAAAAGGTACGTTAAACTTACAAACCAAATAAAACGTGCGGTCTGGATAATGTTCGGCATGATTTTTTCTTCACGCGCTTCTCCGACATAAACCTTGAAAGCGCTCCCGCCTTTTACAAACAGCGTAAGTGCAACAAGAATTATGCCCTGCCCGCCTATAAAGCACATGAAGTGTCTCCAGAAATTATATGAATACGCCATATGTTCAAGGTCGTTGACAAGAACAAGTCCTGTTGTGGCAAAGGCGCTCATTGACTCGAAAGAGGCGTCAAGAAAACTAACGTAATGGCCTGAAAGAAACAAAGGAATTGCTCCGAGAAACATTGCGGCAATCCATGAAAAAGCCACAAGACTCATTCCCTGCCGCCAGTTCATGTCGGATTCTTCAGGGAAGGTCATAAGCAGAAGATTCCCGATGGATATGCACAGGAGCGACGATATGATAAAGTCGATTGAAGGAGCCCACTCGCGGCTTAATATGCCGACCGCAAGGGGCGCCAGCATGAGTGCCCCGAGGCCGCATATCAACTTTCCCATGTAATGCAGGATAGAACCCACGTCTTCGCGGGAAAAGTGAGGTATCATTTTTTTACAAGAACAGTAAGGTACAGAAGGAAGCAGATTATTGCGGCGGCCGAAAAGGTGATGAAAGGATATATCAGCTCAATCGTTACGCCGACAATCCACTTATAGGCAATTTTCAGATATTTAACCAGTTTTTCAATCATTTTCGGCAACCTCGCCTATTAGAGACTTGAACAAAAGAGATTCGTTTTCCACCTTTGTTATGGCAATAACTTCGTCTTTTTCCTTTAAAACGGAATTATGCCGCGGTATCATTATCTCCCCGTTTCTTATCACGGCTGCGAGAACGGCATCCTCCGGAAGTTTAATTTCTCCGACCGGCATATTCAGCGCCGGAGACGTCTCAGGCAGGTCGACCCTTACTATGGAAAGATTTCCGCGCTTGAACGTAAAAAGGTTTATGAAATCCTCCCAACTGACCTCGTCCTCGATAACCTTTGCTATTATGGCGGTACTGCCTATGGCTACGTCCACGCCCAACTGGTAGAATATTTTTTCGTTTTTGGGGTCGTTTACCTTTGCAACCGTCCTTTTCACGTGAAAAATGTCCTTTGCAATCTGGCAGATAACAAGGTTGTCAACGTCGCTTCCGGTAACGGCGGCAACCACATCGGCTTTTGTTATGCCGGCTTTTTTCAGTATGCCGGTGTCGCATCCGTCGCCGTGCATGATGAGAACGTTGATTTTTCCGGCGAGTTTTTTTCCGGTCACCGGGTCTTTTTCAATCAACACGACGTAATTACTTGCGCTGAGACGCTCCGCAAGGTTGTATCCCACGTTACCGGCGCCAACTATTATAATGTTCATTTCTATTTCCCCTCACCTTATCCTCTTCCCACTTTCTCTTCTCCCCAAGGGGAGAAGCTCAGGATGAGGAGGAAAGGAAGCGAAAAGGAATATTCATTGCAGTTTTAACAGTTTTTTAATCCTTTTCAAACTTGCCAGATTCACAATCCCGAGTATAACGTCCCCCTCTTCAAAAGCCGTTTTATCATCCGGGATGAAAGGATTGTTATCCCTGACTACGGAAATCACCTGAAACTCTCCGGGAACGTTCAAATCCTTGACGGTTTTTCCCTTGTAGCCGGCTGTGTCTTTAATCTCGAGTATGCTCACCTTGTTGCTCTCGAATATGTATGTTGTAAAATTCCTTTCAATTATCTTTTCTCTTAGAAGCGTTGCAAAAATTGCGGTGCTGTTGACAGGGTCTATCCCGAGATTCCTGTATATATCCGACTTACCGACGTCGGAAACGCGCGCCACCACCTTGGAAACGTTAAAAACTTTTTTCGCTATCTGCGCGATAACAATGTTGGTATTGTCATTGCTTGTGGTTACCGCCAGGGCATCCGCCCTTTCTATGCCCGCTTCCTTCAAAACGTCAGGGTCAAGCCCGTCGCCGGTCATGTACAGACCGTTGAAATTATCCCCGAGTCTTGCGGATGAGTCCTGTTCCCTGTCTATCACCACAATGTTGTTTTCATCCTGCAGGAGATTTGCCAGATAAGACCCGATTCTCCCGCATCCCACTATTATTATATACATTTGATTATTATACCTTTTTACACGTCAGATTTCTATTTTTGCAAAAACTTATTTATAAACGTACAGTCTTCAATCAGCCCGTATCCTCCGGAGCGGCAGGAATCCTCGTCAAACCTCCCGACCGAATCGGGCATGACAGCCGGATTGCATATCAAGAAAGGCACAGGTTCCGAGGAATGCGACCTTGTTGCGACCGGAGTGTAATGGTCGGGCAAAATCGCTACCGCAGTATTCGTGGCGTCAATCCCGTCCAGTATGTTTTTTACCAGCCGCCTGTCGAAATCCTCTATGCACTTAACCTTCAATCGTACGTCCCCCTCATGCCCCGCCTCATCGGCTGCTTCCACGTGAACGTAGACAAGGTCATGGTTTTTAAGCGCCCTTATGCAGGCATCCGCCTTGCCTTCATAGTTGGTGTCGTACAGCCCTGTTGCGCCTTCAACGTTAATCACGTCAAATCCGCTGTACACCCCGAGTCCCTTTACAAGGTCGACTGCGGAAATAACCGCTCCCTTTATGCCGAACCGCTCATGGAAGGTCTTCATGGCGGGCTTTTTCCCGGGCGACCACGGCCAGAGCATATTTGCCCTGTCCCTGCCCTGCCTTTCCCGCAGGAGATTGACCGGATGGTTCTCCAGCACCCTCGTTGACTTCAAAATGATTTCATTCAACAGCGATGCAGTTTTCTCCGCCTGTGCATTCCCTGCCGCAACAAGGAGTTCCCTGTAAGGCCTGCCGGCATAGTCATGCGGCGGAAAGCACTTAACATCGGCCGAATGCCCGCCCTTCAGAATAAGAAGATGCCTGTAACTCACTCCTGAATGGAAAACCACATCGCGGCTGCCTAATTTGTCGTTTGCCTCTTCTATCAGGAGCGCTGCCTCTTCGGATGAAATGTGCCCCGCCGAATGATTTTTTATTTTCCCGTCGTGCGATACGCAGATTGTATTGCACCTGAAAGCCACGTCCGCATCGTTTAAAAAAACATTCATTGCCGCCGCTTCCAAAACTCCCCTGCCGTGAAAATGAACAAGGGGGTCGTAACCGAGAATGGAAAGGTTGGCTACGGCCGACCCGGTGGAAAAATTTACCGGCACCGTGCGAAACAAACCGCACACAGACTTTTTTGCAAGCGCATCTATGCTATCTTTTACCGCGGCCTGCAGGGGAGTTTTTCCGCCGAGTTCGCCTGCCGGGTAGTCCGCGGCGCCGTCCATTATAAGAATAACGTATTTCATAGTTTTTTCAGGAATGTTTTAAACTCGCCGTAATCATTTTCCTGCTCCGTGAAATATTCCTTCAGGACATCCAGCCCCGCAAGTGAATCCGGCATATCCGGCTCAATATTCAACAGAGACGTTATTTTCTCCGGGAACTTCGCGGGGTCGGCGGTTTCAAGCGATATCACAGTTGAGCCGCCGGCATGACGCTCGGCCGCATTGATGCCCACCGCTCCATGCGGTTCAAGCAATATGCCGCAGTTACCGTAATACCGCACTATGGTTTCATCCACGTCCTTTTCCGTTACGGAATACGCTGTAAAATCTCTTCTGAAGGCATCCATGTCAGGATTCGCCTTCATGACGCCTTTTTTTATGACACTGCCGCTTTCGTCCCTTTCGTCCGCCAGCCATCCGCCGTACAGGTCGAACAGACGCGCAAGATTGCTCGGATGCCCGACGTTCATGGCGTTTGAACTGCATTCTCTCGAAGGTACGACCGGTTTATACATGCCTGTTTTCAGAAACTCCGGAAATTCATCGTTTTCATTGACCGCAACAATGAATCTTTCGACCGGCAGACCCATTTTTTTGGCAAAAACGCCGCCCATCAGGTTGCCGAAATTACCCGAAGGCACAGAAAAAACAACCTTGCCGGCGCTGATTCTCGAGAATGAATAAAAATAATATACTATCTGCGGAAGGAGCCTGCCAAAATTTATGGAGTTGGCGGAGGTGAGTCCGAAAGAAGCGAGCTCAGAGTCGTTAAACGCCCTTTTGACAATCGCCTGGCAGTCGTCAAATTTCCCGTTTATCGCAATGGGAAACACGTTGCCTTTGAGCGTGGTCATCTGCCTCCTCTGCCTTTCCGTAACCTCATTCTTCGGGAACAGCACCACCACTCTTATATTTTCTATTTGATAAAAAGCGTTTGCGATGGCGCCTCCTGTATCGCCGGAGGTCGCAACCAAAACGGTCAGTTGTCTGCCTTCCTGCGCCGCAAAATAATGCATCAGTCTTGCCATCATTCTTGCCGCAAAATCCTTAAACGACGCGGTCGGCCCCTTAGTCAGCCACAAAAGATAAAGTCTTTCCCCGACCTTCTGCACCGGCACCTCAAAATCATAAGATTCCTTACACATTCTTTCAAGACGGAACGGCTCAATATCTCCGAGCAGAAACCTGCCGATGACCGCTTGCGCAATCTGCGGGTATTCCATTCCCCTGAAAGAATTGATTTCCCCAGGAGTCAATACGGGAATTTCCGCCGGCATATACAGTCCGTAATCCGGCGCCTGTCCCCTTAAAAGCGCCTCCTTAAAGTCTACCTCCGGCGCCTGCCTGCCGGTACTCCTGTACAGTATTTTCCGGTTCATTATTTATCCTTTGGCACACTAAACAATAATATCATAAACCCCCCTCACGCCGTAAAGATATTGAGAAAGTCCTTTAAGTTTACGAGGCTTATTCGGCAAGGCGGATGAGAACAGTGTTTTTTTTGATTACGTCAAGTTTATCTATGAGGGCAACCGCATCGCGGACAGCCTTTTCTTTTGCGGTATGTGTCAGCATAAGAATCGGAACTGCTTTCTCCGGACTTTCTTCCTTCTGTATTACCGACGCGATGCTTATGCCTTTTTTCCCCAGAATATCAGCAATGGTGGAAAGCACGCCAGGCTTGTCCAGCGCCGTAAACCGGAAGTAATACCTCGTACATATTTTTTCCATAGGCACGATAACCGTCTTACGGTCTTCATAGACTGCATATTCACAAGGAATGCCATAGTACAGTTTTTTTCCGATATCCGCTACGTCGGCGATAACGGCGCTTGCCGCGGCGTTGCCTCCGGCGCCTTCGCCGTAAAGAAGCGATTTACCCGCCATGTCTCCCTCGATATAAACCGCATTGTAAACGCCTTCAACGGACGAAAGCGGGTGCGTATCGGACAGAAGAGCCGGATGAACCCTCAGGTCAATATCCGTGCCTTTCTTGTTCGCAACGGCAATGAGTTTAATCCTGTAGCCGAACTCTTTGGTAAACGCTATGTCCATGGGGTCTATGTTTTCTATGCCTTCAACAGGTATATCCTTCCAGTAAACCGGTTTATTAAACGCAAGGGCGGAAAGTATTGAAAGTTTATGCACGGTATCAAGTCCGGTAACATCCAGAGAAGGATTTGCCTCGGCATAACCGAGTTTCTGCGCCCTTGAAAGAGCATGGGGAAAATCGGATGCATTCATGGACATCCGGGTCAAAATGTAGTTGGTTGTACCGTTAAGGATGCCCAGCATCTTTGACAGGTCGTTTCCAACGAAACTCTCCCGTATCGCTTTTATCACGGGTATTGCCCCCGCAACGCTTGCCTCAAAACCTACGTGTACGCCGCCGTCCCGTGCAAATCTAAATATCTCAATGCCTTTTTCCGAGATAAGCGCCTTGTTCGCCGTAACGACCGACTTGCCATGTTTAATGGCTCTCTTTACGGCGCGGTACGCGTAATCAACGCCGCCTACAAGTTCGACAACTATATCAACATCTGGAGAATCCGTTATATCACTGTCTTTAGATGTAAACAGGGCGGGGAAAATTCCAGCTTTCTTCCTGTCATTGTCAAAAACCTTGACCACAGAAAACTCGATGCCTGTCCTGTCCTTTAACAGGCGTTTTTTCTTCAGAAGAGCCTTCACAAGGCAACTTCCGACGGTTCCACAGCCCATGACACCTATTTTTATTACTTTCTTGTTCACTTTAAAACTCTCTCTTGTGTTCCTCCGGCACCCCTGCCCTCCCCGTAAAAAAAGGGGAACGACTGGGGGCATTTGGATTTCAGTATAATCCGGGCGGAGTTGTTTTCTCCATCAGTTCCTTCGAGGAGAAAAACAGTTCCCTCTGCAGTTCTCTTACGGCATCTTCCTGCGGCGACCTGGCAATGCCGCGTTCCTGCCGCATTTTTACCGCTTTCTCAAGGTATTCCCTGCTGATAAAATAATGGTGGGAGGCCAACTCGCCTTTCCTGCCGGTTATGGCATTTTCTTTTGCAAGGATAAGAGTGACAAGATATTCGTTTTCGTAGGTTTTATTAAGGATTTCTACCCGCAGGGACTTCAGTTCATCCCAATCCGGTATCTTTAACACCTCGCTTCTTACATAAAGGTGTTTGTAAATATCCTCGTTTATCTTTTTCAGTTCGTTAAGTTTGTCGGTATATTCCGCTACATCCATCAAGCGCAGGTATTTATATATCTCGCCGGTGGGAAAGTCGTATTCCGCGGCAAGGGCAAGCGCCTTGCGGGCGGCCTCGCGCGCCTTTGGAAAGTCCCCTGCGTAATAATGCTTCTTCATCTCTTCGACAAGAGCGTCAAATTCCCGGCGCTTCTGTTCGAGGAGTTTTCTCAGCCGTTCTTTCTCTTCTTCTTCCCGCCTTCTCTGTTCTTCCAGTGCAATAAGCCTTCTCTGTTCCTCCATGTACCGGCGGTAAAAATTTATTCCTGCTCCCAGCGCACCCAGGAAAACAAGCAAAAGCACTATTTTTACCAGTTTCCTTTTTTTCCCGCCAGCGGCTTTTTTAGCCTTTTTATTTCTGCCCATAATTCTTCCATTTTACCATTGATAATCTTTTTGACAAAAAAACTTCCTACGATAATGCCGTCTACGTTGTCTTTTATCTGCTCTACCTGTTCGGGCGATGAAATCCCGAAACCCGCGGCTACCGGTACGTTTGTAATGGATTTGGCCGTTTTAAGTCTTTCTAAAATTTCATCTGCAAAGCCCGCTTTCTGTCCGGTTACGCCTGCCGACGTTACAAAATAGACGAATCCTTCGGCGTCTTTCAGTATTTTTTCCGCCCTTTTCAACGGAGTGAACGGAGTGATAAAACTGATTGACCTTATCCCGTATTTTTTCAGACTCCTGCGAACATCTCCGCTTTCCTCGTAAGGCAGGTCAGGGATGACAACCCCGGAAACGCCTGTTTCCGAGCATTTTACGGCAAATTTTGACAGGCCGTACTTATAAACCGGATTGTAGTAGGTCATCAGCAGGTACGGTACGCTGACCGAATTCTTCAGGATGCCGCATATCCCGAAAACCTTGTCGGTATTAACCCCTTTTTCAAGCGCCTTAAAGGATGCGTGCTGAATAACCGGCCCGTCGGCTATGGGGTCGGAAAAGGGTATGCCGAGTTCTATAATATCCGCGCCCGCCTTCGCCGCTTTTTTTACAATCTCTACGGTTCCGGCGGCGGATGGAAATCCCGCTGTAAAATAAGCTATGAGCGCCTTGCCGCCTTTTTTCTTTAACTCTGCGAATTTTTCATCTATCCTGTTCATTTTGTTTTATAGTCACCCCCACCCTCCTGCCCCCGATTGCGGCAGGATATCCTCCCCCCTCAAGGGGGAGGAAAAATGGTTAGATGGCATTTTCTATCATGGCGACTTCTGCAACATCTTTATCGCCTCTTCCCGAAAGACAAACAATGACCACGTCGTCAATTTTAAACCTTTTTTTATTTTTTATAAGCCAGCCTACCGCATGCGCCGACTCGAGAGCGGGGATAATCCCTTCGGTTTCACTGAGCAGATGGAACCCGTTCAGCGCATCCCTGTCAGTTGCATAATCATACTCCGCCCTGCCGGTCTCCTTGTAGAAGGAATGTTCCGGACCAACTCCGGGGTAATCAAGTCCCGCCGATACCGAATGTGTCGGTATAATCTGGCCGTATTTATCCTGCAGAACATATGAAAAACTGCCGTGAAGCACTCCTTTACTGCCTTTTACAAGGGTAGCGGAATGTTTCTCGGTGCTTACCCCAAGTCCGCCCGCCTCCACCCCTATAAATTTGACCGTCAGCTCTCTATAAAAGGGATAGAACAGGCCTATGCTGTTGCTTCCGCCGCCCACGCAGGCAACCAGATAATCCGGAAGCCGTTTTTCTTTTTTCAGCACCTGTTTTTTCGACTCAATACCTATAACAGACTGAAAATCTCTCACTATTTCGGGATAAGGATGCGGACCTACGACCGACCCGATAACATAGTGGGTATCCGCAAAATTGCCTATCCAGTCGCGCATTGCCTCGTTTATGGCATCCTTTAATGTCTTACTGCCGGACCTTACGGAAACGACTTCCGACCCGAGCAATTTCATACGGTAAACATTAAGTTTCTGCCTTTCGCAGTCTGTTTCGCCCATGTACACGCGGCACTTCATTTTCATAAGTGCGGTGGCGGTTGCCGTCGCGACCCCGTGCTGACCCGCTCCGGTTTCGGCGATTATCCGTTTCTTGCCCATCTTCTTTGCGAGAAGCACCTGCCCGAGGGTATTGTTTATCTTGTGCGCGCCGGTAAACGCAAGGTCTTCCCTTTTAAGGTATACCCTGCATCCGCTGATACTGCTCAAATTTTCCGCAAAATAAAGCGGCGTGGGTCTTCCGGCATACTCGGCAAGAAGATATGCCAGTTCCTCTCTGAAACCACTTTGCCTTGAAATTGCCCTGTATCCACGTTCAAGCTCGTCAATTGGCGGCATCAGCGTTTCAGGCGCAAACATACCCCCGAACTCACCGTATTTCCCAAGTTTATCAGGCAGTTTATTAACCATGAATATTTTCCAGAAGCTTGCGGATTTTTTCCCTGTCTTTCCTGCCGGGCGAAGACTCCACCCCGGATGCAACGTCAATGCCGTAAGGACTGAATCCTTTTAATACGTCTTTTACGTTTTCAGGAGTGATTCCGCCGGCAAGAAATATCTTGCTCCACGGCAACCCCGACCTTTTCAGAAGTTCGGAATTGATTCGTTTGCCGGTACCGCCGCGGATTTTACCGTCATACGCATCCATGAGAAAAAAATCCGGTTTATATTTTTCAATTCCGGACAACAAGTCCTTTTCGTTTTTGGGACTGAGAGCTTTTATGACAATTGTTCCGGGGAATCCCTTTTTGATTTTTCCAACAAGTTCAGGCGGCTCATCCCCGTGCAACTGCACTCCCGAAAGGTTCAGCGCCGCCATAGATTCAAAAAGAGTTTTTTCGTCAGGATTTACGAATACTCCTATGCTCATCAAACCGCAGGGAAGGTTTTCAAGAAGTCTTTCCGCCCTTTCAACGGGAACGTATCTTGGACTTTTGCCGTAAAAATTTATCCCGATTATATCAATCCCGAGAGAAAGGGCATCTTCTATATCCCTTCTCACGGTAAACCCGCATATCTTTACCTTCACCATCTTTATTCTATATCAGGCAAATCGGAAAGCGCGGCTCTTATTTTCTCTTCGGGATAGTCATAGTCCTCAAGTTTTCCCTCGAAGTATGCCTGGTAAGAAGCCATATCAAAGTGCCCGTGTCCGGAATGGTTGTAAACGATAACCTTCCCTTCCGGCGCATCCTTGGCTTCGACCGCCACCGCCCTTATTGCGTGAGCAGTCTCGGGCGCCGGCAGGAATCCTTCCGTCTGCGCAAAAAGCACCGCCGCTTCGAAACACTCTTTCTGGTGGTAGGACACCGCTTCGATAAGTTTGTTTTCAAGAAGGTGCGCCACAATCGGAGCAACGCCGTGATACCTCAAACCTCCCGCGTGTATTCCGGGCGGTATGAAGTTGTGCCCGAGCGTAAACATCTTGAGAAGCGGAGTGGTGCAGGCGGTATCGCCAAAATCGTATTTATACAGTCCTTTCGTCAGCGTGGGGCATGCTTTCGGCTCAACAGCGACAAACCGTATGTTCTGTCCCTTAATCTTGGCAGGCATAAAAGGCAGTACAAAACCTGCAAAGTTACTTCCTCCTCCCACGCATCCGACCATAACATCCGGCGTCTCGCCGGCAACCTTCAACTGTTTCTGAACCTCCAATCCGACTACCGTCTGGTGCAGCATAACGTGGTTCAAAACACTCCCGAGCGAATATTTGGTATCCTCTCTGGCAACCGCATCTTCTATCGCTTCCGATATGGCAATACCCAGACTGCCGGGACAGACAGGGTCGTCCTTCAAAACCCGCCTGCCAAAGTTGGTGTTTTCCGAGGGAGATGCGTACATCGTCGCTCCCCACGTCTGCGCCATAAGTTTTCTGTAAGGTTTCTGGTTATATGAAACCTTCACCATATAGACGATGCATTCCAAATCGAACATCTTGCAACTGAATGCAAGCGCACTGCCCCACTGTCCGGCGCCGGTTTCCGTGGTTATCCTTTTCACGCCTGCCACCTTGTTGTAGTATGCCTGCGCGATAGCGGTATTAGGCTTGTGGGAGCCCGGAGGCGATACGGATTCGTCTTTGAAATAAATTCTCGCTTTGGTTTTCAGCGCCTTTTCGAAATTCTTTGCCCGCCGCAGAGGCGTCGGACGATACAGTCTGTAAACATCAAGGATAGGGTCGGGTATCTCTATCCATCGTTCCGGAGACATTTCCTGCTCAATCAGGGACATCGGAAAAATCGGCAGAAGGTCCTCCGGTTTAATTGGCTGTTTCGTTCCCGGATGCATAACGGGCGGAAGAGGCTTGGGAAAATCCGGCAAAATGTTGTACCACTTCTGAGGCATTTCCTTTTCCGACAATAGTATCTTATTATCCATTTCCTTCCTCCTGTGTTTTACAACAGTTCCTTTATTTTTCTTTCTGCATCACTGCTTTTCAGTATAGACTCGCCTATAAGAGCCCCCTTCAATCCCGCTTTTCTCAATGCGTCAATATCACTGCGGCATCTTATTCCGCTTTCACCTATGACAGTCATTTTACCCTGCGGGACAAATTTAATCAAATTCAGCGCAACATTCAGGTCAGTCTTCAGATTTTCAAGGTTGCGGTTGTTTATGCCGAGAATTTTGTCATCCCAATTTTTCACCAGGCGCATAGCCCTATCCAGTTCCTCTTCGGAATGGACCTCGACAAGAACTTCCAACTCGAATTGCTCCGCAGTATTCGCCAGTTTTAAAAACTCATCGTCGGAAAGTATTTTCAGTATCAGGAGAACCGCATCCGCGCCGTATATCCGGCCTTCCATAATCTGGTACGGGTCGAAAATAAAATCCTTCATCAAAAGCGGCAGTCCGACCGTTTTTCTGACTGTTTTCAAATCATCGGCGGAGCCGTAAAAAAAAGGTTCGCATGTAAGCACTGATATCCCGGAAACCCCTGCTTTAAAATAAGACAGCGCCTTTTCCTCGAGATTGAGATTTTTATCTATGATTCCGGCGGACGGCGAACCCCGCTTCACTTCACCTATTATTCCAAAATCTTCCTTATCCAGAGTTTTTTTCAAACTGCGGGAACTTCCGGCAAGGTTTTCCTGAAGTTTTTCCAACAAGGATGCATTTTTTTTTGCGGCAATTATCTTCCTCTTTTCTGCAAGTATCCTTTCAAGAATCATCCTTCGGCCGCCTCCAGCAAACCGTTAAACTTTTTGATGCACGTCCCGTTTTCGAGTGTTTTTTTTCCCAGGGCGATACCCTCTTTTACGTTTTTAACGGCACCTCCGGCCTTCAGGAGAAAAGCGGTGTTCAATAAAACCACGTCCCGCATGGGTCCTTTTTCCCTGCCGCTTATTATGTCGGACATAATTTTGCCGTTTGTTTGGACGTCTCCGCCTTTCAGGTCGTTCATCGAGCATTTCTTGAAATTGAAGTCCTGCGGGTAGATTTCAAACTCCTCTATCCTGCTTTCCGTTATTTCCGAGACATACGTCCTGCCGGTAAGAGATATCTCGTCTATGCCGTCCTCGGAATGCACGACAAAACCCCTGATGCCGAGTTTCTGGAAAACCGGAGGGATAATCCTCATCAGGTTATAATCGCTCACCCCCATAATCTGCACGTTGGAACATGCGGGGTTGCACAGCGGACCTATGATGTTAAATACGGTTCTGAAGCCGAGTTCCTTCCGTATCGGGGCAACGTTTTTCATCGCTTTGTGGTACAACGGAGCAAAAAGGAAGGCAAAACCGTGCTCATTCAAAAGGGACTCGCTTACGGAAGGTTCCATGTCTATGCGGTATCCCGCGTTTTCGAGAACGTCGGCACTGCCGCATCTGCTCGTGACCGACCGGTTCCCATGCTTTGCAACGGTCAGGCCGCAGGAAAAACCCAGTATGGCGGTACAGGTCGAGATATTAAACGTGCCGGAAAAATCGCCGCCGGTTCCGCAGGTGTCGCATACGATTCCCCTGCCTGAAACGCTTATCTTTGTCGCCTTGTCTCTTAAAAGTTTCGCCGCACCGGCAATTTCCGAAGGCTGTTCGCCCTTTATCCTCAACAACGACAGGAAAGCGGCGGACTGCACGGGAGACACCTTTTCCTCCATGATGTCCCTGAAAACATCGTAACTTTCCGCTTCATCGAGGGCTTTTTTCTCGAGGAGTTTATCAAAAATTTCCTTTTCCATCCTTCTATTCTAAAACATCACCTTCTGCCTGTCAATCTCTGGAGAAATTCCTCTGTAAGAATTATTGATACGGAGAGAAAAGGAAAGAGTTGACGGCGAGTGCGTAAGCACAGCAACAAGACAAGGTGAAAAGCACCAAGCGTTCGGACGATTACCTTACTCGGAGCTGTTTGAGTCCGCCGAAACGGGCGGGCGAGTTCTCCGAGAGTCCGATTTCACCGTAGTCCTTGTCTGTGCTGAAGCCAAAGGCGCAGCCTGTTTCGAGCACGGAAACTGCTTTCTTTTCTCTCTATTTCCTTATAGAGGAATTTTAGTGTCAGATGGAAAGGGCGCCTTTCAGGGCGGAGTCCTTTGCCCCTGCTTCGATAACGGCAATCACCCTGCGCGCCTGTTCAGGTTTTACCGCCAGTTCCTCTCCCATCAACAGGTGGTCGGCGATATTCCTGTAGTATTGTGTCCACGTGGCCGTTCCTGTATCGAGAACTTTCACGATACCGTCATGAGAAACGCCGGAACTGACGCTTACCACCCTTATTTCATCGAGCTTTGTAACTTCAATCGCCCCCTTCGTCCCCAGAATCCTCCACTTCGGCCTGCCGACCGCAGCTATGGAAGAAGTAGCGTAATCCGCGGTCACCCCGTTTTCAAATTTCATGTACACCTGCCCGTAGTCTTCATTTGTTACCGAGTTCCAGACGATTTTTTTCAGTTCGCCCGTAACGCTCACAACCTTCGAGTCCACAAGATTCAGCACCCAGTCAAGGAAATGAGCGCCCCAGTCGTACATGATGCCTCCGCTTATCTTCTTGTCGGAACGCCACCAGAACCTCGGATGTCCGTAGCCGGCATTCCCGCATTCTATGTGAAACACCTGCCCGATGAGCCCCCTGCCGATAACATCCTTAATCGCCAGGTAATCAGAATCCCAGCGCCGGTTATGGAATACGCTCAGCATTACCTTGTTGTTCCGAGCCGCTTCTATCATGCTGTCCGCCTCCTCGACGGTAATGCAGAACGGTTTTTCCACGATAACGTTCTTACCTGCGTTAATGCACTGCAAAGCAGTTTTCGCATGAACGTTATGGGGAAGGATATCCACGACAAGGTCAAGTTCCTTCATATTGAGCATTTCTTCAAGATTAGTAAAGTATCCCTTCAATCCGGGCAGGTCTTTCTTTGCCGCTTCGACCCTCTCCGGGTTTATATCGCACATGGCGATTATCTTGAGGCCTTTTGTTGCATCGATAAAAGTTGAATGGTGCTTCCCCATGCCGAAAGCAGGGCCGTACCCGAGAATACCGCAGTTTATCGTCCTGTCCGGCAGATTCGAACCGGTGCAGTATGCGGCGGCGCGCACGACAAGTTTCTGGAATTCAGGATGGCTCCACGCCTCTTTCGTATGCCCGTTTGCAAGATAGACCACCCTGCCCTTCCCGTGTTCCCTGGCATAAGCCAGCGGAATCTCTTTTCCCTGCCACACGGTTTTTAACAGTAATTTCGACCTTGAAGGGTCGTAGTTCTGCATGTGGTACATCTCGTCAAAGAGTGAAAAGTCGGACATCCTCTCGGTCATATAATGCGACCCGTCCGCAACCTGAACCGGAAATTCATGGTGTTCCGGATGTTTCAGGAACTCCCCGTTCAACATCTCTATGTAGGCGCGGCTTCCCCTGAAACTGTCCGTGGCGGAATGAATGCCTATGAAACCCCCGCCGTTTTTAATGAACGTCAAAAGTCCTTTCTCCCTTTTTTCCGTAAGGTCGCCCTTAAAACCTGTCATATAAACCGCCACCGCATCATATCCGCTCTCGGGAAGAGAGGCGAAAGAATTCAGGTCGGCAGTCATATCCATTGTAAATCGTCCGTCGGACTGGAGAAGTTCCGTCATCTTTTTTCCTGCCCATTCGGTCGGGTGAAATTCCGGTCCTCCATATACGTACAGTATTTTTTTCATTGTGTCATCCTCTTTTTTTAGTCCTGGACCACAAATCGGCTCAGATACTTGAACGAATTAATCAGCCCTTCGTCTTCTTTTTCCTGCCTGTAAACCTGGTCGTGCCAGCCTTCTATGTTCAGGTCGTTTTTATACCCCTGCCTGTGCAGTTCTTTTATGCAGAGACCCCAGTCGGTATCGCCCAGTCCCGCAAAACAATGCTCAATAGCCCCGGGATACCATATTCCGTATCTGGCAAGAATGTCTTTATTGACGCGGGCGTCTTTTGCATGGACATGGTACACTCTTTTGCCGAACCTTCTAAGCGTGTCAACAGGGTCTATGAACTGGCATATCAGGTGGCTCGGGTCCCATTCCAATCCTATCGCATCCGAAGGAACCTCGTTGAATGCCGCCTCCCACATTTCCGGCGTCGTCATGAAGTTAATCCCGTTGCAGGGAGTATGAAACCGTCCCATGGGACAGTGCTCGAAGGCAATTTTCACGTTACGGTCTTCAGCAAACCGCGCGTGGTCGCCCCATATCTTCTTGTATTCCGGCAGACTGTCAATCAACTCTTTACCGATAACCCTCCCGGAAAATCCCGCCACTACCGGAACGCCGATTCTTTCAGCAAGAAGAATGTTGTTTCTTACAACTTCCCTGTTCTCGTCAGCCTTCTGCGGGTCCATGTGATTTACATAAAATCCCGCAAGGCAGGATATTCTTATGCCGTTCCCGTCGAAATATCCTTTCATCTCCTGCGCTTTATTTTCCCAGTCTTTTTTGCCGGGATAAAATTCGTTTCCCGGAGATACCTGCAATTCGCAACTTTTAAAACCGGTCTTCTTTGCAAACTCGATTCTGTCCTTATCAAATGCCATCATAAATCCGAGTCTCATTGTTTCCTCCCTATTAATGAATCCACTTTCAATCCTATAGTAATCTCAAGTTCCGACATAAGGAAACAGAGAGGAAAGAAAGCAGTTTCCATGCTCGAA
>CAYPTS010000016.1:0-30455 GCA_964413825.1 uncultured bacterium
ACCCAAAAGGTTCTCATCCCTTTCCTCTGATGCTTATAATGGAGGATAAGGGATTCGAACCCTTGACACCCAGACTGCCAGCCTGGTGCTCTCCCAGCTGAGCTAATCCCCCCCTGTGACGTATTGTGTTCACAGTTTGGTATATTATATAGCGAAAAAGGATTTTGTCAACTTAAAATTGACAATGTATCCGTAAATTCATAAAATCATTGGTAGAATACAAAATATGAATTCCCCACCGCTTGTCATTGCGAGGGACGAAGTCCCGCGGCAATCTCATGAGATTGCTTCGCAAAAACTGCTCGCAATGACGAAAGTATCGGTAAGGGGTAAGGGGGAAGAATGAAGATAGAAAAGACAACGTTTGCTTTATTTTTCGGGAACAGGGGATTTTTCCCCTCGTCTCTGATGGCGTCGGCGCGCAAGGAAATGGCGGATGTGTTGAAAAGTATGGGGCACAAAACCCTGATGCTTGATGAAAAGGTGACGCGTTTCGGGGCTGTCGAGAACGTTAAGGAAGGAAAAATTTATGCCGATTTTCTTCGGAAAAACCATGGAAAATTCGGGGGGGTAATCCTGTCTTTGCCGAATTTCGGCGACGAGACCGGAGCGGTGGAAGCGCTTAAGGAAGCTGGGGTGCCCATCCTTATTCAGGCATATCCGGACGAACTGGACAAGATGCGGCCGGAGTTGAGGCGGGACTCTTTCTGCGGGAAATTTTCGATAATGGATGTTTTTTGCCAGTACGGGGTTCCGTTTACCGCGTTAAAGCCGCATACGGTTCATCCGAAGTCGCAGAAGTTTGCGGAGAATGTTGATTATTTTGACCGTATCTGCAGGGTAACAAACAGTATGAATGGGATGATTGTCGGCGCCATAGGCGCACGTACAACGGCTTTCAAAACGGTGCGCATTGACGAGCTGGCACTGCAGAAAAACGGCATAACAATGGAGACGTTCGACTTGTCTTCCGTTATTTCGGATATGCAGAAAATCAAGTCTTCCGATAGGGATTTTACAAGCAAGGCAAAAATTCTGAGCGCTTATTCCGATTGGAAAGGCATCCCGAAAAAATCCTTCGAGAATATCGTGAGACTTGCGGTGGTGCTCGACAGGATGATTGCCGGATACGGGCTGGATGCCATAGCCCTGCGCTGCTGGATGGAAATGCAGTCGATTCTCGGCATATCTCCCTGCGTCGTGTTAAGCGAATTGAATAACCGGGGCATTCCCGCCGCCTGCGAGGTCGATGTCGGCAATGCGGTCACGATGTTTGCCTTAAGCCGTGCATCCGGCAGTGTTGCCACGTGTCTGGATTGGAACAATAACTATGCCGATGAAGAGGACAAATGCATTCTTTTCCACTGCGGCCCTGTTCCGCAGGATATGATGGCGTGCAAGGGAAAGATTACCGACCATGCCATACTTGCAAACTCCGTGGGGAAAGGCTGTTCTTTTGGCTGTAACAGCGGCAGGATTTCTCCAATGCCGTTTACTTTCGGCAGTATGCTTACCGTAGATGGGCAACTTGAGTTTTATCTCGGGGAAGGAAGGTTTACCGACGACCCCATACCGGATGACTTTTTCGGATGTGCCGGAGTTGCTGAAATTCCCGACCTGCAGGATGTTTTGCAGACAATCGGATATATGGGGCACCGGCATCATACCAGCGTCGTTTCCGGAAACGTGCTTGAGCCGGTCGCCGAAGCTTTCGAAACGTATCTCGGGTATAACGTGACCGAGGTATGATTTTCCGGCCGGCGGCTGTTCCGGAGTATCGGGAAAACATGCCTACGAAAATCAGGGTGATTTTTTTTGCCGCGTTTTTTCTGTGTTCTGCGGTCTTTGCCGAAGAAGAACCGGTCTAC
The DNA here is from genome assembly GCA_964413825.1 of uncultured bacterium. Classification (GTDB taxonomy): domain Bacteria; phylum Ratteibacteria; class UBA8468; order B48-G9; family JAFGKM01; genus JAFGKM01. The sequence goes on from CAYPTS010000016.1 coordinate 1,869, forward strand.
TATAGTTCCGAGAGTTCGGAAATAGAGTTTACGGATGCGGGAGAAGTGAAAGAGATAGTTCTCCGAGGCGGCGTTAAGATTGTCTTTCAGGATAATACGATACTTTGCGAAAGCGCAAGGTTTGACAATCTTACCGGCGACATCTCGGCGGAGGGAACCCTGTCGGTTGAAAATCCTGACGGTGTTTTTCAAGCGGACAATTTCGTTTATAATGTGCGGGAAGAAAAAGGTATCTTGTTGAACCCCTCGTTTTCCATGCCTCCCTTGTACGGAAAAGCGAAAAGCGTGGAAAAAAAAGACGGAATATTTGTTCTCGACAGGGGCTATATAACAACCTGTGATAGGGAGCATCCGCATTTCAGAATCTCCGCAGAGAGGATGGAATATGTGCAGAACGATTATATCAGGGCGCAAAGGATGCGGCTTACATTCGGTGAGAAATTCACCGTTTTTTATTTTCCCTCATACACTATTGATGCAAGGACGAAGGAACCGCCGCTGATTATCAGTCCGGGATACAGCACTCGGGTCGGGGAAACCGCTGAAGTTATTTTCTCCCACAGACTGGGCAGAGAAAAGGATACGGTTCTGAAGGAAAGGATATCGCTCGGCGGCAAGGGCTTTGGATTCGGGCTGGAAACGTTTTCCCGCGGAAAAGGATTCAGCGGAAATGGGTTTGTTTACAGGCGCTGGGATGACGAACGTCTTGAACCGGGGGGGCTGTTCGAATTCGGCAAGAGTTACGGGACGGGGCGGGGCGAGAGTAGGGTTATACTCGACTGGCGGTGGATGCATGACGACGAGTTTTTCAACGATTTTTTTCGCAGTGAATTCATCCGTAAATCAAAAACCTATAATTATCTGTCGTTTACCCGCTGTTTTCCCGCCGGCATTTTCAATTTTAATGTCAGGCATTCGGCAGGAGAGAATTTTTTGAAGGTTGAGAAACTGCCGGAGATGCAGTTTTACACCCCTCTTTTCCGGATAGGCGATTCTCCGGTTTTTATTGAGAACGACCTGCGGTTTACCAATTTCCGCAGTGAAGGGGAAAATTATTTAAGAATGATGGATGTAATTACGGTGAAAGGCAGGAAAGACGCAGGGTATCTGGCTTTTTCACCGTATCTGTCGGCCGGCGGCATAAATTACCGTTCAGATTTGCATGACGATAGGTTCAACCTGGTGCGGGAACTTGGCGTGAAGTCGACAGCAGTGTTGAAAAAGGATGGAGGGAAATATACCTCGTATCTTATTCCGTCGGTGTCTCTTTTTTACCGCGGGTTGGACTATAAACCCGGAGAAATTGGGATTTTTGACGGCATCGAAAGACTGGATGACGGTAAGTTTGCCGCTTTCGGGGCGGAATGGTTTCTTGCCGGGGATGCGGGTTATACCGGTAGAGTGTCGCTGGAAAACGTTTATTCTTTTGACAGGGGAGAGTTTGAAGAAAGCCGTTTGAAGTATGACCTGCAGATTACGCCTCTGATTTTTATCGAGGGAGAAAATGAATGGAATTTTGCCGACAGGGAATACAGGTTCGGTGTGAACGACCTGGTTTTCCGTTCGGGCAGGAACGGTTATTCCATGGGAAACAGGTATGACAGGGAAAGCGGCACCTCCGGCATTTCGGGGAAGTTCAGCCGGGTTGTGGATGAAAACTGGAGATTTGCCATGGGTGTTCAGTATGACATACATTCGGGCGGTTTTTCAAGGAAGACTTTTGAGGTATGGAGAAAACTTCACTGTTGGGAAGTCAACTTTGAAGTATCGTCTGACGATGAAGATTTCTCTTTTTTTGTTACAGCCTATCCTATTCTCTTTTAGTAGCGGTGCGATAAATTATTCCCTCATCGGTTTCCGCTCTCTATAGGTGGAAGGATTGATGTGGGGGTGAAAGGAGAAACTGAAATGGAATTGAAAAGAAGAGGAGGCAGGTCGTTTGAGGACATAAGGGAGATAAAGATAACCAAGGGTTACCTCAAGTATGCGCTGGGCTCATGCCTTATAGAGATAGGGGACACCCGCGTGGTGTGTTCCGTAAATGCGGAAGAACGCGTGCCCATGTTTTTAAAGGGGACAGACAGCGGATGGCTCACCGCTGAATACTCGCTTCTGCCGTCTTCAACGAGCGAACGGGTTGCCCGCAATTCCAACCTTACGGGCAGGAGCCAGGAAATACAGAGGATGATAGGCCGGTCGCTTCGGGGCGTTCTCGACGTGAAAAAAATCGGAGAACGGACGCTGTGGGTTGATTGCGACGTCCTGCAGGCGGACGGGGGTACGAGAACGGCGGCGGTGACCGGCAGTTTTATTGCTCTGGTCGAGGCGCTTTCCAAGTTGAAGAAAGCCCGTCTCGTCAAACTTCCGCTGTTAAGGGATTATCTTGCCGCCGTAAGCGTAGGCATTGTTTACGGGAACAAGGTTGTCGACCTTGACTATTCGGAGGACTCCTCCGCAAGCCTCGATTTCAACGTGGTGATGACCGGTAAAGGGGAATTTGTGGAGATACAGGGAACAGCCGAAGGGCATCCCTTCACGGAAAAGGAACTTATGGAACTTCTCGGTCTTGCCGGCAAGGGAATACAACAGATAGTAGAAATACAGAAAAAGATTCTGAGAGAAAATGAAATTGAATTTTTACTTGGCCACTAAGAATCCCAATAAACTGCGGGAGGTAAGACAGATACTTAATGATACGGGAATATCGGTTCTTCCCTGCCCCGGGAGCGTCGTATTCCCGGAAGAAACCGGAAAAACCTTTGAAGAAAATGCGCTGATGAAGGCGCGGTATCTGAAAAGCATTCTCGGAGATGAAAACGTAGTCGGCGAAGATTCGGGACTTTCCGTGGAAAAACTTAACGGCCTGCCCGGTGTGCTGTCCGCGCGCTTTGCGGGCGGAGACTGCGATGACGGGGAAAACATAAACAAATTGCTCGGACTTCTCCGTGACTGCGGGAATGTTGAAGACAGGAAGGCGGAATTCGTTACCGTAGTGGCATTTGCCGGTCCCATGGAGGAAAGAATTTTCAGGGGAACGGTTAAAGGTTTTATAACCTTCAGTCCGAGGGGAAATGGCGGGTTCGGATATGACCCTGTGTTTGAAATCCATGGTAAAGGGAAAACCTTTGCGGAACTGTCTGCAGTTGAGAAAAACAAACTTAGCCACAGGGCGGTTGCTTTCAGGAAACTTGTAGATTATATGATAAAAGGGTACAATAAGCAGATTTGAAATTCAAAAATTGAGAATAAACCGTAATCAAAGGCGGGGTAGCTCAGCGGCAGAGCGGCCGGCTCATACCCGGTATGTCGGGGGTTCAAATCCCCCCCTCGCTATTGTATTTCAATGAGGGGTGGGGTTTGAACCCCCTGCTTCATCGGGTTCAAGCCGACTAAAGTCTCTTAGTTTCGCAAGGAGAGACCGTGCGGCGTTTTTAGCCAGCACAATCCCCCCCTCGCTACTGTAAAGGCAGTTTATAGTGAAAAGCAAAAGCAGTAAAAACAGTTCACTCAAAACTAAAAACTTTAAATTACGGAGCATCGCGTAAGTAATGTCCTATGGTTGTCATTGCGAGGAGCGGGGTATGCGACGTGGCAATCTCAGAGATTGCCGCACAAAAAACGTTCGCAATGACAAATTGGAGAGGACTTAAGGTCTATGTGAATGTCAATAGTAACTTCAAACTGCATTTAATAATGTTGACCGAACAGCAGAAGCAAAAAATTATCGGGATTGCAAGGGAAACACTGGATTGCTACCTGTCGGGAAAAGACTTGCCGCCGTTTGCCGCTGACGACCCTGTCCTGCAGGAAAAAAGGGGTGTGTTCGTCACGCTGAAAAAAGGAGGCGAACTGAGAGGATGTATCGGCTATATCCAGCCCGTGAAACCGCTGGCTGAAGCAGTCAGGGAGGTTGCCGTGCAATCGGCTACTTCCGACCCGCGTTTTCCTTCAGTAAGACACAAGGAACTCAAAGAGATAAGCATTGAAATTTCAGTTTTGACCGTACCTGAAAAAGTCACAGCGGACGAGGTTATCCTGGGGCGCGACGGCGTGATAGTCAAAAAAGGATGCCGGCAGGGCGTTTTTCTTCCGCAGGTTGCCGGCGAGACCGGCTGGAGCAAAGAAGAGTTTCTCGGCAATTTGTGCCTGCATAAGGCGGGACTGCCTTCCGATTCATGGAAAAAGCCCGACACGGAAATTTACACCTTTCAGGCAGAGGTCTTCTCCGGAGATTAACCGCTCCCTGTTTGCCATTGCGAGCGGAAGCAAAACAATCTCAAAAATCTACAAGCTGGATGAGAATATGAAAAAAGTTAAATATCATTTGAGGTTTCAAATTGCTCCCTGCGGCAACGTAAAGCAAGACGCCCGCATACTGGCGGATTTTTGTCTCAAGCACGGTATTGAGGAAGTCGTTCTTTTTTTTGCCGCGGAGGAGTGGAACAACGGACTGCTGTCGCAGAAGGAAGAGGACATGTGGTTTGCCTCCGTCGGCACGGCGAAAGAAGTTCTTGAAAGCAAAGGACTCTCCGTAAGCCTTAATCCGTGGATGACCGTTTTGCATACCGACAGGGGAAGAACTTTTCCTTCTGACCGCAGATTCAATCCGATGGTTTCCCCGCTGGGAGAAAAGAGCAGGGCATGCGCTTCCTTTGCCGATAAGAAATGGCAGAAATATATTTACGGTCTTTACGGAAGGTTTGCACGCCTTGGATTCCGCGTTATCTGGGTTGAGGACGATTTCAGGTACCACAACCACGGGCCGCTTACCTGGGGAGGCGGTTTTGAAAACCTTATGTGCGAAAATTTTTCGCGCAAGGCAGGCAAAAAAGTTGGCAGAGAAGAAATTTTGAAAAAGATTTTGAAACCCGGGAAACCGCATCCGTGGAGGCGTTTATGGATGGAAGTATGGAGAGAAACGCAAATAGAGGTTGCAAAAGGAATAGCGGATGCGGTAAAGAAGAATTCTCCGGTAAAAACTAAAATAGGGCTTATGAGTTCTTCACCATGGATTCACAGCATCGAAGGCAGGCGGTGGAAGGAAACCTTTAATGCATTGTCCATAGACGGCGGCGTTGCCCACAGGCCCCATTTTGCATTCTATTGCGATACTGTTGGCAGTGCGAGGACATATTCCATAATGTCGCTCGGGATGCAGAAAAATTTCAGGGAGAATTACTGCGAGGTCGCACCTGAAGTGGAGAATTTTCCTTTTACGGCATGGAGTAAATCTGATTCCTCCACATGGTCTGACATGGCGTTTGCACTCTTTTTCGGCTCGGATGCGCTTCTTCTCGACCTGTTCCCTTTCTCGGGGAACCGTGCGGATGAAGAGCCGCAGATAGGAAAGATGCTGGATAAAAGCTGCGGAGCGTTGTCATGGATAGCAGGCAGGTTTTCAAAAGAGCATAACCTTTACGGAATCGGCGTGCCGTGGAAGGAAGATGCGGCGGAGACTGTGAGGACGGAAAAAGGCGAACGTTTGAACGAACTTGCAGTTGATACCATGCCGGCGTGGGATTTTCTCCTTCAGCACGGAATACCTGTATGTGCGGAAAAACAGGAAGTCAATGCCGTATTCGGCAATACCGCATGGATTTTCAGCGACAATGAAATTTCAGACATGTTAAAAGGAGGACTTCTTCTTGACGGAGAGAGTGCGCAGATACTATCCATGAGAGGATTTGGAAAACACATTGGCGTAGAATGCGAAGGCATTCTGGACAGGGAAAGTTCCAAATATTCCATGGAGATGGTGAACAACGAAAACAGTGGATTGCGAAAGGGCTTTTATTTCAGCGTGAACCTGATGAAGAAACTGTGGGTTTTCGAGCCGGCCGAAGGTGCGGAGTCATGGACCGACGTTATCACACCGGAAAACAGGCGCATCGGTTCCGGCTTAACGCTTTACAAGAATTCACTCGGCGGGCGTACCGCGGTATTCGCAGTTGGAAACCCGTCGGAACTTTCAAAGAATTTTCAGCGGCAGGCAATGGTTAGAAACGCGGTAAAATACCTTTACGGGGGAAAAGTTCCGTTCCCGCTGGTTTCAGGCACTCCTCATCTTTTGCCTTTGTATTTCAGGAAGAAGGGTGAAGATATCCTTGTCGTATTCAACGGTTCTATGGACCCTGCGGCCGTGGATATTGATACGGGAAGAAAGAAAACCTCCGAACGCGCGGTGCTGTTAAAACCTCTTGAGAAGCCGGTTATGCTTAAGTCGATGAAAGAAAAAGGAAATAGTAAGAATCAGGGATTGCTGAAGATAACTTCAGAGATTCCGCATATGTCGTTTATCGTTGTAAAACTGAAACGGTGGGAGTGAAAAAGATAAATCCTGAATCCCTCACAAGAAAACTTGACATGTGAGAGTTCAGGGCAAAGGGGGAAATATGAATGCGAAAGAAATGCTGAAGAATAGGAAATTGACGGATGCAGTGCTGGCAGGACTCTTGATAATCCTTGCAGTTGTGTTTCTGCTGACGGCGGGAAACAGCATGTTCGGGAAATCGGGGAGAATTTACTCCGCCGACATGGACAAGATTATGGGTGAACATCCCGCACTGCAGGAGGCAATGGTGAAATTTCAGGAAGAATTGAAAAGCATGCAGAGGAGACTGGATAAACTGGAAGGTGAAGCGAAGTTAAAGGAACAGCAGAAGATGCAGCAGCAGATACAGCAGATTGCGATGACTATGCAGAACGATGCAGTCGAAAGGATAATGGATGACGTCCGCAGTATTGCGAAGCGCAAAGGATACGCTTACATCGTGGACAAAAAGTCGCTTATTGTCGGCGGCAAAGATGTTACGGAAGAAATTCTGTCCGCGTTGAAAGATAAAGAGGAAAAGCCGGAAGATAAACTGGATGTTTCCGAAATGCCCATGATTCCTCTCAAGTAATAATTGACAGGATGTTTTTTCTGACTATAATAATTAGGGTATTCATTTTGATTACGGGCCGCTAGCTCATCTGGTAGAGCACCGCCCTTTTAAGGCGGGCGTGGGGAGTTCGAGTCTCCCGCGGCCTACTTCTTCTCTCACTTGTAAGGGGGACTCGAATAGAGCGAAGTCAGAGATTGCGACGAGAAGGAGTAATCTCAGCGAATGGCCGACCCGAGCCGTTTCGGGAGGCGAGCGGCGCCGAGTCTCCCGCGGCCTACTTGCCCCGCGTGCCCCGTTTCTTCTTTACGGGGAACTCTCACATTTTAAGTCTTCTTGTGAGGGGCTTATGATTTTGTTTCTTTGAAAGCAGGACTAACCTTTTTCTTTATTCCATTGCGACTTCAACTTCGTGTTCCTTTCTGTCGTCTGTCAGGCGGATGTTTTTTTCCTCCTGCTTTACTCCGTCGACCGTTACCTCTGCAATGCCTTCTCCAGTTCCGGTTTTTGTTAAGACAATGTGGTATACGGTTTCTTTATACCTGTAGTGCACCTTGAATGAATCCCATCGTGACGGTATGTGCGGCTGGAATTGCAGTACGTTCCCGTGCAGGTGCAGTCCCATGAGGGTTTCCACGATGAGGCGGTACATCCAGCCGGCGGAACCTGTATACCATGTCCATCCGCCCCTTCCTGCGAGAGGCGGGACAGAGTACACGTCGGCGGCGACGACGTACGGCTCCGTCTTGTAAATTTGCATCGCTTCGGGCGTACTGCCGTGGGAAACGGGGTTTATCATTTTAAATAGTTCCCATGCTTCCTGTGCTTCTCCCATTTCTGCGAGCGCCATTACCGTCCAGACTGCCGCGTGCGTGTACTGACTGCCGTTTTCACGTACGCCCGGCAGGTATCCCTTTATATACCCGGGATTTGACCCGGACTTATTGAAAGGCGGGTCGAGAAGCAGTATGATGCCATCTTCCCTGCGGACAAGGAACCGTTTAAGGGATTCCATTGCCGTGCGTGCGCGCCGGGGGTCTCCGGCACCGGAGAGTAGCGACCAGCTCTGGGAAATGGAATCGATTCGGCACTCGTCGTTTTCCGAAGAACCGAGGGGTTTGCCGTCGTCAAAGTATGCACGGCGGTACCACTGCCCGTCCCAGCCGTGCCGGTCAATGCTTGCCTTAAGTTTTTCCGCCTCTTCCAGACATGTCTGTGCAAAGTTTTCGTCGCCCCGTTCTTTCGCCAGTTTGCCGAAGCGGGTAAGAACGGCATACAGGAAAAATCCCAGCCAGACGCTTTCCCCTTCGCCTTTTTCGCCGACCTTGTCCAGACTGTCGTTCCAATCGCCGGAGCCGATGAGAGGCAGTCCGTGTTTTCCGTACCTCAATGCGTTTTTAATTGCCCTGACGCAGTGTTCGTACAGGGTGCCGGTCTCGTCCGATTGTTCCGGCAGGTCGTAATAATCGGTTTCGTTGGGGTTCAGCGGACGCCCGGAAAGAAACCCTGCGGTTTCGTCCAGTATGCCGGTATCGCCCGTTCTGTTTACGTAGTAATGCGTGACGAACGGGAGCCAGAGATAATCGTCGGATATTCGGGTGCGCACGCCGCGTCCAGCCGGCGGGTGCCACCAGTGTTGTACGTCGCCCTCTTTAAACTGCCGCGATGCGCAAAGGAGAATATGTTTTCTGACCATGTATGGTTCCGCGTGCACCAATGCCATTATGTCCTGTAGTTGGTCGCGGAATCCCATCGCTCCCGATGACTGGTAGAATCCGCTGCGTGCATAAATTCTGGAGGCAAGCGTCTGATAAAGAAGCCAGCCGTTGACCATTATGTTCGTTTCCTTGTCTGGTGTTTCCACGTTGATTGTTCCGAGTGTGTGGTTCCAGTATTCCCAAACTTTTTCAAGTTCCTTTCTTGCCGCCGCCGGGTCCCTGAACTGTCTGACGAAAGCGCGGGCAGCTTCTTTGTTTTTTGCTGCTCCCAGTATGAATACGATTTCTTTTTCTTCGCCTTCTTTCAGTTCAAGCCGAACCTGAAGCGCGGCGCAGGGGTCCATGCCGGCGCCGGTCTTTCCCGAAAGTTTTGTCCTGTGCATCGCTGCCGGGCTTGCGAGGTTCCGGTTGCGCCCGATAAATTCCGTGCGGTCCCCCGTCACGCTGCGTTGTGCCGCGCTAACCTCGAAGAATACGGTGTGTCGGGGAAATTCTATGCTGAAAGGGTTGTGTGCGAAGAAAGCGCGGCTTTCAGGGTCTATGCCTGTGACGACATGCATCTGCGTTTTTTTTCTGGATTCTCCCAGCACCAGTTCGGCGTATCCTGTCACGGAAATCTTTCGTTTGCGTGCCGAGTTGCTGCGGATTCTTATGGATATGAACTTTACAGGGGCTTCGGTTGCCGCGTACGTCCACATCTCGGAGGATATTCCTCTGTCGGTATGCTCGAACACCGAGTATCCGAATCCATGCCTGCTGACGTAAGGTGTTTTTCCGCGCGCCGGCAGGGGTGTCGGCGACCAGAAACGTCCCGTTTCTTCGTCTCTGATATAAAATGCTTCGCCGCCAACGTCGGTTACAGGGTCGTTATACCATGGCGTGATGCGGAATTCGTGGGCGTTTTCGTTCCATGTGTATGCCGTGCCGCTTTCGGAAATAACCGTGCCGAAATGCGGGTTTGCCAGTATGTTTACCCACGGCATGGGGGTCTGCCGGGAAGTTGTTGTGGTTATCACGTATTCCCTTCCGTCTTGCGTGAATCCGCCGGTGCCGTTGTTGAAAATCAGACTGCGGGAAGGGAGTTTTTCCTCGGGAGCGTCCTGTTCAAGAAACCTGGAGGTTTTCAAATCGGGAACATTCGTTTCTTGATGGGGTTTACGTTCTATCTGCTCGGCGAGACTGTCTGTGTCGGTGATGACGATGCGAGCGGCCGCCTGCATCAGGATTTTATCCTCGTCGGATATCTGGTCGCTGCGCCTGACGAATATTCCGCCCGGGCTTTCGATTGCGGGGGATGCCGTACCCGCGGAGGCCATGGATGTAATCCGGTCATGGAGCAACTGCCGGTATCCGGACTGGTCTTCATTCCAGATTATCAGGTCTGCGGACAGGCCTTTGACGCGCCAGTATGCGTGAGCGTCTATCAACTGTCTCACCATGTCGATTTTCGATTCGTCGCCTATCCTCAAAAGTACTATCGGCAGGTCTCCGGAAATTCCGTAGCCCCAGAGTTCGGACTGGCTGCGCAGGTTTTTCGACAGGAGTCCGCTGCCCGCCCTGCGCATGGGATTTACATAAAGAAGCGCCCCGGCCAGCCTGCCGAACAACTGTGCATCGGGTTCCGTGATTCCCAGTTGGTGCAGGACTACCTGGCTGTGGGTCCATGCAAGTGCGAATATCCTGTCGGCAATGTATTTGTCGTGATATCTTGCGGCCAGGGATACCGCTTCTTCGCGCGTCCGCGCTATGCCGAACACCAGGTCGACAGCAGCGGTTTCCTCGGGTTCTATTGTGATGTTTACCTGAATTGCGGTTACCGGGTCGAGTACCGCTCCCTCGCTGTCAGACAATTTTTCCGCGTCGTGAACCGCCGCCGGATTCCTGAGCGTTCTGCCTCTGCCTATGAAGCGCGCCCTGTCGGTCTCGTAGGATATGCCGTCGAGAACCGCGTTGCGTACCGCCGCAAGGTGTGCGAGGCATACGGGCGTTTCCTTTTCCGAACGGGGCCTGCGCATGCACAGAATCGCCTGCCGGTCCTTTAGAATTTCGGTCTCCATGAAAAGTCCGTTAAATGCAGGATGACTTGCTTCGGCGTCCGGAGACGCCAGCACTATTTCCGCATAACTGGTTATTTTCAGCGTGCGGGGTTTACGTGAACCGTTGGTAATGCTTATCCTGCGGATTTCAACGTCTTCTTCGGGTGAAACCGCGATTTCCGCGTGCGAACGGAACTGTCCGTCCTGTCTTCTGAATTCGGCTCTTGCCTGAGAGAATATGGCTTCGTAATTTTTTGAAGTTTTTCGTGCGGGGTGAAATCCGATTGACCACGATTCGCCCGTATCTGTTTCCTGTACGTAACAGAATGTACCTATGTCGTCGCACGTGGCATCCTCACGCCAGCGCGTAACCGCAAGGTCTTTCCATCTGCTGTATCCGCCGCCGGCGTTTGTAACCATGACTTGGTAGCGTCCGTTTGACAGCAGGTGCACTTCGGGCGACGGCGTATCCGGAGTGTTGAAAATCCGCATCAGCGCCGCTTCTTGTTCCATTCCGTCCCGGGTGCCGGTGTCTTCGGAAAGATTCGGAAAAAAGGGTTTTACGTCCGGAATTTTTTCCTGAAGCAGAAGTTCTGCCGCCTTAAACGCCGTGTCGCTTTCGAAACGTTTCTGCATGGGGCGGTCAAGCAGGGTGTAGGCGGCCGCGAGCAGTGTCATGCCCTGATGGTGCGCCATGAATGAACGCACGACTGCTTTTGATTCTCCGCGTACAAGGCGCGCCCGGGTGTAATCCACCGCCTCGTAGAAACCGTATTTTCCTGTTGCGTCTTCCTTTGCCAGTCGTTCAAGGTTGCGGCAGGCGTTTTCCGGTTTAACCATGAGTGCAAGCGCCGAGGCATACGGAGCGACCACAATGTTGTTTGCCAGACCCCGCTTGAATCCGAGCCCCGGTATTCCGAATGCTGAATAAAGGTAGTTTTTATTCGCGTCCACCGCGTTGTATCCGGATTCCGAAAAACCCCACGGTATTCTGCGGTCGGCCCCGTATTTAATCTGCCAGTCGACCACCGTGCGGTATGTCTGGTTTAAAAGGGTGTTTTCATAGTCTGTCATTACAAGAAGCGGCATGAGGTATTCAAAAAGCGACCCGCTCCACGACAGCAGTACCGGTTCACCGTTGAATGCGGTTACAAGCCGTCCCAATGAAAACCAGTGTTTCGTCGGCAGAATGCCGCGAGAAATCAACAGGAAACTTGCCAGTCTTGATTCGGAAGCGAGAAGGTCGTAGTTGGCAATATCCCGCCGGTGCTCTTCCGCATTGAATCCGATAGCAAGGAGGTTGCGCGATTTGTTGTAAAGGAAGCCGTATTCCATGTCGGCAAATTCCGCGCACTGCGCCGCGAGATTTTCTATAACGGCAATTCTTTTCTGTGCTCGTTCCACTGCGGCAGACAGCGCAAGGCGAAGATTGTGCAACGGCGTTTCACCCGCGTCTTCGGCATTTGCGGTATGCGTAATTCTGTCTATGAGTGACAAAACGGCCGAGCCTGTGCCGGCGATTTCATGAAGCGTCGGCATGTTCTCCAGACGGGCAAAAAGTTTTTTCATCTCATCGGCGGGTTCCTTTGCAATTTTATCCTCAGGCAGTTTCGTGACGGGGGTAATCTCCGTCCATGGCGCCAGCAGCGATATTTCTTCGAGGAATTCAATGCAGAGATTTTCTACCGAACGGGCCCAAATGTTTATTTCGCTTTCTTCAGGCACGTCCATAATGACGGCGGCCCTTTGTATTTCAGACAGGGTAGCGGTGACAATCTCTTTTATGCGTCCGAGGGCAGGGGGTGTGCTTTCCATCCTGTCGCGGATTTCAACGAGTTTTTCCGCGGCGTCCAGTATGGAGTTCATGGACTGCATGTTGGAATGCAGGGATTGTTCAACCGCGTCGAGAAACATGTTCAATGTGTCCGCAAGCCCTTCCATCGCACGGGAAGGAAGCAATTCCCTGTATGGCAGTTCCAGTAGTCCCTGCCGTAAAATCATGAGGAAAAACTGCAGGTTGCCGCTGTCGACGGTGGAAACGTATTTTGGATGCAGCGGTTGAAGAGTGCGGGTATCGTACCAGTTGTAAAAATGTCCGTGGAACCTGTCCATCTGTTTCATTGCGTCAAAAGTTCCTTCCGTCCGTTTTATTAACTTTCCGGCGGACAGGTAGCCGAAGTCGTACGCCGCAAGGCTTGCAGTGAGTGAAAACCCGATGTTGGTAGGCGATGTCCTCGGTGCGGTTTTTTCAACAGGGACTTCCTGAAAATTGTCAGGAATCAGAAGATTCGAGGCGGTTCCGTCAAAAGTTTCAAAGAAAAACCACGTTTTTCTCGCGAGTTTGCGCAAAAATGCCGTATGGTATGCCGGCAGAACGGATTTGCGTCTTATACGGTCCAGACTTATCCTCCATGCAAGCGATGGGCATAGAAGCCATGGAATTAAAAGGGCAAAAGCCGCCGGGTGCATTAAGCGTATGACGGTGAGATAGAACGTGACGCAAATAGACAGAGATGGGGAAATCCACATTGTTTTCCAATAGAAATCGTGAGTGCGCAAGGCTTTTTTTTCCGCCGCTTTTGCAGTTGTCCACTGAAGCAGTCCGCGCCGCGTAAACAACAGCCTTGTCATTGTTTTTGATATTGCGTCCATGCATATAAATGCTTCGTACGGCAGGAATACGAGATTAAACGCTGTCTGAATGACATACCTGCCTACCGAGTGCGACGTCTCCCTGAATCGAAATTTTAAAGTCAGCCCGTACGTTTTTCTGAAAAGGTCAATGCTTGCGGATAGGAGCGAAGGGCCCAGTATGATGCCTGCCGTTACGGCGGTCCAGAGCCAGAAATGTCCTGTTGCGAACCAGCCCGTTATAAGCATGAGTACCAATGCCGGCGGCACCAGGCTGCGGCGCAGGTTGTCAAGAATTTTCCAGCGCGACAAGGCTGAAAGCGGATTTTTAAGTCGGGTACCGCCGGGGCCGGGCACATAGGGGAACAGCCATGCGGCAATCTGCCAGTCTCCGCGAATCCATCTGTGCCTTCTGTTTGCGTCAGCACTGTATGTCGCCGGAAATTCTTCGTATAGGAGTACGTCGCTTACCAGAGCCGTTGCGGCATGGCATCCTTCCAGAAGGTCGTGGCTGAGTATTCTGTTTTCCGGCAGTCTTCCTTCCATGACGTTGTTGAAGGTATCAACGTCGTATAGTCCCTTGCCTATGAACGAACCTTTGCCGAACAGGTCCTGATATACATCCGAAATTGCGCGCGTGTAAGGGTCGAACCTCGGGTCTCCGGAGAAAAACTGTGAAAAAAGCGAGCGGTTTGCACTTAGTATGCTTATTCCGACGCGGGGTTGGAGAATGCCGTATCCTTCGGTGATTATTCTACTGCGTTCGTCGAATACAGGCCTGTTCAGTGGGTGTTCCGCAACCGAAACAAGTTGATTCGCTGCCCCGCTGGGCAGTTGGGTGTCGGTGTCCAGAGTTATTACGTATTTTACCTTGCGGAGTATCCTTGCATTGCCGATAATTTTTGAAAAACTGTCACTGGCTTTTCCTCTCAAGAAAGCGTTAAGGTCGGCAATTTTTCCGCGTTTGCGCTCGTGTCCCATCCATGCCCGTTCCCGCGGATTGAACTTTCTCGGGCGGTGGAACAGAAAAAATATATCCCTGCGCTCATGGCCGTATTTCTTATTTAACGCCTCAATGCCTTTGCTTGCGGTATCGAGCAGAATTTTGTCTTCGGGCATGGATTCCGCGGGTGCGTCGCAGAAATCGGTCAGCAGGGCGAAATGAAGATGTTCGTCGCGGTTTCCCATGTAGCGTATTTCCATCTGGTGTAGGAGTTTTTCAATGTCTTCCGTGTTTTCCAGTATGGTGGGGACGATGACGAGAGTGCGGGCGTTTGACGGGATGCCTTTTGAAAAATCCATTCTCGGCAGGTACCTCGGTTTTACCAGAAGAGTCACCATCCTGTTGACCAGTTCGATGGCAATCTGGCTGACAGCCAGCAGGGTAAACAGACACAGGGCGGAGACTATCGCGATGAATAACGGGTATCTCTGTGAAACTATAACCTGTTCCGCCGCGGGGATGAGCAGTTCGCCTGTTATCAGCACGGTTATAAGCAGTATCGCTCCGAGGTAAAGCGCCAGAGAACAGTTGCGGCATGCCGCGGCAATTCTTTTTAAGGTTTTGCGAAAAAACGATACGGATACCCCGGCATACCGTTCCAGTTTCTGCCGCCCTTTGTCCGCGAGATAGTATCCCACGTGCGAAGTTCTGTTTTTCAGTTTCTCGTCCGGCGCGCTTTCATTCGCCAGCCGCACTGCCGCACGGGCGATTTCAATTTCGGTAAGCCGGCTTTTTCGTGATATATCTTCTATAACGTGCCGGTACGCGTCCCTGGAAGCGAAGTCTATGCGCTCATACACCCCGCATTCCTCTTCGCGCAGTACGTTTTCTACGATGCTTACTGTTTCTATGAAAGAATGCCAGTCCATCTCGTCTACAAATCGCATGCTGTTGATACTGTTTGCGACCGATACCTGATTGGCGGCCTGCCGCCGGTTTTCGTCCTGTACGACCTGCTCAATCGTGAGGCCTTTTTCAGCCAGCCGCTGTTGTATCCATGCCGTGGTGAAAGCGAATGCCGGTCCCTGTCCCTGCATGCGGCGGGAAAACTCGGCAATGAACGGTGTCCGTTCAATACCGGCGGTACGCGTCATCTCCGCCATCGTCAGAATGATGTGGCCCGGTTCGCGCTGTGCGGTCAGCATGAGTTTGTTAGCCCATTCGGCGGCTTTGCTCCAGTCGTTCCTGCTTGCGGTTATGCCTGCCATGATGCGCCGCAGATTTTCTATCAGGGCGAGGCGCAGCATTATGGGTATAGCCCACAGTTCGCCCATTTTCAGAGTCGCCTCTGATTGATACCCGCTTATAAAACTTATGAAACATCCTATGTCCGCCCTGCCGTCCACGTGGGATATTAGGTCGAAGACTATGTCATATACGCGCGGATAACCGGTCATAGGGCCTTCGCAAATCCGGGGGAGTTCCCTGCTGTAGTTTTTAGGAAGGTGCTGGCGTGCGGAGTTTATCTGTTCTTTTATCAGGTAGAAGTTGTCGAGAAACCATCTGTCCGCGGGAGACATTTCCTGGCCTTCAGCGGCGGCTTCCGCCGTAGCTTTATGAGTATTGACAAGTATGCGTTCGTTCTCCGCGAGGCGTTTGAGAAGCAGGTCGGGACCGGGCTCCGCGCTTATCTTATGCTGGCGTGCAAGTTCAACGGCATGCTGTTCGAGTTGTTCGATGCTGAGGAGTTCAGCCCTGAGCGGTTCTTCGCTTGTTTCGGGCGTTTTTGCGGTTTTTACGGGAGAAGTGAATAGTTTTAACTTTCTGAATCCGTCCATGCCTTTTCTCAACGTATATGGCTCCTTGCTGTTTATTTGGCAGTTACCGGTGTGACTGCCGCAGAAAGTATAACACAAACGCCCGGGAATTGAAAACTGCCTACAAAGAGTGCGGGTGCAATTTTCCGGCTGAATGTTGCGAATTTTTATTATTTTGACACGAAAGGTATACAGGAATAAAATGTGAGAAGTACGAACGGATATAAGGCTAAAACAGATTCCTTGGAAAGTAAAATGGGAGATATAGGTTCAGGTGATACAATAACCCTGTATAAAACCGGAATTTGAGGAACAAAAAAAATGAACAAGCCTAATATCATAGTAATTCTTACCGACGACCTGGGGTACGGAGACTGCAGTTGTTACGGGCAGGAGGCATGGGTCACTCCGAACATAGACAAAATGGCCGGTGAAGGAATAAGATTTACCGATTTTTATACTACCAGCCCGGTTTCGGCTCCCGCAAGGACTTCTTTCATAACCGGACTGCATTGCGGGCACCTGCCTGTCAGGGACCTCGGGGACCCTTACCTGCCGGATAGTTTTGCGACCATACCGAAATTGTTGAGAAGGCAGAATTATGTAAGCGCATGCATAGGCAAGTACGGCATTCCCGGAACGTCCGGCGGGTCACCGGTCGACCCCCTGCACAAAGGTTTTGACTATCATTACGGCTACGTTCTTAACCGGCATGCGCATAATTATTTCCCGCCGTTTTTGCGCGAGAACGGGCTGAAGGCGCCGTTGCGCAACAAGCCGCCTGAAAACGATACCGTCCAATGGGAGACAGGGGTCGGAGTGGCTGAGGTTAAGGCGGACTATTCCCCGGACATTATAGAAAAACGCGCTCTTGATTTTATTGAAGACTGTAAGAATACTCCATTTTTTCTTTATTACTGTCCAACCCTGCCCCATGCCAATAACGAAGGGAGAGAGACTCCGGACGGCATGGAGGTGGATACGTACGGCGAATTTGACAGGTATGACTGGGAACCCAATGAAAAGGGGTTCGCCCGTATGGTCCAGCGTATAGATATTACAGTGGGAAGGATTATTGCAAAACTTAAGGAACTCGGCATTGAGGAGGAAACGCTTGTTTTGTTTTCAAGCGATAACGGCCCGCACAATGAAGGGGGGCACAGCGTTACAAGATTCAACTCCTCGGGCGGTTTTCAGGGATACAAACGCAGTCTGCACGAAGGCGGCATACGCATACCTTTCATAGCGCGCTGGCCGGGCAGGATTGAGCCTGGCGTGTCGGAACATATGGGGTATTTCCCCGATATTCTTCCTACTTTATGCGAAGCCGCAGGAGTAGATATCTGCGAAACGGAAACCGACGGCATCTCCATCTATCCTCTGTTGGCCGGAAACGTTGGCAGGCAGGGAAAACATCCATATCTCTATTTTGAGTACAGGGAACAGATTGCGGTGCGGAAGGGCAGGTGGAAGTATTTCAGCAGTAACGATGAAAAAGACCTGTTTAGGGATTTGGACGTAAGGTCGGGAACAGGAAAATGGGATAAATATTTTTGCAAAAGCAAAGAGGTTTCCCTTTTTGACCTTCAGTCAGACAGGCATGAGGACAGGGATATAAAAGAAGAGAACAAAAATTTGCTGGAAGAGTTGAAAGAATGCATTGTACGGGAACACTGCAAGTATCAAACGTTCAATGCACCGTCGAATTACGAACCCTCAAAATGAAAAATATTGTTATCGGCAGCAGATTTTTTAAACGCGAATTTCACAGGTCTGAAAAAATAATTTTTAACGCCGGCCAGGAAAATATCCTGCCGTTTAAGTATGAAGGATTGACGGATAATCCAGACGGTTCATGTTCTCTCGTTTTTGAAGGAGTGCGTCACTGTATCAGCGGCAAAAAGCTTTTTGAGGGCAGCCATGAGGTGTTTTCACTGAAATTTTCCGGTCGTTACCGGTCGCTCAAGGTGAGCTGGAACTTCAAATTTTTCAAAGGCGTTGCGGGATACGAGTCTCAAATTGAATTCACATCCGACACTTTCCCGGGAGGGAACTGGCAGAAGGGTGACAGACAGGACAGGCTGGATATATTACCCGTCGCCCCTGACACTGAATGGTTTTATCTGGTTGAATTAAGGGCATCTACTGACCATCACAATAGTTTTGCAGATTTTTCAAGACACAGACTGAAACCTGCCGCGAGGGAACTCCATCTTGACGGTAATATTCTCATAACCGAGAGGCGCGGAGGTTCCGGCGTAATCATAATGAAGATGTCCCCGTCTCACCATGACAGAAGAGAGAAAATAAGGTCTGCCTTCAGGATAAATAAAAGCGGGATTGCTGTGTACGGATGGGGGATAGAACCGCATGAGATTATGCTTAAGAAAAAAATGACTACATATCCCCTTGCTATAATACCGTATAACGGCGGACATTTTGGAGCATTGGAGGCGCTAAGAAACTTCCTGCGTGTTCGTTGGGAACGTTCTTTTAATAGGAAACCGGCGGTTATGGTCAATCCGTGGGGCGGCGGGGGTATTTACCTGCAGAAGAATATGAATGAGAGATGGCTTGCAGAAGAGTTAAGGGCATCTTCGTCTCTTGGGGCAGAGGTTTATCAGATTGACGACGGCTGGGAGAGCGGGTCTCTTGCAGAGATTTGCAGCGGAGTTCCGGTATCCGCGAAGTTCTGGTCGGTTGACAAAAAAAAGTTTCCGGGCGGTTTCTCGAAACTTGCGCGTGAAGCCGGAAAAAACCGGATGAAACTCGGAATCTGGTTTTGTCCGAATTTCGGCCGGCAGTACACTAACTGGCAGGAGGAATCGGATTTTATTGCTGATGTTTTCAGGCGGTACGGTTTTGAATACTTTAAGATTGACGGAGCGTCTCATCAATCTTATGCCGCGGAGAAAAATTTTGACAGCCTGTTGAAAAGCGCTTTTATCAAATCAGAGAAAAAGATAACCTTCAATCTTGATGTAACTGCGGGGGTGCGCATGGGATTCCTGTATTCGCCGGAATTCGGCCCTCTTTTTCCCGCAAACAGGTATCCTTTTGCCAGAAACGGGGCGGCCAATAAATATTATCCCTGCAATACCCTGAGGAATTTCTGGAAACTGTCGCACATTATCCCGCCGCATCTTATACAGGTCGAGATTCCCAATATATTTTTTGACCCGGCGGATTTTACCCTGTACGGCAACAACAGGTACAAAGACTCCGACCCGGGCAATCCCCTGTATTTCGGCCCGCTGTATTGTGCGATGATAGGTTTCTTCGGTTCTCCCCTTTTCTGGCTTCAGCCTTCACGCACGGACGGTAAACTGCTGAAGGAATACTCAAAGATGACTGCGCTCTTCAAGAGATACAGGAACAGCATGCATAGAGGATTTGTCTGTCCGATTGGAGGACAGCCCAGTGGGTCGGAGTTCACTGGTTTCATGAGTATGGAAGGAAAGAGCGGACTTATCCTGGTTTTCAGGGAGCGGACAAGACAGAGACAGTCTTCGTTTTTTCTGCCGCGCGTTGAAAATGCAAAAGTTGAGACCGTGTTTTCAAATACACGCGTAAAGGCATCAATAGACAGTCACTTTCTGAACGTACGGCTTGAGGATGGCCCTTCATTTGCTTTTTTACATTTCTCTGATGCAGAGTAAAAATTTCTTTTTGATAAAAACCGGAATCAGAATTTCATCACCAGTATTTCGTGTATCCTGACTTCTTTTACCTCCGCAGTCAGCAGGCCTTTTAAAAACCTGTATTTTATCCTGCGGCTGCCCGGCTCCAGCGATACCATCTTCGGTTTCTTGTCAACTTTCAATCTCAAGATGATATTCTTAGCGGGAGGGATATTTTCAACTACATGCAAGTACGGATTCAGGGAAGGATTGGCTCCCTTGTTTACCATGTGGATGAAAAGGGCATTTTCCCCGTATCTTAAAAAAATGTCGATACCGGGAGGAGCATTGGTTTTCATGCGTTTTTTAATTTTCAGAGAATCCATGAGGTCCGCCATAAAAACTCTTATCAGGGGATGGCGGGTAAGAAAATAATTCTGCATTATGTCACCGTGAATGGCAACTATCTGTCCTTTCCCCGTGGTTCTTACCGTGACGGCAGGGAAGTTCGTTTCATCTTTACCGGGCTGTTCTCCGTTCATAAGGAAAGAAAGGGTTTCTGCATCAAGGAGTTTAACTTTCTGCCATGTTCCTCCAAGCGGAATGGCTTTGTTGCGGACTTGGATATACCAGCAGTTTGCGTTTGCGCCATGATGTCCGAAATCATTCAAGGGAAAACTACATTCCAGCACAGGTCCGATTGCTTTCACACCCGTCAGCCTGCCGTGTTTGCGCGCAACGTGTCCCCCGCTTATTATGACGGTACCTCCATTTTTTGCATAATCTTTCAGAGCAGATTCAACTTCCTGTGATATCGGGTTTTGTTCTCCGGCAACCACCATGTTGTAGTCTTTTATTTTTTTCAACAGGCGTGAGTTATCAAGAATATCAACGTTGAGATGATTCTCCGATAAAATGTTAAGGGCACCCGCCATGCCGAAATATCCTTTTCCTACGCAAAAAGGTTCGGTATTATGACTCCAGACATGTTCATTCGATAATAGGACGGCTGTGTCCGGCAGGGGGAAAGTATTTTGTGTGAATGCCTGCCGTTCTCGGCAAAAATTCGCCGTTTCTGCGAGTACGTCATGATGCCAGTCTACAAGGGTTCCGTCTCTTTGTGGATTGTCGTAAAAGACTATCCCGCCTCCGCATGAAATTACTGCGGATGCTTCCTGACACAGATGGACTGCTGTTTTAAACTGTTTTGGCAGGTTTTCTCCTGTAAAACATCCTGTCCATGACATAAGGTTCCATGGTTTATGGTGGCAGTCAATATACCGTCCTTCCAGTACGGCACGTTCATAGCCGAAAGAAGGAGAAAAATCTCCCGACAGGTAATCCACCGGAACGGCAATTTCCCCCGGCTGTCTCAGCGTATACATCCAGTTGCTGCATACGGCGCAATCCGGCTTTTCCCTGTGTACGGCATCGGTATATTTTTTTACGTATTTTATAAACGTATCTCTTTGAAACGCTCTCCATAAAGGCCAGTCAGGATGCGTTCTGGTGTCAGGCGCTTTTAATCCCGTTCTTTTTAAGAATTCACTGCGGCAGTGTGTGCAGTAACAGTCTCTGACACCCCAGTTGTCTCCGTCTATCCAGAAACCGTCAATATCGTAGATGTCTATTATCTCCAGAATCTGGGGTATCATGAGTTCCTCAATGTAAGGAGAGAGTCTGCAAACGTAGGTTCTGCCGTTTTCAGCCAAGAGATTTCCGTCATGTCCAATAACGCCCCAATCCTTATGCAGTTCTACAGCACGCAGGTCAATCAAGCCCGAATAGTG
The DNA here is from genome assembly GCA_964413825.1 of uncultured bacterium. Taxonomy (GTDB): domain Bacteria; phylum Ratteibacteria; class UBA8468; order B48-G9; family JAFGKM01; genus JAFGKM01. The sequence goes on from CAYPTS010000016.1 coordinate 23,305, forward strand.
TACGGAAAGGGGTATGTTCATTTTGGATGCAACGTTGCGGTAGATTCGCAGCATGTCTCTTTTTAACCCGGGAGCGGCGGAACCTATATGCGTGGGATAACTCGTGTAGCCGGGGTGTCCTTTTCCGTCGCACTGAATAAAGTCGGGGCGTACTTTTTCAATCTGTTCTTGCAGGTGTTTTTCGGTAAGGTTGGCACCGAGGTTTTTGTCATCTTTTGTGGCGTGAAGATCGTAATGGAGTCCGAGAAACGCACGTTCCCACCATTTGCCGTGTGTCCTGCAATTAGTCATGTTTTCCTTGCATGTGCCGAAAATTGTTCCGTAAGCCAGGGCGTAATAACCTCGGCATTTCCGCTTTCAGTTACCGACATGAATTCCGCATTTTCATACAATGTGAAGCCGTCTATTTCTGATTCAAGCGATGATTCAATAATCATGTCAATTATCTGCTTTCCATTCGAATGTTGTGAAATTCCGTTAAGGTAGGGGCTGTAGTTAATCTTGATTCCGGCATTCTTTGCTGCTTTAACGACGCTTGCCTGATTGCTATGAAGTTCGCCCATTTTTATAGTGAGTTCATCAAGAAGTCCTTCATCCAGCCACTTCTGCCAGTCAAAGTATATCTCAAGTTCGGTATGCCATTTTGGTGAGCGCATTCTCTTTGATACATGATGCTGAATAGTTTTACCGTCTTTTCTTAATCTTTTTGATGCCCACCTTAAAAATTCGGTGTATGTTTCGCCCCGCAGACGCCGCCATTTCTCCCTGTCAAAAGGTTCCGTCAGTATATTGACTCCGTATCTGTTTTGATATGCTTCAACGGTGGTACGGTTAAATCCGAAAGATTCCCATTCAAATGAAAGATTATGGTTTGCTATGCGAAAATCAATACCGTCAACGCCGGCGGAAAGCATATCTTCCACCTGTTCCTGCCAGAACGAGATTGTTTCCGGATAGTCGGGACATAACGCTCCCTGCAGATAGCGTTCTCTGCCTTTCATTATCCCGAGAGGCAGGGAACCGTCCAGCCAGAAGTAGTTGTCAAGTCCTCCTCCGTTTCCGCTGGAGTGTTCCGGTACGTCGGTAAGCATTCCCTTTTTTCTGAAATCGGCGTTCTTTGGAGGACTGGCAAAGGTAACGGGCAAAAGAGCACCTTCTGTATCGTAAACCTTCACCATGCGGCGCAGGATATTGCCGAAACCGTATGAAGGTTTATCCTTAACCGTCAATGCAATGTATTTCACATCCATATTGAGACCATCAATGATTATCTCCCGTCCGTTATTGTTCGATTCCCGCCCTGTCCGCAATTTTAAGGGTTTATCGTACAGGGTATATCGTCCGTTGTTTTTGCTTATCCATAACTGGATACGCTCCGGCTGGAATGTTTTCCCTGCTCCTTTTTCCGCCTGAATGGAAATGGAGCTTATGTTCCGTTTGTCAATATCATCAGATACGTCGTGCATGTTTCGCTCAATGCGAAGGCCGGGATTTTTTGCGACAAAACCGGGTGCCTGATAGAGATGTCCTCCCAGCCGGGGGAGCTTCCCGTGCTTCAAGGCATCTTCGGACCCTTCGGGGAAGAAGTGGGGGAAAATAGCGGATTCAAAGGGTTTATATATTGCGTGGAGTTCAATACCTGCCTTGTGGGCTGAACTCACTGCCGCATCAAGAAATTCACCGCATTCTTTATACGTTGCCGCAATATTATTTCTTAGTACTTCGTTTTCTTTTCCGGGGCGGTCCCACCAGCCTGACTGTACCTTGTAGTGGTAGATAAAATATATTCTTTTGACACCCATGCCCGCATAGATCTGCATGGCACTGTTAAATGTTTTTGGGCTCCATGGTCCCTTTTGCAGGTCGTCTCCAAAATCAAAACAGGAATAAAGGTGGAAATTCTTCTTCGGTTTTGGCAAAACAGGTATGAAATTTTCTTCGGACTCAAGGATAAGTTTGTGTATGACCGTTCCCTCGGAGACTATGAGATGGAAGTCCGCAATTTTATCATCAGTCAGGGGGTCGGCGGCATTTATTATCTCGGAGCCGTCTATTCCTACGGTTATCCTTCCGCCTTTACGCTCTATCTTCAGGGTTTGTTTCTTGCCTGAATGCCAGTTAGTTCTGCCTGTCGCCGCAAACGGCCAGGTTCTGAGCCTCAAAACAGCCGCAGGATTTGCAGGTATGCCGATTGAGAAAAGATAATCAGTAAATTGTATAGTTGCTCCCTGCTCTTCGGGAACGGTAAGTTTACAGGTTGCCCGCATGGAAGAGTATCCCGGCAGTCCGGGGCAGAAAGAAAGACTGCCGCTGGAAAGGCAATGAATTCCACCGGGAATGACTTTGTAGTCTCCCCATGTATGCCTCCATTCGGCCGTTACGGGCAGAGATTTCTCAATTACGGTAATGGGCTTCCACATAAAGAAAGATTCAGGCGGTTATCTCTATCTTATCCAGTCTTACTTCGTTGACAAGTTTTTCTCCGTTTAGAAACCTCTTTATTTCCTCAATACAGAATTTTCCTATATCCTGTAATCCTGAATTGATGATTCCCGCAATGTGCGGCGATAAAGAAACGTTTTTTAAGTTTCGGAGGGGACTGTCAGGTGCCGGAGGTTCGGGGTCGGTTACGTCAAGACAGGCAAAAATTCTATCTTTTTCAAGTTCTTCTATCAGTGCTGCTTCGTCAAGAATGGCGCCCCTTGAAGCGTTAACGAAAACCGCACCGTCTTTCATTTTTCGGAAAAATTCTTTATCAAGCATTCCTTCCGTGGATTTAAGCAGTGGTGCGCACAAGGCAATCATTTCGCATTTTTCGGCAATCTCATAAAGGGTTTCAACCTTTTTCCCTCCGAATTTTGATATATTTTCATCGGTCCAATAGGGGTCGTATACCAATATATTGTCAGTAACGTTTTTAAGCAGAGAGACAAGGTTTTTGCCTACGAGCGACATGCTTATGACTCCTGTAGTGACACCGCCGATTTCATCAGTGTACTGCAAAAGATTTTTATTATCCCTCCAGGCTTTGTTTTCTTTGATATGGGTGTTCCACCATGGGATTTTTTTTACGGAGACAAGCAGGAGTCCGAATGTCGTAATTGCAACGTTCCTTCCAAGTACACCCGCGGCAGAACTCACGCGTATCCCTTTCTTCATCAATTCCCTGTCAATGACAGATTTGATTGTTCCTCCGGTGTGTACCACGAAGGAAAGGTCGGGGGCTGTATCAAGAATGGTTGTGTCAAGTTTGGTTCCTCTTGCGGTCAATATTATGTCGGCTCCGGTACAGAATTGTTTAAGGTCTGTTTTTCCGTCCCATGTTGATATCTCGGCAATTCCCTTCAAATCGTTAAATCTCTTTTCGGAAAACATCTTTTTGAAAGCATCATTTTCCCGGGTCATCAACACGGCTATTTTTTGTTTCTTTTTTCCACTCGTTGTCCGTTTCATTTATTTTCCTCTGCCAGAACTACGTTCTCAATCCATACCTTGCCGGTGGCGCTGTGGAGACGCAGACGGACACTGGCATTTTCCGGAACTGTCGCCTCTGTTTTTATCCGCATTACGTATTTACGCCATGGCTGGGAACCTCTAAGGGATATTTCAGGTGTGAACCGGGCGCCCCTGCCAGAGATGAATATTTCGCCCATGGCGCCCGCGTATCGCTTATCCTCAAATCCGGATAACGGCACTACATTTTCTGTGCGCATGTAAAAGCTGAAGACATAAGGCGTGTTGGGCTTCACCACACCTTTCGGGAAACGGTATATAATTGCGGTGCTGGGGTCTTCCTTTGTGTTTTGCAGTCTGACAGACTGTTCTTTGAGGAAGCGTTCTTCTTTATCTATAAAAGATTGCCTTCCGCCCCATGCCTTGAGTTTATCGGAAAAATCCCCGTTTTCTATGATATTTTCGTTTTTCATGTGTCCGGTTTCGTCATCAGCGAAGAAGATGCGTCCGAAGTTCTGCGGTTGTACGAAACTGTCTTTAACGAAGCGGCTCCAGGATAAAAACTGGTTTTCACCAGGTTCGGGATTTATGAGAGCGCGTCCCCTGCAGAAATTTGCCACCCAGAATGCTTTTGTATCAGGCGCTGTGACGCCGAGAGAAGATAAGGGTATTGCCATCTCAACCGTCCATCCTTTATCATAACGTCCGGTAGCAGATTTCGCACCCGAAGCCCAGTTGCTGTCGGCAAGCCCGCCGGTGCGCCTTATGTCCTGTATTACTCCCGCAGCATTAACAAGTATCTGGAAAAAGTTCTTCCTTTCGCCTTCAGGGTCAAGAAAAATCTCCACTTCATCATCGCGCCAGAGCAGAGACAATTTTTCTGCAGTGGCAACAGTGCGAAGTCTGGATATTTCCGGTTCCTCGCACTCAAAGAAGATATAAAGATTTTTATCATCATAGAGCACCCTGACGAGTGTTTTTACTTTTGGTTTCTCCCCCTCTTTTATTGAAACCATGTCCGCTGGTTTTGCATTTTTCCATGATTCTTCATTCATTTTACCGTCTACAGCGATTTTTGAGTCAATTTTTACTGCTGCCATGGTCATGTCTTCAGTCATGCTCAATGCTATTTTATATTTTTCCTTCTGTTCGAGGAAACTGCCCATGTAATACTTCTCAAATATTCCCACGCGTTCTGCAAATTGCGTTCCTTTAGCAGCGGCAACAGCCCGTGCCATTTCTTTTTTGAATCTGGCCGTCACATCGTCATTAAAGATATCTTCCCATATTTCCGCGGTTGTGGGTAAAGTATTTTTTCCGCCGAGAAATCTTATCCCCATGTCTGTACGGGGTCCGAAAAACTTCTCAAACCAGATATTCTCAAACCTCTCCTCTATTTTTCTGATGATGGCTCCTGCAGGTCCATATGCGGAACTGTAATAATCCGACAACAATTTTTCAGCATCAAGTTCCGGATTCCATGCAAGTTTATAAAAAACATACGTGTTAGATGCCTCAAAAATGGAGGACTGCGGGTCATTATTGCACAAATAAACCCCGTCAATATAAGGAGCGATATCCTTCATCCATGACGCCATGGTTCTCGGAAGAGGGCTGGGAACTCCGGCAAGTATATTTTGTCTGGTTGCCCTTACCTGCATGTTTACCCATTCGTAGAGTTTATGATTGTTGGCAAACTTCTTCCATGCTTTCATCCGCTCGACGGCATCACTCTTGCGGGGGTCATCTTTTTGCCACGCTAGCGGCCCCAGCGTAATAATATATGTGCGCGTATTTTCTGGCGCATTCTTCATGGATTTCGGTATTTCCTTGTGGTTGGCGTAAGACCACGTGCTTATAATTTTGTCAGGGAAATATTTTGCCACCTCGTCGGCAACCCTTTTATAATAAAGCCATACCAGTTCACCGTAGTCGCCGTCTTCGTCGCGGTATTTGCTGCATTCTTCGCAGTGACAGGCGATGTCGGCATCCGAAGGGTTTATTGCAAACGATTCTCTCTTATAGCCGAAATGAGAAAACTGTGCCTCCGGCAGGTCTCTTGTTGATGCAGGTTGTCCGCTGAAATAGGCAATGGCATCCTTTGCCACTTCTCTTGCAAGATTCGGGTTGCTGTAGCACATCTTCCATCCGCCCACAGTCCGTTTCGTATCTCTCTTTCCCAGTTCATTAACGGCAAAATATTCGGGATGGTTTTCAATCCATCTGGATGCGCTGTATTCATAGGAAAAATAGTGGCTCTTTGCCATTACCCAGTTTGAATATCCCAGACGCAGCAGCCATAAATCCCATTCCTGCGGACCCTTATCTCCATAAATGGCAACAAGGTCTTTGGCGTTTTTGGCTGCGCCCGGGATAATGCGCATCTTCATGAAAGGTTCTTCCTTGAAGGATATATCCGGAACGGAAATGTTCTTATTGACGGGGATGTATTCGCCCTTGCCTCCTGGAAATACCCACCTGACACCCATATAATTTTGTAAAAAATGGTATACGGCTCTTAATGTTCCCCTGTCAAACTGGGTATAAACATATCTCATCAACTCAGTGCGTTTTGCGGTATTGGCATCCTTTCCCGCAAGAAACAGTGTGTTGTCTTTTGTTTGAATATAAAACCCGTCGGGAGAGAGTTTTGAAATATCAAGGCCTGCGGCTCTGCTTTCAGGCGTATCGCCCAGTATTATTCTGTCTTGTTTGCTTCCCGCGGGCGGTTCGGTTACAATCTCAAAATTGCCGCCGGTTGTTTTGTCCATGTAATACTTCAACTCTTCGGCGGCAAACTTAATTATATCTCCCGCATCAGGGGATATCTGGATGAATGCTTCGGGTTTACCGTTTTTGCTTATGCATAAATCTGCTTCTGCCAGGCCTGGATGTATAAAACTTACAGTGAGTAATATTACAGACGCCGTAACTTGCAGAAGACGTCTCCACCCCAAATTTGTTGAAAGGCATGCCATATGATTTTCCTCCCTTATAGTCACTTATTCCCCGTCTACCGTCCACCATGCGTATCTTTGGGCAGCTGACCACTTTCCCCATATCACGCCGTGAAAATAATCTCGGGGAATGCTCTCGTCAAAATGCCATGAAACGTGTCCGTCAACAAAAAGAATATTGCATCCTTGTCCATGCATGAGAAGCGGGTAAGTGGCATTGTCCACCACCGAGTATCTCGTGGACATTGAATTTGCCACTCCTATGAGAAGAATCTTCTGTGAAGGTTTTACCACCCTGCTTTGTTTTATGAGCGCCTCGCCGGTACCCGCGCACAGATTGTTGTTTACCGCATAGGTGGTTGAATCCCACCTGGGTCCGGATTCTCCCACCCTCCAGTTAAAGGCGCCTCCCTGGGGTCCGGGTTTTGCAAACGAAGGGCATATGGTGACTATTCTGGAGCGAGGAGCCCAAACACCCGTGGCAGGAATGGGACTTGAAAGATATCCATTTATATAAAATCTTGCATGCCAGTTCTCCGCAGACCCGCCTGTTCCCGGCCCCCTGTAAGGGATGTATCCTTCATGGTCGTCAATGTACATCATGAAGGCGAGTCCCAGTTGTTTAAGGTTGTTGATGCATACTGCCGCACGCGCCCGCTCCCTTGCCTGCGACAGCGCCGGCAGAAGCATCGCCGCAAGGATGGCTATTATTGCGATTACAACCAGTAGCTCTATCAACGT
>CAYPTS010000017.1:0-20253 GCA_964413825.1 uncultured bacterium
AGAACATGTGCTGGTCGTGCGGTACGCTCAAGATAACCATGTCTACCCCGGGGTCGTTCAGAATGTCTCTGTAATCCGCTGTAACCTTTTGCGCGCCGAAGCGTTCCGCGGTCTTTCTCCCCTTTTCACTGCGCGAGGAGCAGTGGTAAAGTTCGACTCTGTCCGACCACTCGCAGTTCGGCAGGTGCTGTCCTTCCGCAAACTTCCCGCAACCTATTACCGCCGCTCTTATCTTCCCCATTGCTTATCCCCCATTAATGCGGCCCCCTCACCTTTAATCCTCTCCCCGGCGGGGAGAGGGAAGGGGTGAGGGGGATGTTTCAGGGCAGGACGTACAGCATCCTGTCCAGCATGTCATCCGGCACGCCGATTTCTTTCAGCAGGGCAAGGTGTTGTCCGAATTCCCCGGCCTCAAGAAGGTTGTGCGTATCGGTTCCCAGCGATATTTTTACGTTTTCCTCGATGCAGGCGGAAAAAAATTCCGGGTCCGGTCTGTTTGTGTGAAAATTTATCTCCGCCGCCACGCCGTACTGCCGCAGTGTCTTCGCCATCGGGCGGTAGAGGTGTTTCGGCGCCGGAAGTTTGCCCCTGCAAAAGAACCGGAACGGATGCACCAGCACATCTATCCCGTGTTTCATCAGGGATTCGGAAGTTTTCATAAACGCCGAATGGAGTTGTGCCGCCGGCGCGGACAACAACTCGTCGGGAAGAACGTGCACCGCGCCTATGACAAGGTCAAGGTTGGAGCGGTCCTCAGGCAGAAGCGTAATGCCGCCGTTTTTATCCGACTCGATTTCCAGCCCGACTTTTGCCAGGGGCGAGCCGCATCCCGCAACCGCATGCCGGAACGCAGACATCCTGTCTGTTCCGTTGTCCCTTGCCTGCCGGATAAGCTCGGGATTGTAAAAAAACTTCTTGCCCCAGTAGTCCTCTTTTGAAAGGTACAACTGGCCGGCATGTTCCGTAAAGCACACGTAGCGCAGGCCGAGAATAGATGCTCTTTTTAATACTCCGTCTATCGTAACGTCGTCCGCGCAGTAGGCAAACTGCGTGTGGCAGTGGTTGTCGGCTAACCTGATGCGGGCTGTTGTCATGGGGAATCCTTTTTCAGGGAAACGGTTATAGAGTGCACCTTTTGCGCAAGTTTCATGTCGTGATAGGTTTTATAGACGTCCGTCTCTCCGAGATACGTCCACCTGTAGTCGTCGGGGATGATGTGTGCCGCGTCCCGCACTATGCCGGAGGTGCCGTCGACCTTATCCGGGATAAAGCGCCCCTTTTTCGTCAGCAGTTCCGCAAACCTGAATCCCTGCCCCCCGTAGTTGCAGACTTCTATCCGCAGTTCTGAAAAGACAGCCAACTTGTAAACCGGTATGGATATTTCGTAGTAGGTTTCGTTTGCCATGCGCGGTTTTGCGGACCCGGAAAACACCTCATGCCATGCGTGTTTTCCCGCGTCCCGGAGGAGTATCCGGGTTTTGGGAGCGGCGTAAATATCCGGAAGAAAACAGTGAAGTTTCACCAGAGCGGAAGGTTTCTTTGAATCAAGAAGGTTTTCGTAAGAGTCGGCGCATGTGTTCAGGTTTCCCGATGCGTTGTCCGGGTAGATGCCGGTTCTCCAGTGTTTCCAGTGCAGTGCCCGTTGCTTCGCCAGCGCCCGGAGTTGCTTTGCGCATTCCAGAATTCCGTCTTTTGTTTTTCCTTCAGAGCGGCCGTCGGCGGATTCTTCGTAAAATCCGGGAACAAGGGTCCGCAGGGCGTGGCGGATTGTCTCCTCTGCAAGGTCTGCCCGTATGTCATCCATTACCCTGCATCCGGCGGCTTTGCCGGCCGGGATTTTCATGCCGCCGAGCACCCCGGAAAGAAGATGTGTCTCCGCAAGCCTTGTTTGTTCCGTCAGGGACGGACAGCCGGATATGCAGGAAGCGGACAGACGCGGACTTGCCCATGAACCCCGACGCGCATAGAGGTTTATAGCATCTGCCGGCACCGGCGTGTTTGAACCGAAAAGGTCAAGGCATATCTTTTCAACGATTGCCCGTTCATCCATCTGTGTTGACCAGAGGAGCCCCGCAAACGCGAATACGGGATAATGCTTATACATGAAACTTGCGCTTTTTTCCCAAGAGGTTACCAGCCCGCCCAGAATCTTATACCTTTTTGCATAGTTTGTGCATGACAGAATGTTTGCGGTGTCTATTTCTCTCGGGCATATGAGGCAGGAGATGCCCATTTTGTCATAGGCGCGGAGGACGTCCTCCGCTTTGCGGTTGTAAAAATGCGACCGCGGGACGTCAAAAACGGGGTCGTAGAACCAACTGCACATTATGATGTCCCGGGGAACGGCCTTCAACGACTCCGGGTATGCCTCGAACAGGTCATCCCACATGAGCATGCGTTTTTTCAGTTTTCCCGTTACAAACTTGTGCGTACGGAGAAGATGTCCGGTAAAGAGTGAATGCTCGCCGTCTTTCTTTGCCCTGGCGCGGCACAGGGAGCATATGCCCATATCCCAGGATTCGTCGCATCCGACATGAAAGTACTGCGAGGGAAAAATCTCCGCCATATCGGCAAAGTACGACTCAAAGAACCCGTATGTTTCATCGAGGGAAGGACAGATTTGCGACAAAGATGAACCGAACCTTCCCTGTCTGCCTTCCCGCAGTTCAGCCAGGTGTTTCAATTGGGGATGTTTCAGGAAATGTTCCGTATGCCCCAGGTTGGAGACCGCGGGGATAACGTCAATCTTTTTCTTCTTAGCATATGTGACAACTTCCTTCATTTCTTCCGGCGTGTAACTCCATTCCGGTGAAGGATAAGGAAAAGTTTTCGTGCGCACCTTGCCTTCAAGGTAGAGAAGCAAAGTGTTGTAGTTGTATCGAGCGATGAAGTCGATAAACGCCGTTATGAATTCAAGGTTTTCCTTCTGCCTTGCCAGGTCCAACTGCGCCGCCCTTATCTTCCATCTGTCCATTGTTCAGCTCCTTGCATTAAATACGCATCTGTATCATTATACTAAAAATTCCGTAAGAGGCAATTTTTGCGGAAGTGTTGACAGGGGAATTTGTATGAGGTAAAATATCTACCGTCTCTGGCAACCATGGCGAAGGGGAAACACCCGTTCCCATCCCGAACACGGCCGTTAAGCCTTTCAGCGCCGATGGTACTGCATGTGAAAGCGTGTGGGAGAGTAGGTGTTGCCAGGGACATTTCTTTTTTCCCGCTTCCATTTTGCACATATAACTGCGTCATCTGCGTCGTCAACTTCGTCGACGCATGTTTAATGCGCCTCCTCGTCTCCTCCTTGCTTCCTTGCTCTGTGCATGAATTGAAAGCGGGCACTGCGCTTCCATTGCGCCCCAGATAAAATTTTCAGAAAACTATTATTGCCAAATCAGCGGGTATGGACTATAATAATTGAAATAAGATGCCAGGAGGTAAAGAAAATGGCTGTTATGCAAGAAAAGGTTGTCGTAATACCTATGGACATATTTGAAACGGCAGAAAGCAAGGAGGATTTGGAAGACTGGCTCCTGGGTCAGAACGCGGATTTTATAACAAAAATGCGGGAGGCCCGAAGAGACGACTTGAGAGATAGCGGCAAAAACTGGGAAACGGTCAAGAAGGAATTATGTATAAAATAATTCTCCTGCCCGATGCGGAAAAATCACTCCGGAAGATTGATAAAACCTACCTCAAAAGGATTTCTTTTAAAATAGACTGGTTAAAAACACATGCCGATAGAATAATACACCATCCATTGGTAAGTTTGCCTGAAGACTTGAAAGGACTTTGCAGAATTAGGGTTGGCGATTACAGAATCATGTATTGGGTATATCATGGAAATAAGACAATCAAGATATACGAAATAGAACATCGCTCCAAAAATTACGGCTCCCTAAAGTGACAAACCTTTAATTTCCCTCAGTTTTAAAAATCTGATATAATAGTTGTTTTCAAGAACAAAGCACCACATTCTACGTTAATAGTGAAACGTGAAAAGTGAGAAGTAAGACGTGAAAAGATGAGAGTGCTTCGCAAAAAGCGTCCGCCTGCGCTAAAGCTACGGTGGACAAAACCCGCAATGACAAAGCACATTTCCCTTCTCACATTTGACATCTCACGCTTCTAATATGGGAGGTTATGAAATGGCCAGGATTGTCAACGTCGGAATTTTAGGAGGCAACAAGACAGGCAAGACGCTTCTTGCCGAGGCGATGCTTTATAAGGCGGGAATGATTGACAGGATGGGCAGTATAGCGGACGGAACCACCACTCTTGACTACGATGAGGAAGAAACCAAGAGGCAGATGAGCGTAAACGTCAGCGCAGGTTATGTAAAAAATGCCAAAAACGATATCCTGTATTTTCTGGACGTGCCGGGATACATGGATTTTATCGGCGAACAACTTGCCGGAATTGAGGCGTCCGATACCGCTCTTTTAACTGTTTCCGCTGACGAAGGCATGGATATGGGCACCGAGAAACTCTGGGAAGTGGTCAGCGAAAAGAAAAAGCCGGCGGTTGTGTTTGTGAACAAACTGGACGTTCTTGACGTCTCTTTCGATAAACTGTGGGATGACATGGAAGCGGTCTTCGGCAAGAAGCTTCTTCTCGTGACCGCGCCGCTGTATGAAAACGGGAAGATGACCGGCGTTGCCAACCTTCTTGACAAGAAACAGGCGGATAACCCGCAGTTTTCGAAGTATGTCCAGGGTTCGATGGACGTCATTGCGGAACTGGACGATGCGCTTATGGAGAAGTATCTCGAGGGTGCGGAAATCTCTTTTGACGAGATGGCAGGGCATATCAAGCGTGGAATTTCGGAAGGCAAGGTAATACCGGTTTTGTCCGGTTCGGCGGCAAGCCAGACAGGCATACCTGAACTGATAGATTTTATTTTCGACTATGTTCCTTCTTCCGGCGAACTGTCTCTCCTGAAGGCGGGTACTCCGGACGGGCAGGAAAAGGAGATAGAAAGGAAGGACGGACAGCCTCTGACCGGCATTGTCGCAAAGACGGTTTTCGACCCTTTTGCAGGCAAACTGTCTTATCTCAGGGTTTTCACCGGAAAACTCAAGTCAAACTCGCAGTTTTTCAACGCTTCAAAAAACGAAAAGGAAAGGGTGGGACAGTTGCTGAGAATGCAGGGTAAAAAACAGGAGTCTGTTGCCGAGGCCCTGCCCGGAGAAGTTGTGGCAGTGGCGAAACTGGCAAGCGCCGAGGCGTTCGATATTTTCTGCGACCCCGGACATGCTTTGACTTTTCCTGTCACACGTCCGCCCGAAGGAGCTGTCTCATATTCGATAAAGCCCAAGGTGAAAGGAACCGAGGACAAACTCGGAAATGCGATAAACAAGATAGCGGAAGAAGACCCCACCATCAAGATTCACAGGGACGACGAGACGGGTGAAACCATTATTGCCGGTATGGGCGACCTGCATATAGATATAGCGATTAACAAGTTCAAGAATAAGTTCGGCGTGGAGGTCGACAAGGGTATTCCCAAGATAGCGTACAAAGAAACGATTACCGCCTCCGCGGACGCGGAAGGCAAGCACAAGAAACAGACCGGCGGAAGGGGGCAGTTTGGGCACTGCTATATCAAGGTCGAGCCTCTGGCCAGAGGAGGAGGATTGGAGTTCGTCGACGAGATTGTCGGAGGCTCCATCCCGAGGCAGTTCATCCCGTCTGTTGAAAAAGGCATTAAAGAAGGCATGAAAAAGGGAGGGCTTGCCGGCTATCCCATCGTTGACATAAGGGTGCGGCTTTACGACGGGTCCTACCATACGGTGGACTCCTCGGATATAGCGTTTCAACTGGCAGGCATCCTCGCCCTGAACAAAGCGATGCAGCAGGCCAGTCCGATTCTCCTCGAGCCGATTGTCAACGTGGAGATACGCGTGCCTCAGGATTTCGTGGGGGATGTGATAGGAACCGTTAATGCAAAGCGGGGCAAGGTCATGGATATGTTTCTTTCGGGCAAGACCCAGGTGGTTAAGTCTCAGGTGCCTCTTGCCGAAATGGCCAACTATACCAATGAATTAAGGTCGATAACCAGCGGCAAAGGCACGTTTACGATGGCTTTTTCGCACTACGAGGTTGTGCCGCCGCACATAGCCCAGAAGATAGTGGACGAGAAAAAGAAGGAAAAGGAAACGCAGGAGTGAAGATAATATGGTAAAGGTGGAGATTGAGGGGGTAGTGCTCAATCTCCTGAACAACTCTCCCGTGGTTATCCTGAAGAGTTCAGGAGGAAAGATTCTGCCCATATCGGTGGGTATCTTTGAAGCGCAGGCGATACTGCTGGCTCTTGAAAGAACGTCTTTTCCCAGGCCTCTTACGCACGACCTGATGAAGAACATAATCGAGGCGTTCGGGTACAGATTTTTAAGGCTGGAAATCTCCGGCGTTAAGAATAACGTCTATTATGCGGCTATGGTGCTTGAAAGCGGAGAAGGAGCGAAAACAATAGACTGCCGCCCCAGCGACGGCATGGCGCTTGCCTTGAGGTTTAATGCGCCCATCCTTTCGGAAGAGAAGCTCATGGAGCGGGTGGAAATAGTAAAATATTTCGAAGGAAACAAGAAGTTTGTCAGGGCAAAAAGTCTTGAGAAACCCATAGGGAAGAAAGAGGTTGAAAACTTCAGGAAGGTTATTGAAAATATAAGCGCAAGGGAATTTTGGGAGAAACTGAAAAAAGAGTAATTTCTAACCACTTGTCATTGCGAAGCATGTTTTGTATGCTGAAGCAATCTCATGAGATTGCCGCGCAAAAAACGCTCGCAATGACAAAACAGGGGGTTGGAAGCAAAAGGAGGAACATATGTCGGGACATTCCAAGTGGCACAGTATCAAGCATAAGAAGATGGCTACCGATGCAAAAAGAGGCAAGATGTTCACGAAATTCATCAGGGAAATAATGATGGCGGCGAAAACGGGCGGCGGCAATCCGGATACCAATCCCCGCTTGAGGATGGTTATAGACAAGGCGAAGAGTTTTAACATGCCCAACGACAACATCCAGCGCGCCATCAAGAAAGGCACAGGGGCGGAAGGCGGCGTGCTGTTCGAGCAGGTCACCTACGAAGGGTATGCGCCCGGAGGCGTGGCTGTGTTCGTGGAGGTTCTTACCGACAACAAGAACAGGAGCGCCTCGGAAATACGCTCAATTTTTTCCAAGCAGAACGGCAATCTCGGAGGCGCCGGCAGTGTGGCATGGATATTTGAAAGGAAAGGGGTCATTTCCGTCAACAGGGAAAAAATAAAGGAAGACGAACTTCTCGATATAATTCTCGAAGCCGGTGCCGAGGACATGACGGCTGAAGACGAGACCTATGAGATTACAACCCTGCCTGAAAAATTCGAAGCCGTGAGAAAGGCGCTTGCCGACAAGAACATAGAACCGGAGGATGCGAACATCACGTTTGTTCCGAAAAACACGGTCAAGGTAGAGGGAAAGACAGCGGAACAGGTGCTGAAACTTCTCGAGGCGCTCGAAGACCATGACGACGTGCAGGGCGCGTACGCCAATTTCGACATGCCCGACGACGTCGTTTCCGCCGCCTGACCAAATTAAGGGATTAGCGGCTCGGTATTAGGGGGTAAAGGGGAATAGTAAGCAAACGAGAGTATTTCCCGAATCCCAAATCCCGTGTACTTAAAGAAATGAGAATACTTGGGATAGACCCGGGCGTAAACAGGGTGGGATACGGCCTGGTCGAATCTGCCGGCGGCAGGGAAACCGTTGTGAGAACAGGGGTGATAGTTCCTCCCGCGAAGGAATCGTACGAAAAAAAAGTCTCCGTAATTATTGAAGCATTTGACAAACTGCTGGAACAGTTTTGTCCCGACGTTGTGGTGATTGAGGAGATATACCTGGGCAAAAACTTCAGAATTGCTTTGAAGATAGGGCAGGTAATGGGCATTATTCTCGGTTCCGTGGCGCGGAAAAAAACCGCTTTTCATCTAATCTCTCCCAGGGAAATCAAGCAGGACATCACAGGCAAAGGTAATGCGGACAAGCGGCAGGTCCAGTTTATGCTTGAACACATGACAGGGTACAAAAACTTTAAAAATGAGGATGAAAGCGATGCGGTTGCGGCGGCAATTTCCTATTTGAACAGCAAAAAAGAACATGATTTATTACATTCAGGGAAAACTGGTTTTTAAATCTCCCGCCAGACTTGTGGTTGAAAGCGGCGGCATCGGGTACGTCCTTGACGTTTCCCTTGAGACCGCGCGGGCGGCCGGAGAACAAGGCGATAACGTCAAGCTGTTTACCGTACAGCAGATACGGGAAGAGGAACTTTTGCTTTTCGGGTTTGCGGACGAGAAGGAAAGGGAAGCATTCCTTATGCTTATAGCTGTTCCCGGCATAGGTCCCAAGGTTGCGCTCAGGATTCTTTCGGGAATGAATACCGAGCAATTGTACCGGGCGATACTGGCTGAAGACGTAGCCCTCTTTACCGGAGTGCCGGGCGTGGGCAAAAAAACCGGAGAGCGGCTGATAGTCGAGTTGAAGCAGAAGGTGGAGAAACTACCGGTTTCCGCCGACAGTCCCGAAGAAGGCGAACGGGAGATTTTTGCGAGCGCGGTTGCGGCGCTGGCGGTGCTGGGATACAGGAGGAAGGAAGCGGCTGATGCGGTCGGCAGGATAATGAAGAGTTCGGGAAAGAAAATGAGCATAGAAGAGATTATAAAGGATGCCCTGAAAAAGGGGTAATCTTGAACACAGAAAGGAAAGGTTTCGTTGCTCGAAACAGGCTTCGCCTTTGGCTGCAGCACTCGCACTCAACTCTTTCCTTTCTGTGATAGGATTTAATAGAGGAGAAAATGGAAGAAGACAGGATAACGTCTCCGGTAGTTGAACCCGAAGATATAAGGTATGAAAATGCGGTCAGACCCAGGGGCTTTTCCGAGTTTGTAGGACAGGACAAGGTCAAGGAGAACCTTGCCGTTTTCATCAAGGCGGCGAAGGACAGGCAGGACGTTCTCGACCACGTTCTTTTTCACGGGCCGCCGGGCATAGGGAAGACGACGCTTTCCTACATCATCGCCAACGAGATGGGTGTCAATATAAGGGCGACCTCGGGACCTGTAATTGAGCGGGCGGGCGACCTGGCGGGGATACTGACCAATCTTGAAGAAGGCGACATCCTTTTTATCGACGAGATACACCGCCTTTCGAGAAACATAGAAGAGTATCTTTACAGCGGCATGGAAGAGTTTTGCATAGATATTATGATAGGCGAGGGGCCGAAGGCGAAATCAGTGAAAATCCCCCTGAAGCATTTTACTCTCGTAGGAGCCACAACCAGAGTCGGACTGCTTACCTCGCCTTTGAGAAACAGGTTCGGCATTATGCACCGGCTTGATTACTACAGCACGGAAGAACTCCGGACGATAATAGTCAGGGCGGCAGGGCTTATAAACATAGAGATAGACGAACAGGGAGCCACTGAAATAGCAAAACGTTCCAGGGGTACGCCCCGGGTGGCCAACCGCCTTTTGAGGAGGGTGCGGGACTATGCGCAGGTCAAGGGCAAAGGGGTGATAGACCTGGAAATATCCAAACACGCCCTCGACAAGATGGACGTTGACGAGGAAGGCCTGGACGAGATGGACAAGAAAATTCTCGATGTAATCATAAACAAGTTTGCGGGAGGCCCCGTGGGGCTGAAAAGTTTATCCATAGCCGCGGGAGAGGAGACCGACACGATAGAGGAAGTTTATGAAAGTTTCCTGGTAAGGAAAGGGTTCATAAAAAAGACCTCGCAGGGAAGGACTGCCACCGCGCTTGCCTACAAACACATGGGGCTCGACGCCGCGGATGCCGCGAAAGACAAGCGGCTATTTTAAAAATGCTGAAATCACAAAACCTGCGCAAGCATTTCGGCAAGAAGGTTGCCGTAGCGGATATCTCCATCAGCGTGGCGAAAGGAGAGGTTGTCGGGCTTCTCGGACCCAACGGCGCCGGAAAAACGACCACCTTTGAAATGATGCTCGGTTTTCTTGTCCCTGACAAGGGCAGGATTCTTCTCGAAGAAAAGGATGTTACAGGGCTTCCGGTGTGGCGAAGAGCGCGGGAGGGGATGTTGTACCTGCCGCAGGAAATATCCCTTTTCAATAAACTTACGGTCGAGGAAAATATCTACGTCATCCTCGAGGATTATTACCGGGATGTCCGGCAAAGGGAAGAAATCTGCCATAAATACCTGAAGAAGGTCGGTCTTTACGATATGAGGAAAAATATTGCCGGCAATCTTTCCGGCGGCGAAAAAAGACGCCTCGAGATAGGCAGGAGTCTGACGTTGAGCCCGAAGTTTTTTCTCCTCGACGAGCCGTTCTCGGGGATTGACCCCAAGACCGTATCGGAATTGCAGGATACCATCACCGGTCTTAAAAATGAGGGCATCGGGATTCTGCTCACCGACCACAACGTAAGGGATGCGTTGAGGATTACCGACAGGGCGTATCTCATACACAAGGGCGAAATACTGATAGAAGGCACTCCGGAGCAGATACTTGCGCATCCGGATTCACGAAAGGTGTATTTCGGCGAAAAGTTTTCCATATGAAGAAAAACGATAAACAGAAAGA
This sequence comes from uncultured bacterium, assembly GCA_964413825.1. Taxonomy (GTDB): domain Bacteria; phylum Ratteibacteria; class UBA8468; order B48-G9; family JAFGKM01; genus JAFGKM01. The sequence continues at coordinate 10,603 of CAYPTS010000017.1, forward strand.
TACAGTGCCGGTTCACGTCGGAATCATAATGGACGGCAACGGCAGGTGGGCGGTGAAAAAGGGACTTCCGAGGATTGCGGGACACAGGGAAGGACTTAAAACCGTGAGAACGGTTGTGAAATTTGCCGATGAGTGCGGGGTAAAATACCTGACCCTCTACTCTTTCTCGACCGAAAACTGGAAACGCCCGGAAGCCGAGGTGAAGTTTCTCTTTTCCCTGATGGAGCAAAGTCTCAGGAAAGAGAGTGAAGGCCTGCATAAAAAAAACGTGAAGGTAAGGTTCATAGGGAGCAGGGACGGACTTCCTTCCGTTCTTTTGTCGGCTATGGACGACATAGCAGAAATGACGCGGGACAACACCGGGCTGACCCTTATTTTTGCCATAAACTACGGCAGCCGCCAGGAGATAACCGACGCGGTGAAGCGTATCGTCCGAAAGAAAATTCAGCCAGGCAGGATAACCGGGAAAGTGATTGAAGAAAATCTTTATACCGCGGGCATTCCCGCGCTCGACCTTGTCATAAGGACGTCCGGTGAGAACCGGTTGAGCAATTTTCTTTTGTGGCAGGCGGCTTATGCGGAGTTTTATTTCACGCCCGTGTTGTGGCCGGATTTTACGAAAGAGGAAATTTTGAAGGCGATGAGATACTATCAGAAGCGGAAGCGAAAATTCGGCGCAGTCCTCTGACCAAAAAAAGGTCAGGGTAAAGCAGAGAGACAAAATCATAATCCCTCACAGTGAGGGGGTAACAAGGGAGAGTTCGGGGCAAGTGAAAAACATAGTGATACTGGGCAGTACCGGCACCGTGGGGGAAAACGCCCTCGAGGTAATAAGGCGGGGGAAAGACAGGTTCCGCGTGCTCGCGCTCGCCTGCCGCAACAGAAAAAAACTGCTTGCAGGACAGATAAAGGAGTTCGCCCCAAAATTCGTTTACATTGAAAAAAAGGACGTGCTTTTCGAAAAAAGATTTCCCGGGGTAAAATTCCTGTACGGCGAAAGCGGGCTCGAAGAAATTGCCACCCTGAAGGCCGCGGACATCCTTATATGGGCGGTTCCCGGCATCGGCACACTGAAGGCGGCGGTATCGGCGGTGACGGCGGGAAAGACAATCGGACTTGCAACGAAAGAAATACTGGTTGTTGCAGGGCATATCGTCAGGCCGCTGGCAGACAAGTGCGGCGCCTGCATCCTGCCGGTCGACAGCGAGCACAATGCGATTTTTCAGGCGTTGTCAGGGGTGAAAAAACGGGAGATAGAAAAAATATACCTTACCGCTTCGGGCGGTCCGTTCTGGGGCAGGCCTGCCGCGCATAAGGTTGCGCCGGAAGACGTGCTGAATCATCCGGTATGGAAAATGGGGAAAAAAATTACGGTTGATTCCGCAACGATGATGAACAAGGCGTTTGAGATAATAGAAGCGCATTACCTGTTCGACATCCCTGCGGAGAAGATAAACGTTCTCATTCACCCGGAAGCGGTTGTACACGGAATGGTCGAGATGACCGACGGCACGATAAAAGCCGTTCTGTCCGTGCCCGACATGAAGTTTCCCGTAAATTTCGTGCTGGATTATCCTGTCAGGAGGGAAACTCCGTGGCGGAAACTGGATTTCGGAGAGATAAAAAAACTTACGCTTCTTCCGGCGGACAGGGGTTCCGCATGGTTCTCGCTTGCGGCGGAAGCAATTGAAAAAAAAGGTTCGTTTCCCGTGGTGCTGAATGCGGCGAACGAAGAAGCGGTAGACCTTTTTTTAAAGGGCAGGATTGAGTTCGGAGATATCTTGAAGGTTGTACGAGAAACGCTCAAACGGCACAATTTTAAAAAAGCTGTTTCCGTTGAGGATATTTTGCGGATTCACAACGATACAAAACAAGTGGCGAGAACGCTGGCTTGCTCCGAGTAAAGCGGGGAGAAAGGATTGTAAAGAGATAAATCAAACCCCCTCATGATGAGGGTGTAATGAAGGAGGGTTCGGGGTAAAATGATACTTTCAATAATTTCGGTACTGGTGCTTTTTTCAATTATCATACTGGTTCACGAGGCAGGGCATTTCCTTGCGGCGAAAAGGGTCGGCATCCGGGTGGAGAAGTTTTCGCTCGGGTTCGGGCCGAAACTGTTTTCAACGAAAAAAGGGGATACTGTATACCAGGTATGCCTTCTTCCGTTCGGCGGCTTTGTGAAGATGGCGGGCGATGAATACGAAGGAGAAGAAAAGGAGAAGATTGAAGAATGGGAGTACATGGGCAAGAGCCCGGGGCACAGGGCGCAGGTTGTTGCGGCCGGCGCAATCAACAACCTCATTCTCGGACTGCTTCTTCTTATCCCTGTTTTTATCATCGGCGTGCCCGGTTATGACGGCACGAAAATAGGTTCTTTTGTCGACGGCCTTCCCGCGGCTGAATCGGGACTTGCCGTAGGGGATGAAATTCTCGAAGTAAACGGTATCGCATGCAGGGAATGGTTCGACGTTATCATGAGCATCAAGGGTGCCATAGAGCGGGATGACGGACAGCCGGTTCGCCTGAAAGTAAAGAGGAACGGAGAGGTTTTGTCTTTCAGCGTCATGCCCGGACTGTTCAGCGGCGGAGAGGAGAAACCTGACGCAAAACCGGTTTATATCCTCGGGGTTTCACCCATGGAAAAAACCGAGAAATATTCCTTTCCGGGAGCGGTGGTAAAAGCAGGCAGGGAATTCCACAAGATGCTTTACGGCATATACGTTGCGTTCAAGATGCTTTTAACGAGGCAGGTGTCGGCGAAACAACTGTCAGGGCCCATAGGCATCGCCCAATGGGGAGCGGAGATTGTGCACTACGGTTTCGGGAGGTTTTTGTATTTTATGGCGTTCATCAGCGTCAATCTCGGCGTGATAAATCTTATGCCGTTTCCCATTCTTGACGGAGGACACCTGTTCGGTCTCGCCGTTGAAAGGATTTCCCGCCGTCAGCCTTCGAAAAGGATGCTTGAGTGGACAGGGTACGTAGGGTTTGTCCTTATCATAGGTCTTGCGCTTTACGTCACGTACAACGATATACTCCGGATTGTTGAAAATCTTGTAAAAAAATGAGGAGAAAAACAAGGAAGGTAAAGGTCGGAAATATCTTTATCGGCGGAGACGCGCCCGTTTCCGTCCAGGGGATGGCAAAGGTCCGCACCTCAGATGTGAAGAAACTCCTGAAAGATGCCGCCCGGATGGTTAAAGAAGGAGCGGAACTTGTCAGGGTGTCGGTTCTCGACGAAGACGACGCCGCTGTTTTGCCGATAATCAGGCATGCCGCAGGCGTACCGGTTGTAGCGGACATACACTACAGCCATAAACTTGCGCTCCTTGCAGTGGAGAAAGGGGCGGACAAGATAAGAATCAACCCGGGCAACATGTCCCGCGAAGGCGTCAGGGAGACGGTCAGCGCGGCGAAGGACAGCGGCATTCCCATACGCATAGGTGTTAATTCCGGCTCGGTCAGAATGGGGAAAAACCTTGCGGAAAGCATGGTTGCGTCCGCGCTGAATGCTGTCGAACTTTTCGAGTCGATGAATTTCCGCTCAATAGTCGTTTCCCTGAAAACCCCTTCGGTATACGATACCCTGAACTGTTACAGGCGGATTTCCGCTCTTTGCGGATATCCTCTGCACCTCGGGATAACCGAGGCCGGAAGGGGGACGCTTGCCGAAAGCAAGTCCGTTCTCGGGATAGGGATGCTTCTGTCGGAGGGCATCGGCGATACCATAAGGGTTTCCCTGACGGAGCCCGCGTGGAAGGAAATAAAGGCGGGCAGGGCAATTCTGCAGGCGCTGGGCGTGCGGAGGTTTGAGCCGGAAATAATATCCTGCCCCACCTGCGGGAGAACGCAGGTGGACCTGTTCGCGGTCCTTGCAAAAGTGGAAAAAGAAATAAAAAAACTTCACAAACGGCATCCCGAAGCAAAAGATATGAAATTTGCCGTCATGGGCTGCGGGGTCAACGGGCCCGGCGAAGCGCGGCAGGCGGACATAGGGATAGCCGGAGGCGCCGGCAAATTTGCGTTGTTTAAAAAAGGTGTTATAATTGGCACCTATAGAGAAGAAGCAATAGTGGAAAAACTGATAACTGCAACAGAGGAAATGTTAAAAAACCCTATCTGTTCGTCATTGCGAACGAATGTGAAGCAATCTCGGTGATTGCCGCGGCAAAAAGCGCCTCGCAATGACAAGATAGAGCAGGGGTAAAGGCAGACAAACAAAATCTTGAACCCCTCACAAGGAACCTTAGTATGTGAGAGTTTGGGGTAAAGGAGACAACAAAATGGCGGAGATGAAAATAGGGATTATAGGGTTTGACACGTCGCATGTGCCTGCATTTACAAACCTCCTCAACAATGACGGCGACCCGTTCCACGTAGTTGGCGGCAGGGTGGTGGCGGGTTTTCCTTCTTTCAGCCCGGATATTGAATCCAGCGCGTCAAGGGTTGAGGGGTACAAAAAAGAACTGGTTGAAAAATGGAACATAAAGATTGTTTCATCGGTTGAAGAACTTCTTCCCCTGGTGGATGCGGTGCTCCTTGAGAGCAACGACGGCAGGCGGCACATAAAAGAAGCACAGCCCGTCATTGCGGCGAAAAAGCCGGTTTTCATAGACAAGCCGATGACCGCCAGTTTTGCCGAGGCGAAGCAGATATTTGATATGGCGGCGAAGAACAACTGCCCCGTGTTTTCATCTTCTTCCCTGCGGTTTGACTACAACATAAGCGCAGTGAAAAGCGATGCGGAGCTTGGCGGCGTCGCCGGATGCGATGCCTTCAGCCCCTCAACGCAGGAAAAGACAAACCCGGGCTATTTCTGGTACGGCATACACGGGGTTGAAATTCTTTACACCTTTATGGGGAAGGGCTGCAAAAAACTTTTTTCCAAGAAGACGGAAGGCACAGACCTTACAGTCGGACAGTGGGAAGACGGGCGCATAGGAACCGTCAGGGGAACAAGAAAAGGAAGCCATTCTTACGGCGCCGCGGTCTTTGGCGAGAAAAAAATGGTGCAGGTGACAAATTCTCCCAAAGTGCCTCTTTACTCCCAGCTTCTGAAACAAATAATGCCCTTTTTCCAGACTGGGAAACCTCCCGTTTCTCCGGAGGAGACCCTTGAGATTATTCAGTTTATCGATGCGGCTCTTTTGAGCGAAAAGGAAGGGAGAGAGGTTTCGCTTTCTGAAATAAAATAAAAAGGGAGAATCATAACCCCTTACTACACTTGTCATTGCGAGGAATGAGACCCCTTCGACTTTTGTTTCGGGGCAGGCTCCGCAATCTCAATGACAGGCTCGGAACAGGCTCCGCAATCTCAATTAGATTGCCGCGTAAAAAGCACTCGCAATGACGAGAGTGGTTCGGGGTGAAGGGAGATTCGTAAATGAAGACAGGCTTCGGAAGAGCGGTGATAACGCCGCCGGTCGGTTTTTCTCTCATAGGATATTTCAATGACCGCAGGTCAACAGGCATAAGGGATGAACTCTGCGCAATCGCCTGCGTGATGGAAGACCGCGGAACGTTATTCGCCGTTGTTTCCGTAGACCTTGTATGGATTGGCGCCGAAATTGTAAAAAAAGCGCGGGAAATCGCATTCAAAGCGACAGGCATACCCTCCAAAAACATCCTTGTTCACGCGACCCACACCCATACCGGCCCCCTGTCGGACATGGCGGACGAAAGCATCTATGCGAAAGGATTTTACGTCGAGCCCTGCTACGTGGAAATGCTTCCGGTTTACATTGCCGGGGCAATAAGGGAAGCGTACGAAAACAGGAAGGAAGTGTCTGTCGGGTCGGGAGCGGTGCAGGCTCCGGGGCTTGCTTTCAACAGGCGCTACCTGATGAAAGACGGAAGGATAGTAACCAATCCGTGGGATAAAGTAAAAGATATTGTGGAGCCGGCAGGTCCCGTCGACCATACGCTCCGCGTCATAAAAATAACCGACAGGAAGACTGGGAAACTTGCGGGTATCATAGCAAACTTTGCGGACCATCCGGATACCCTCGGCGACAACCTCATTTCCGGCGATTGGCCCGGGATGTTGAGGAGCAAACTGGAAAAAGAGTTTCCCGGAACACGCGTCCTGTTTCTGAACGGGCCTTCCGGCGACATAAACCACATCAATCCCGATGACCCGGGCAGGAGAGGCGTTGAAGTCCCGGACCGCATAGCAGAGACCCTTAAGAAAAAAACCGTTAATCTGGTGAAAAACATAAAAACCGGCGGCAATCTTCCCCTGAAAACATACCACGGGAAATTTTCCATGCCTGCCAGAAAGGTTTCCCCTGCGGAACTGAAATCCGCAAAGGCGGTTTTGAGAGAGAAAAACCTGCCTTCCGACTCCCTCCAGTACATGATATCTTCCTCGCTGGTATATGCCGCAGAAAAGATATCTTCCGGAAAAAAGAACTATGCGCTTGAGATAAACGGGTTTTCCCTGGGAAAAGACATGCTGGTGCTCGGCCTGCCCGGGGAAGTGTTTACCGCCATAGGGGCGGGGATAAAGAAAATGTCGCTCTTCAAACATACCTTAATCGCGCAAAACTCCAATGCGCACCTTGGGTACGTGCCTTCTTCAGAAGCCTTCCGGCAGGACGAGAAAAACTTTACCATAAAGCCCAACTACGGCAGGCAGTCCCTTCAAGAAGCCATCGGCATAGACTGCAGTTACGAAACCTCTCCCCTGTGCTGCAAGGTGGACCGCTCCGCAGAAGAAGTTTTCCTACGCGCCGCCGCATCTCTCCTGAAATAAACTGCGCCGGAGATTTTTTCGGATTGCCGCCTCGAATCTATGTAAAAAACTTTTACATTCGCAGGTTGATTTATTTCAAGTTTTCTGGAAAAACCGACTCTGTATCTTTCACGTTTTTTTGAAAAAAACAGGGCATCTTACTATGATTCGCTCAATATGGTGCGGAAGAGCAACGATGTGGGACAGTAGTTGAAATTTTTCTTGTCGGGAGTTATTGATACGGCAGAAGACAGCGCCAAAACTTTCAAGAAGATAATCAATCTTAAGAACGAGTACGAACAAGACATAATAAAGATTGGAAGGCAGGCAAAACTGGGGTATGACTTGCTTTTATTTATGTTTTCCAAGCCCATTATCAAGGTTAAAGACGTTGAAGAGCGCTTGAATATAGTTTACAATACGGCAGGCAGTCTCGTGGGGAAATTATGCAAGATAGGGATATTGAAAGAAATTACGGGTTATTCACGCAACCGTCTTTTCATGCTGTGGAAATATTTAGACCTGTTCAAAAGATAAATATATCATATAATATACGGGCATCCGTATATTTGTCCGGAACAGTAATACCGGTTTGAGTTCGCCGGATAGCAAGATGGCGAGGCGAAGGCAACGAGGCGTATTAGACATACGCCGAGGAAGCCTGATGCCGGTGAAATCGGATATATGGAAGACCGTGTGCACCGAACCTTCAGCGAAGAAGATATCCTTAAAATTGCCGAAACATATCACAACTGGCGAAAAAAAGATGATAACTATGAAGATGTAAAAGGTTTTTGCAGGTCTGCCTCATTGGATGAAATCACTAAACATAATTTTGTTCTCACCCCGGGCCGTTATGTCGGCATCAAAGATGAGGAAGATGACGGCATTCCGTTTGAAGAGAAAATGGCAGACCTGACAAAGAGACTCTCTCAGCAGATAAAGGAAGAAAAAAGGTTAAACGAAGAAATAACAAAACAGCTCAAAAATATCGGGTCTGACCTTAAACAATCATGAAAAAGGAAATCGTTATTTATCAGGGTAAAAATGGAGAGATTTCTCTTAAGGGAGATATAAAAAGAGAGACGATTTGGGCAAATCAGGCACAAATTGTTAAGCTTTTTAACGTTGACCAGTCCGTAGTTTCTCGACATATCAGAAATATATTCAAAGATGAAGAAATTGAGAAAAAAAGCAATATGCAAAAAATGCATATTGCAAAATCAGATAAACCTGTAGCTTTTTATTCCCTGGATGTCATTTTAGCCGTAGGATATAGAACAAATTCCAAAGTTGCAATTGATTTTAGAAAGTGGGCGACCAAGACTCTAAGCGAGCATATTATTAAGGGTTACACGATAAATAAGAAACGTGTTTCTAAAAATTATACAGAATTTTTGCAATCTGTAGAGACAGTCAAAAAACTTCTGCCTTTGGGTGATGCCGTAAAAGCCGGGGATGCTTTGGAACTGGTAAAAATGTTTGCCGCAACATGGCTTTCGCTTGACGCTTACGACAAATCCTCTCTGCCTAAAAGCGGGGTAAATAAGAAACAAGCGCGCATCAACGCCGAAGAACTGTCCGGCGCTTTGATGGAATTAAAACAAAATTTAATCAGAAAAGGTCAGGCGACTGAGCTTTTCGGACAGGAACAACAAAAAGACAGTGTCGCCGGAATTGTGGGCAATGTGTTCCAGTCTGTCTTTGGGAAAGACGCATACGAGACGCTCGAAGAAAAAGCCGCCCATCTTCTATATTTTTTCGTAAAAAATCATCCGTTTACCGATGGTAATAAACGCAGCGGCGCCTTTGCTTTTATCTGGTTTCTCAATAAAGCCGGGATTTTACGCAGGGACGCAATTTCACCCGAAGCTCTGACCGCACTGACACTTTTCGTAGCCGAAAGCAACCCGAAAGGAAAAGACAAAATCATCGGGCTTATTTTGCAATTACTTAGAAAATAATCATGACAGCACAAGAAACTAAAGAAAAAATTATTACCGCGTATAAACTGCTGCTGAAAAATGATAGCTATTTATTCTGTGTTAATGCTGTTCAGGTTTTTTGCTGATTCGCCCTCTTCACGGAAAAGAGCCAGGACTTCCATTCCCTGCTGTTCGCAGTACTGCCTGCAGAGTTGTTCCTGAAATGCGAGTGAGGTTCCTTTGACCTGTTCGTCGCTTGATACTCTTGTGTAGATGATGCCTTTCATAGGTTTGTTGCTTTGAGCTTATCATAGCGGATATTTTCGGATTTGTTAAGCTTTTCGGCCGTGCGCGACTCTACCTGCCATTGTTTTAGAAGGAGTTTTGCCAGTTCGTGAAAGCCGTCCCTGATTTCTTCCGCTTCTTTGTCAGAGAGGTTTCTGTGCTTTAAAATTTCTTTTAAAGGTTAAGATGCCGGATATATTGTTTCTGGGGGTAATTACGAAACAGAATCTAATGTTTCTAAAAGAATAGATAAAAATTTTTCAGGGAAAAGAGGACGGAGAGATATTTTTATGGTAAAATATACCGTGCAATGGGCGTATATAAGAAAGGGAAGAACTGGTATGTTGATTATTACCTGAAAGGCACAAGGAAGAGAAAAAAGGTAGGCGCATCTGCAGGAAGCGGTGGAGAAACTTGATACCTTGTGGACACTATATGGACACCAGACGGGTTTTGGAACGGATGTCAAGAAAAACGAAAAAGTTGTAAATTCAAGCAAGTCAATAAGTTAGCAACACAATGCCCCTGTAGCTCAGAGGATAGAGCAACGGTTTCCTAAACCGTGTGTCGCCCGTTCGAGTCGGGCCAGGGGTACTGAAGGAATTGGCTGATGTAGAAAGTCAATTCTCTATCGCCAAAAAAAAGGGGGGGGGAGATGAAACTGGGGGTGCAGAGTTATTGTTTCAGGGAATTCAAGGATAACAGGGT
>CAYPTS010000017.1:20353-28702 GCA_964413825.1 uncultured bacterium
AGATGAAACTGGGGGTGCAGAGTTATTGTTTCAGGGAATTCAAGGATAACAGGGTTGTTGCGCGCATGGTTAAAGACTGCGGCCTTGACAGGATAGAGCTTTGCGGCGTGCACTGCGATTTCACGGACGTTTCCAAGTTCAGGGACGCCATAGCGGCGTATAAAGATGCGGGCGTGGAAATCTGTTCCATAGGCGTACAGGGGATGAACAATGACGCCGGCAAGGAAAGGAATTTTTTTGAGTTTTTGAAACTGGCGGGAGCGAAGCTGATGAGCGTGGATTTCAATCCCGGCACGGTCCCCGCTTCTTACAGGACGGCCGAGAAACTTGCCGACGAGTATGACGTGAAACTTGCGATACATAATCACGGAGCAAGGCACTGGCTGGGCTCTGTGCAGATGCTCGAGCAGGTTTTCAAGGATACGTCTTTGAGAATAGGGCTGTGTCTTGATACTGCGTGGGCGCTGGATTCCCGCGAGGACCCGGTACAGACCGCGGAAAAATTCAAGGACCGGCTGTACAGTCTGCACCTGAAGGATTTTGTATTCGACAGGGCGGCCGCTCCGCATGATGTCGTGCTTGGCGAGGGCAACCTCAAGCTAAAAAGTCTTCTGGAGGCGATGGGCGGAATCAGTTTTGCGGGGGACTATATCATAGAATACGAGGGGGATGCCGGAAATCCCGTGCCTGCGCTGAAAAAGTGTGTTGACGCGGTAATGTCCAATGCGGGCTGAGGCCTGCATCTGCCGAAAAAAAGATGACAGAAAGGTTACAGAAAAAACTGGGCCTGCCGGAGGTTTTCTGCATAGCCGCCGGAGCGATGATAAGTTCAGGGATTTTTATTCTGCCGGGGCTTGCCTTTGCTCAAGCCGGGCCTGCGGTTATAGTTTCTTACCTTATAGCGGCGCTTGCCTGCATTCCTACCATATTGAGCATGTCCGAACTGACCTCCGCCATGCCCAAAGCCGGCGGCGACTATTTTTACATAGCCAGAGGATTCGGACCGCTTGTCGGTACGATAGCCGGTTTCGGTTCATGGTTCGCTTTAAGTTTTAAAAGTTCCTGGGCGTTGATTGGAATGGGTGTGTATCTCAGTTTAATAACTCCTTTTTCCATGCAGGGGATAGCGGTTGTCCTTTGCGCGTTTTTCGTCCTGCTGAACATATTCGGGGTCAAGGAAGCAAGCAGGTTTCAGGTTGCCCTGGTTGCGGGACTTCTGGGCATTATGTCCCTGTACGTTTTAAGAGGAGCGGCTCATATAAATACGGCAAATCTGACCCCGTTTTTTCCCAACGGGCATCTTGCCATGTTCGGTGCGGCAAGTTTTGTTTTTGTCGCTTACGGCGGCCTGACCAAGATAGTTGCCATGGCTGAAGAGATTGAAAAACCCGAAAGGAATCTTCTTCTGGGCATGGTGCTGGCTTTGTCCGTAACGGCGTTGTTATATGTTCTGGTTGTTCTGGTGACGGTAGGGGTGGTTGAGCCCGAAACGCTGAAAGGAACACTTATGCCCATATCGAAAGGAGCGGAAGCATTCAGCGGGGGTATTTTTCAGAAAGCAATCGGTCTGGCGGCGTGCCTTGCGTTTCTTACTACAGCGAATGCAGGCATCATGAGCGCATCAAGGTATCTTCTCGGGATGAGCAGGGACGGGCATATACCTGCAGGTTTTCAGACAATAAGCCCGCGTTTCAAAACTCCTTATGTCGCGATACTTGCCACCGGTTTGTTTATGACCTGCGCCATCCTTGCCCTGAAACTGGAAATTCTGGTAAAGATAGGCTCGGTTATTTTTCTCCTCCTCTATATTTTTGCCAATGCAACGGTTATCTTGTTCAGGGAAAGCAGGCTTGCCAATTACCGTCCGACGTTCCGTTCGCCGCTGTATCCGTATCTGCAGATAACAGGCGTTCTTCTGACCGGCTTTCTTCTTCTTGAGGTGGCGACGGGAGTATTGTTCCTGACCCTGATTTTCCTTTTTGCAAGTGCGATGTTTTACAAGCATGCCGTGCACAACAAGGTTGTGCGGGACTCCGCTCTCGGACATGTCGTGAGGCAACTCATACGCGTTGACAAGGAGTTGACAACTGTGGACGTATCCACGGAACTCAAGGACATAGTAATATTAAGGGACAAGATGGAAGACGACAGTTATTACCAGAAACTGAAGCATGAAATTTTCGACGACATCATAGGCAAAAGCAGTGTCCTCGACATAAAGGAACCCGTCAAGATAGAGCCTTTGTTCAGACGTGCGGCCGAGTCTCTGTCAAAAGAACTGCCGCTCGATAAACTTGCTCTCCTGAAAGGATTTATGGAGCGGGAAAAGACGTCTTCCACCGTTGTGGAGCCCGGAATAGCCGTCCCCCATCTCATAGTCGCGGGGAAAGACATGCTGAAGATTCTTTTCGTGCGGGCAAGGGAGGGAGTTGTTTTTCCCGACGGCAGGCTTGTGCACATCATGATTGTGGTCGTCAGTTCCGCCGACAGGCGGCACCTGCATTTGAAACTGCTGGGCTATTTTGTTAGTATGATAGAAGACCCGGATTTCAGCAACGAGTGGCTCTTGAAACTGGAAGAGAAGCAGTTGGCGGGCAAGGTTTTCGAGTTTATAAGCAGGAAGATTTCCGTCCGGAGGTAAACTTGAGAATGGAGGAGCAGATTCAGTTCGCCGGATAGCAAGGCGGCAAGGAGGATGGCGAGGAGGCATACTGAAAACGTATGTTGACGAAGCCTACGACGAAGCCAACGATGCTATCGGGATGAAATCAATCTGCTGTAACTATGAAAAAGAACATAGTAATAGGAGTGTGCGGCTCCATCGCCGCATACAAGAGCGCGGAGATTGTGCGCGGGTTTGTCAAGAAGGGGTGGTGCGTGCAGGTTGTGATGACCGAAGAATCAAAGCATTTCATAACTCCGCTGACACTTGCATCGCTTTCCGGAAGGGCTGTTTATTCCGACATGTTCAATATGGAAGGCTTTACAGAAAACCATATTTCCATATCGGATTTTGCCGACGTCTTCCTTATAGCGCCCGCTACCGCCAACGTGATAGGAAAAATCGCCGCAGGCATATGCGACGACCTTCTGACCTGTGCTGTCTGCGCCTTCAAAGGCCCTGTTGTTATCGCGCCGGCGATGAACGAGAACATGTGGGAAAACAGGCTGGTGCGGGAAAATGTTGCAAAACTTAAGAAAAACGGTTATCATTTCGCAGGGCCGGAAAAAGGGGCGCTTGCCTGCGGCAGGGAGGGCGCCGGCAGGCTGGCGAGCGTGGATGCAATAGTAGAGAAAGTCGAAAAGACAACGGAGGACGCATAAATGGGAAAGAGTTATCCGCTGGTGCCGAAAAAGGTGCCGGCAGTAGAAACGAAGTACAGAAGGATTAAGACCGAAATACCTGCGCCGGAGTCGATTCCTGCGCTTGAGAAACTCAGGAAGTACGAGCCCGTTTCCATGAGCGGACAGCCGACCGTGGTTTGGGACAGGGCAGAGGGTATCAACGTTTACGACAGGCACGGCAACAAGTGGCTTGATTTCAGTTCAGGGGTTCTGGTGATAAACGCGGGGCATGCCGCGCCGGAAGTTCTGTCGGAGATAAAAAAACAGGTTGAAAAGCCGCTCCTGCACAACTACTGCTTTCCTTCGGAGATACGCGCACAACTGGTGGAAAAACTCGCATCCGTTTCGCCCGAGCCGCTGAAGAAGGTTTTTCTCCTGACCACCGGCGCGGAAGCGGTGGAGTGCGCGCTGAAACTGGCGAGAACCTATGGCAAGAAAAACAACAAAAAGGTCATGATTTCCTTCGAAGGGGCGTTTCACGGAAGAACCCTCGGCGCTCAGATGCTCGGGGGAGTCGCCGCGCAGAAATCGTGGATAGCGAATCCCGACCCGGATATTTTTCAGGTCCCTTTTCCGGGCGAGCCGAGATGCAAGGACAGAAGTTTTGCCGCTTTCGAAAGGCGGATTAAAGAGCTCGGAGTCAATCCTGCAGATGTCTGCGGTGTGATTTCCGAAACGTACCAGGGGGTAAGCGCCGCGCTTATGCCCGCTGAATATGCGCAGAGTTTGAGAAAATGGTGCGATGAAAACGGCGCCGTACTCATATTTGACGAGGTGCAGGCAGGCATGGGCAGAACCGGAAAGATGTTCGGTTTTCAGCACTACGGCATACTGCCCGACATCTTCTGCCTCGGCAAGGGAATCTCGAGTTCCCTGCCGCTTTCCGCAGTGGTCGGAAATAAAAAATATATGGACCTCTATGAGCCGGGCGCAATGACCAGCACGCATACCGGCAGTCCGCTGTCCTGTGCGGCCGCCCTGGGCAGTATAGCGGCGATAGAGAAAAACAACCTTGTGGAAAATGCCGCGGCGATGGGCAGGATTTTCGAGGAAGAACTGCAAAAGATGGAAAAACGGTTTGACTGCATACAGTTTGTCCGCGGGACGGGACTGGTATGGGGCGTGCAGTTCGGCAAGAAAGGCACCGAAACGCCGGACCCCGACACCGCGTACGAGGTGGTGGGCAGGTGCGTGGAAAAAGGGCTTCTCCTGTTTGCGCCCGTGGGGCTGGGCGGCGGAACTGTGAAGCTTAACCCTCCTTTGTGCATAAACGAGGAGGCGGTCAGAGAGGGATGCGCGGTGTTTGCAGAAGCGATAGCGGAGGTCTGCAAATGACCAGTTATGTGGGAGGCATCTCCCGATGCCGAAAGAATCGAGGTCAGGCTTGCCCGCCGAAGCCTTGGCGAAGGAGGGAGACCTCTCCCACAGGAAAAAGGAGTTACAATGGAAATTAAAGAAGCGGTTGAACAAAACTTCAGAGAGTCCGTGGATTTCCTGAAAGAATCCATGAGATTTCCCAGCGTTTCCGGAGAAGGAGAGGAAGGCGTGCAGAATTTTTTCAGGGAAGGGTTCTCCTTCATGGGGGACGCCAAACTGGTTCCTCTTCCGGCGGACATAAAGAAAGACCCCGAATACACATTCGGTGAAAAAGACCTTGACTATTCGAAACGGCATAACCTCGTGCTGGAATGCCCGTCTTCCGGCGGCGGCAGGTCGCTCATCATAAACTCGCACTGCGACGTGGTGCCCGCGAAACAGTGGGCGGAGGCCTTTTCGCCCGTGGAAAGAGACGGTTTTCTCTACGGCAGGGGCGCATGCGACGCCAAGGGGCAGGTGGCGGTTATCTACCTTGCGCTTCGCGCCCTCAAGCAACTCGGCGTAAAACTTAAGGGGAAACTTACCGCACAGGTGGTGATAGAAGAAGAGGTCGGCGGCAACGGCGCGCTTGCGCTGATAAGGCAGGGGTATAAGGCGGACGGCGCCGTGGTTCTCGAGCCGAGCGGATTGAAGATATACCCCGCTAACAGGGGAGCGGTCTGGTTTAAACTGGACGTTTTCGGGAAATCCGTGCATATGGGGAGAATTACCGAGGGCGTGAGCGCGATTGAAAAGATGTGCCTGCTGGTAAGGCGGATGAAGGATTACGAGAAAAAACTGATAGCCGAGAGCAAAGGCGTTCCGCTGTTTGAAAAGTTTAAACAGCCGGTGCAGGTGAACTTCGGCACAATCAAAGGCGGCGGCTGGCCGTCGATGGTATGCGGGGAGGTGTCGATGGAGGGCGGTGTGGGCTTTCTGCCGAACAAGGACCTGGCGCTTGTCAAAAAGGAACTTGCCGGCGCGATAGAAAACTGCGGGGACGATTGGATTGCCGGCCATTACAAACTCTCTTTTCCGAAACTGCACAACGATGCCTATGCGATACCCGCCGACCATCCGCTGGTGGAGGCGATGAAGAGCGCGGAGGCGGATTCCGGCGTTGAGCCCGGGGTGGAAGGATTTATCGCCAGTTGCGATGCGCGCCTGTTAAACAAGGTGGGCGGGATGCCGGTGGTGGTATTCGGGCCCGGAAAACTGGAGGATGCGCACTCGGACAGCGAGAAGGTGGAGACGGAACATATAAAGACTGCGGCGGAGATTCTTGTAAGAACGATAATCAACTGGTGCGGCGCGGAGGAATAGCAAACCCCTCACTCCTGCCCTCTCCCCTCGGGGGAGGGGATGAGAGGTGAGGGGGAAACGGGGGAATAAAAATGGTTAAACTGGGAGTGGTAGGGACAGGCAAGTTCGGGACCAACCTCCTGAACACGTTTAAACAGTTGGAAGACGACGGCAGGTGCAAACTTGCGGCGATATGCGACATCAACAAGGAGATTCTTGACGGGCAGTGCAATAAATACGGCGTTAAGGGCTACACCGACTACAAGGAAATGATAGATGCGGAAAAAGACCTTGACGGGGTTGCGATTGCAACGCCCGACCCGTTCCACCGGGAGCCGGCCATATACGCGGCGAACGCGGGCAGGCACGTTTTTGTGGAAAAGCCGATGGACGTGACGGTTGCCGGCTGTCAGGAAATGCTGGATGCCTGCAGGAAAAACAACGTATTACTGCAGGTGGATTTCCATAAGAGGTTCGACCCGTTCCACATTAAGATTAGAAACGATGTCAAACAGGGCATGGCCGGCGAAATTGAATACGGCTACGCGCACATGGAGGACAAGATTGTGGTGCCGCGGGACTGGTTTCCCAACTGGGCGTCCAAGAGCTCGCCGGTATGGTTTCTCGGGGTGCACATGTTCGACCTTGTAAGGTGGCTCATCGGAAGCAACGGCAAACGGGTATACGCGACGGGAAGGAAACTTAAACTGAAATCGCTCGGCGTAGACACCTATGATTCTGTCTCTGCGATGGTTGAGTTTGAAAACGGCGCTGCGGTGCACTTCGACGTTTCCTGGATACTGCCGGAGGATTTCGAGGCAATCGTTAATCAGGGGTTCCGCCTTGTCGGGACAAAAGGCATTATGGAATGCGACAGCCAGGACAGGGGCACACGGGTCTCTTTCGAGAAGGCGGGCGTACTTACGTACAACCCTGTATTCATAAACGAAAACATGGATGAAAGAACCGGCAGTGTAAGGTATTCCGGATACGGTATTGATAGTATAGCGGATTTCGTGTATAATCTTGAATACCTTGCCAAGGGCGGGGAACTGGAAAAACTGCAGGGAGGCATTACCGGACTGGGAGAGGACGGCATAGAGGTGACGAAAATAGCGGTTGCTGTCCACAGGTCCCTTGAAACCGGCAAAATAGAACAGGTGAGGTAAATCACCCCCCCCACAACTTGTCATTGCGAGGAATGCTTCAAATGACGAAGCAATCTCAATGGGATTGCCGCGCAAAAAACGCTCGCAATGACAGAAAGGGATGAAGAAAACGGTAGCCGCAGGCTTCAGCCTGCGTATAAGGAGAAAACAAAATGGCGGCAACAATAAGACTGGTGAGAAAAGGAAAAAGGAACAGGCCGTTTTTCAGGATTGTGGCGGTTAGCAAGGAGAAGGACGGCAGGGGCAACGTGCTGGAAACGCTCGGGCATTACGACCCGCTTCCGAAAGAGGCGGCGGTTGACATCAAGGAAGACCGTCTGAACTACTGGTTCAGCGTGGGCGCAAGACCTTCGGCAACGGTAAAGTCCCTCCTTGAGAAGAAAGGCGTCCTTATCCCTCCCAACGTCAGTTAAAAAAGACAAAATCGCGATTACTCCTTCACTTGTCATTGCGAGGAGCAAAGCGACGAAGCAATCTCAATGATAAATGGGGGCACGCGGGGTAAATGCGGATAGACATAATAACCATATTTCCGGAAATATTTACTCCGTTGCGCTCAAGCATTCTGAAGCGGGCGGCGGAAAAAGAGCTTCTGGCAGTAGAGGTACACGACCTGAGGGATTTTTCGCAGGACAGGCACAGGAAGGTTGACGACGCTCCCTACGGCGGCGGCAGGGGGATGGTGATGAAATGCGAGCCGATATTTTCCGCCGTTGAGAGCATAAAGAAACTCAACAAAAAAGCGAAGGTGCTGTTGACAACCCCGCAGGGAGAGACGTTTACGCAGAACGTCGCGAAAACGTTGAGCGGGGAAAAGGGGTTGATAATCATCTGCGGCCACTACGAAGGCGTCGACGAGAGGGTTCTCTCCATTGTTGACATGGAAGTCTCCACCGGCGACTACGTGCTGACCGGCGGGGAACTGCCGGCGATGGTCATCGCCGACTGCGTAGCGCGCCTTATACCGGGCGTTCTTCCGGAAGATGCGCCGGCATACGACAGTTTCGAAAAATATCTCCTGGACTGGGAGTGTTACACGCGGCCGGAAATTTTCAACGGCATGCGGGTGCCGGAGGTGCTTTTGTCCGGCAACCACATGCAGATAGAGAAGTGGCGAAAAGAACAGGCGCTGAAACGGACAAGAAAAAGGCGCCCTGATTTATATGAAAAACACTTA
>CAYPTS010000018.1:0-3337 GCA_964413825.1 uncultured bacterium
CATAAGACAAGGTGAAAAGCAGAAGCGTTCGGACGATTACCTTGCTCGGAGCTGTGTGAACCCTGCGTAGCCTTGGCGAAGGAGGGTGAGTTCTCCGAGAGGTTTTCCATTTCACCGTAGTTCTTATCTGTGCTGGAGCCAAAGCCCGTAGGGCTGTTTCGAGCACGAAAACTGCTTTCTTTCCTCTCCGGTTCCTTATGTCGGAACTTGAGCGTAAATTGCCGGGCGGTTAACTCAGCGGCAAGAGTGCCACCCTTACAAGGTGGAAGTCGCAGGCTGAAATCAGGCATCTTACGGATTTCAGGGGAGCGAAGTCAGAGATTGCGATGAATAAGAGCAATCTCAGCGGGTGGCCGACCCGAGCCGTATCGGGAGGCGAGGGCGCCAAATCCTGCACCGCCCGTTCAGAAAAGAAAAAAACATGGGTAATCTTAAGAACGGGGAAAGAAAGTTATAAATTGCCGGGCGGTTAACTCAGCGGCAAGAGTGCCACCCTTACAAGGTGGAAGTCGCAGGTTCAAATCCTGCACCGCCCATTTACTCCGAACTCTACCTGATACGCCCGAGAAGTGAGGAGTTAAGATTTTAAGACAACTGAAACTTTTCATGCGGGACTACATCTAAATTATTACTGAACAAAAACGGAGGAACAAACAATGGCAGAAAAAATTATAGGGATAGACCTCGGTACGAGCAACTCTTCCGCCGCGGTCATGGAAGGCGGCAAGACCGTTATTATACCGAGCGCTGAAGGCACGACAATTGTCGGCGGCAAAGCATTTCCTTCTTACGTGGCATTCACGAAAGACGGGCAGGTTCTTGTCGGGGAACCTGCGAGACGGCAGGCGGCGGTAAATCCCGAAGGTACTGTCCAGGCGGCCAAAAGGCAGATGGGAACTGACTATAAGTACAATATCTACGGCAAATCCTATACCCCTGAGCAGATATCCGCATACATCCTTCAGAAGATAAAGAAGGATACCGAGTCATATCTCGGACAGCCCGTAAAAAAGGCGGTTATCACCGTTCCCGCATATTTTAACGACAACCAGAGACAGGCGACAAAGGATGCCGGTACGATTGCCGGACTCGAGGTAGTGCGCCTTATCAACGAACCTACAGCGGCTTCTTTCGCTTTTGGACTTGATAAACTTGAAAGCGAGATGAAAATCCTCGTGTTTGATTTCGGAGCGGGGACGCTTGACGTAACCATGATGGATATGATGTCCGGCGTTTTCAAGGTTCTCTCCACGCACGGGGATACACAGTTGGGCGGAAGGGACATGGACGAGGTTCTTATAAACTATATTGTGGACGAGTTCAAGAAGGAATCCGGCATAGACGTAGCAAAAGACCGTATGGCAATGCAGAGGATACGGGAAGCGGCGGAAAAGGCGAAGATAGAACTTTCTTCCACCGTGGAAACCGACATAAGTCTGCCTTTCATTACGGCTGACCAGAACGGCCCCAGGCACCTTCAGATGAAGATAAGAAGGTCGAAACTGGAAGAACTTATTTCTCCCATCATCGACAAGTGCAAAGACCCGCTGAGGAAAGCGGTTTCCGATGCAAAGATGAAAAACTCCGATATAAACAAGGTAATTCTTGTCGGCGGTCCCACGAGAATACCTGCTGTGCAGAAGTTTATTGAAGAATTTATCGGGATAAAGCCCGAAAGGGGCGTCGACCCGATGGAATGCGTTTCAATAGGCGCCGCGATACAGGGAGCGATACTCGGCGGAGACATGAAGGATAAGGATATTCTTCTTCTCGACGTTACTCCTCTTTCCCTCGGAGTTGAAACCATGGGGGGTGTTTTCACCAAGATTATAGACAGGAACACGACAATACCGGTGAAAAAGAGCCAGGTTTTTTCCACCGCCGCCGATAACCAGACCTCGGTGGAGATAAACGTACTGCAGGGTGAACGGCCAATGGCGAAGGACAATCTCAGTCTGGGAAATTTTCACCTGATGGGTCTTCCTCCCGCTCCCAGGGGACTGCCGCAGATAGAGGTGTCTTTTGACATTGATTCAAACGGTATCCTGCACGTGACGGCAAAGGATAAGGGTACGGGCAAGGAACAGTCTATAAAAATCACCGCTTCCAAGAAACTTTCAAAGGAAGACATTGATAAAATGGTGAAAGAATCCGAACAGCACGCCGAAGAGGACAAGAAGCAGAAAGAAATCATAGAGGTAACAAACCAGGCGGATTCTCTTGTTTACACGGTAAACAAAACCCTGAAGGAACATGGCGACAAGGTAAGCGAACCGGAAAAGAAAGAAATACAGGAGAAGATAGATTCCCTGAACAAACTTATACAGGCCGAGCAGAAAGACGTGGAAGCGATAAAGAAGGGTATGGATGAACTGCAGGAGGCCTCTCACAAGATAGCACAGGTTGTTTACCAGCAGGCGCAGCAGGCAGGACAGCCGGGTGCCGAAGGTCCGCAGGCACCGCCACCGCCTGAAGAGCCGCAGGGAGAAGAAGGGCAGAAACAGGACAGGGGTAATGTGGTTGACGCCGAATACAAGGAAGTGGACGACCCGCAGAAGGATAAGTAATTGATAAAGAAAAGAATGAGATATGTAAGAGTTATAGCGGAAGGGATGGATGGGCAGGCGGATTACGGGATTCTTGAGAAAGATGTGATACGGGTAATAAAGCAATCTCCGTTAACAGGCAAGCCGGAAATGACAGGAAAAGAAATACACATTGATAAGGTGAAAACATTCCTGCCGCCGGTTGAAGCGCCGAATATCATTGCGCTCGGACTCAACTACAAGGAGCACGCAAAGGAAAGCAGGATGGAACTGCCTTCCGCTCCGGTCGTTTTTATTAAGTCTGTAACCGCATTGACAGGACATCTCCAAAACATCGTTCTGCCTGCAGAGGCGCCTGATTTCGTCGACTATGAAGCGGAACTTACGATAGTTATTGGCAGACGGGCAAAGAATGTATCGGAAGAAAAGGCGACGGATTATATTTTAGGTTACACCTGCGGCAACGACGTAAGTGCCAGGGACTGCCAGATGAAGTATGACAGGCAGTGGGCGAGGGCGAAGTCCTTTGATACGTTTGCGCCCGCAGGTCCCTGTATCGTTGCTGGCGTCAATCCGGAGAATCTTCGTATAAGGTCACGGGTAAACGGCGTTGTCATGCAGGACTCAAACACCTCGGATATGATATTCAATACCGCAAAAATTGTCTCATACCTTTCAAGGCAGATGACGCTTCTGCCCGGCACCCTCATTATGACCGGTACTCCTTCAGGGGTCGGATTTGCGCGGAAAGAGCCGGTATTTTTAAGGGACGGCGATACGGTCGAGATAGA
>CAYPTS010000018.1:3437-17028 GCA_964413825.1 uncultured bacterium
AGTTGGATGTGCTTGAGCATGACAAGGGATGAGCGTTCGGCTTCATTTAGCTTAAACGTGATGAATTTTATCGTCTCTTCAAGGTTGGGTATCAGAACATATTCAAGGGCATTGACTCTTCTGCGCGTCCTTTCAATTTCGTATGCGAAACTTATCAGTTTGTTTTCAAGAAATGACAGTTCCATAAGGCGCTTCAGCGCTTTTTTACCATCCTGCAGAAGCTGGTAGTGGTAAGGGCTTGCGGTGTAGTCGGGAGGTAATTTTTCCGGCGTTGTGCGGAGATGCGTTTCGGACACGGGTATGTTGAATATCCTCTTTGTTTCCGATGCGAAAACTGTCTTGAATAAACTCTCCCTGATAAGCGAATTCCATGTTTTTTCATCTGACAGGCCCTTGAGTTTCAAAACTTCAAGGTAAAAGCCGGCCAGTTCTTTTTCTACGGACTTCCTCGTTTTCTTTACCATTGTCACAAGCGTTCTGAATTCAAGCAGGAGCTGCTCTTCCTTGTCTTTTAGGAGTTTGTGGCCGCGGGAGGCAAGGCGCATGCGCTTCCGCAGTTTCAGCAACTCCATCCTGGTAGGATTGACTTTTAGTTTCATTTCCAGTATTTATCCATGATTTCCGGAGGTATGCGCTTCACCTCGCCTTTAGGCAGGGTTTTCAGCAGATTCCATCCGGTATCGAGTGTTTTTTTGATGGTCCTGTCTTCGTCGGATTTCTGGGTGATGAATTCCTTTTCAAGTCTTCTTGAGAACTTCAGGTGCGCGATGTCGGTTTCCGTAAGGGATGCTTCACCGAGTACCACGGCAAGTTCCTCCGCTTCTTTTCCCCTCGCGTAGGATGCGAACAACTGGCTTGCAACCGACGTGTGGTCTTCTCTTGTCAGTTCTTTTCCTGTTTTCTTGTCGGCGCCGATACCCTTGTCCCTGAGTCTTGAAAGCGACGTGAGTATGTCGATGGGCGGATAGATGCCTTTCAGGTGCAGCTGCCTTGAGAATATTATCTGGCCTTCGGTTATATAGCCGGTGAGGTCGGGAATCGGATGGGTCTTGTCGTCTTCCGGCATTGTCAGAATGGGAATCTGCGTTACCGAACCGGCCGTGTCCTTTATCCTGCCTGCGCGTTCGTAAATCGTCGAAAGGTCGGTGTACAGGTATGACGGATAACCGCGCCTTCCCGGTATTTCGTTGCGCGCGGCGGATATTTCTCTCAATGCTTCGGCATAGTTTGTCATATCGGTAAGAATTATCACCACGTGCATGCCCAGCTCAAACGCAAGATACTCCGCGGCTGTCAGCGCAACCCTTGGCGTGGCTATGCGCTCTATGGCCGGGTCGTTCGCAAGGTTGATGAATATGACGCATCTTTCTATTGCGCCGGCCTGCCTGAATTCCTTCTGGAAAAACTCCGCTTCCTCAAATGTGATGCCCATCGCGGCGAACACCACGGCAAATTTCACATCTTCTTTTTCAGAGGGGATTTTTGCCTGTTTCACTATCTGCGTGGCCAGGAGGTTGTGGGGCATTCCCGCACCGGAAAATATCGGCAGTTTCTGTCCGCGTACAAGACTGTTCAGCCCGTCTATTGCGGAGATGCCGGTCTGTATGAACTCCGAGGGATAGTCTCTCCGCGTAGGGTTTATGGGCGAACCGTTTATGTCTATTTGTTTTTGCGGGATTATTTCGGGTCCGCCGTCCCTGACCTTTCCCAGCCCGGTGAAGACTCTTCCGAGTATTGCCGGCGAAACCCCGAAATCGATACTTTTGCCTGTAAATCTTATGCGCGTTTTCGAAACGCTCAGACCGGACGTGCCTTCGAATACCTGGACAAGTGCATTGTCATGGTGAACCTCGAGGATTTTTCCAAGGCGCTTTTCTCCGTTTTCCTGTAAAATTTCCACCAGTTCGCCGTATCCGGCTCCTTCAACTCCTTCGACAAGCGCAAGGGGACCGGCGATATTTTTTATGCTCTCGTATTCCTTAATCTTATTCAGTAAGTTTTCCATAATGCGTCTATTATATAATCAACTTGAAAATTTGACAAAAATTCGCAGTGGTGTAAATTAAAAACCGTCATGGAAATGCCAACAACCGTCGTATCGCGTTTGCAGGAACTGGGGATAGAAGCAAAAGACGTCAAACTGATGGCGTCCGCGGACCTTGGTATTTCCGGCAGGCCGGAGGTTTTCTGGGTTATGGCCACTGCCGAAAAACTCGTGTCCGTTCCTGAACGGGGCGATGCCGAGGCTGTCGTTCTCGCTCTTGCGAAAATTGAAAGCGTCAGGGTGAATTGTACCGTGGGCAGTGCTTTCCTGCAGGCCAAGGTGCATGGTGTCTACGTGGACGTTGCAAGGTTTACCAACGTCCTGAGATACCGCTTTGAAAGGATGGCGACGCAGATTGAAAAACTCCGACAGGGCAATCCCGTCGACAATAAGATACTTCAGGAACCGCATCCTTTATTGTGCAAAACCTGCGGCATGCCTCTGCGTTCTGAAGGAGCGTTGTGTCCGAGGTGCAGAAAAGAGGGCGCCATCATAGTGCGCCTGTTTTCACTGATAGCTCCGTACATGCAGTGGATGATTGCAATACTTGTGGTTACCGCCGTAGCCGTGGGGTTGAGCCTTGTTCCTCCGCGGCTTGTAAAGATTCTCGTTGACGACGTGTTAATCACGCAGAGGCACGTCGAATGGCTGAAATGGCTTGTTCTCGCTTTGATACTGACCGAACTTCTGCGCGCTCAGTTGAACATGGTGATAGGCACGCTTTCCACTTCTGTGGGAACGCTCATTACCTATTCCCTGAGAAACCGGATGTTCAGAAAACTCCAGGAGCTTTCCATAGACTACTACGATAAGAATTCCGTGGGAATGCTGATGACAAGGTTCTCCTCTGACGTTGAGATGCTCCACGGTTTCGTTTCGCAGATAGGGCACGGGTTTCTTATCAATATTCTGCTGTTTGCAGGCATAGGCGTTATGTTGTTTACCATCAATGCGGTACTTGCGTTTTACGTTTTAATACCGATACCGTTCGTTTTGTTCGGGACATGGTTTTTCTGGCACAGGATTTACCCCCGCTACTACAAGTTATGGGACAGCCAGACAAAGATGTCGAGTTTCCTCAACGGTGTTCTTTCGGGTATACGGCTGGTGCGCGCTTTTGCCCAAGAAGGCAGGGAAGTCAAAAGGTTTGAAAAACGTTCGGGCGACTTGAGGGACTCAAACAGGGGCGTCAATCTCAGCGTTTCCGCATTCAACCCGATGATGGCTTTCCTGTTCAGTCTCGGCGGACTTATTGTCTGGTATGCCGGCGGCAAAAGGGTGCTTGCCGGATATTTAAGTCTGGGTGAATTGATGGCTTTCTTGAGTTACATAGGAATGTTTTACGCTCCGCTTTCAAGCATAACTCTTTTGTCGAACTGGTTCAGCGGGTTTACGACGGCGACTCACAGGATATTTGAAATTCTGGATACCGAGCCCACCCTGAAACCGCCTGAAAATCCGGTGCGTATCGAGAGGATGTCGGGGGATATCGAGTTCCGTAACGTTACGTTCGGCTACGAACCGTATTTCCCCGTACTTAAAAACGTGAGTTTGAAAATCAAGGCGGGCGAGATGATAGGTGTTGTCGGCAAAAGCGGATGCGGCAAAACGACGCTTATCAATCTCGTATGCCGTTTTTACGACCCGCAGCAGGGTATGGTTATGATTGACGGGCATGATATACGCGATGTTGCGGGAGACGATATACACAGAAACATCGGGCTTGTACTGCAGGAACCGTTTCTTTTCCGCGGGTCGATTGCAGACAACATATCTTACGGCAATCCAACTGCAACCCAGAAAGAGGTTATTGCGGCCGCTAAAGCCGCCAATGCGCATGAGTTTATCATGCAGATGCCCACGGGATATGACTTCCTTCTTGGAGAAAGAGGTTCGGGACTTTCCGGAGGGGAGAGGCAGAGAATAGGAATAGCAAGAGCATTGCTGTGCAATCCTCGCGTGTTGATACTGGATGAAGCGACTTCTTCCGTTGATACGGAATCGGAGATGAAGATTCAGGAGGCCTTGGCCATGCTGTCAAAAGGGCGTACCACCATCGCGATTGCGCACCGTCTTTCAACCCTGCGCGACGCGGACAGGATATACGTGGTTGACGCCGGACGCATAGTGGAATCGGGCAGTCACAACGAACTGATGGAACGGAAAGGAGTATATTGGAAACTTGTCGAGATGCAGACGAGACTGTCTTCAATCGAAGATTGAGAATGTATAAATCCCCCTGTCTCCCCCTTTGCAAAGGGGGAATTTAGGGGGGATGGGAGATAGAATGGCTGTTTTTGAAAGCATGGAGAATGTTGGCATAAGGTTTTTGAAGCCGGGAGAGATAAAAATCTTCAGGGGTGCGTTTAACCTGATGCATCTGACGGACTCCGACGGGACCCTTTACAGGGGAGTGTATGCAATGCGGGCATTTCCCATAACCTGCCCGAATAAGTTTGTTTTCCTGTTTTATTACGACGAGAACGACAAGAGCAGGGAAATAGGGGCGATTGAAAGTCTCGATACCTTTCCCGAAGAGGAGAGAGAAATTGTTCTCGATGTGATGAAAAAGCATTATTTCGGGTATACGGTAAAGGAGATTTACAGCATAAAACTGGAGTTCGGGGTTCTGCACTTCGAGGTGGAGACGGACAAAGGGCCGAAATCCTTCGATATGAGATGGGCGTCCCACAGGACGCTTGATTTCGGGGAGTCGGGAAAAATTCTGCTGGATGTCTTTGACGACCGCTACGTGATACCGGACGTGAATAATCTGTCGAGGGTTGACAGGGATTTGTTTACGCGCTACGTCTACTGGTGATTCCGGATTATCTTTACCCATACAGCTTCGTTGGCTTCGTCGTCAACTTATCGTGTGAGAGGTCTCCCGACCTCGATAATTATCGGCATCGGGAGATGCCTCCCACAAAAATCGCCTCCTTGCCGCCTCGCTCTATGGGCAAATCTAAACCGGAAATGTTTTCATGAACATTGGTAGCGGATTGCAGGGGAATTTGATAGGAAGGAGGATTTGTGGTAATATTCTGCTTTTGCGGGGTGAAGGAGGTCAACAATGGTTTTGAAAGGAAAAGCGCATACATTCGGGGATGATATTAATACGGACTACATTATTTCGGGCAAGTACAAGTTCAAGACGCTCGATATGAAGGAACTGTCTACGCATCTGATGGAGGACATAGACCCCGAGTTCTACAAGAAGATAAAAACAGGGGATTTTATAATCGGCGGCAGGAATTTCGGCTGCGGTTCGAGCAGGGAGCAGGCGCCGCTGGTGATAAAACATGCGGGTATTCCGGCGGTCGTGGCGAAGAGTTTTGCAAGAATTTTTTACAGGAATGCGATTAACGTCGGACTTGTTCTCGTAGAGGCGGACACCTCGGGAATTGATACCGGCGACGATATAGAAATCGACGTTGAAAAGGGCGAAGTGAAAAACCTTGCGAAAAAAAGCGCTGTGAAGTCGTCCGTATTGCCTGATTTCATGCTTAAAATAATAAAAGCGGGCGGGGTTGTGAATTATATAAACAAGAACAAAGGTTTCAAATTATAAGGGGAACGCGAGATGGGACATAAGATAACGTTAATTCCGGGCGACGGCATAGGCCCGGAAATAACCGAGGTTACGAAAGACTGTATTGCAGCGGCGGGCGTTGATATAGACTGGGACGTCCGGCAGGCGGGAGAATGTGCCGTTGAAAAATACAAAACGCCCATTCCCGACGAGACTCTGGAGTCAATTGAAAAAAACAAGGTCTGTCTCAAGGCACCTCTTACCACGCCGGTGGGCAGCGGTTTTCGAAGCGTGAACGTTTACATAAGACAGCAGTTTAATCTTTACGTTTGCCTGCGGCCGTTCAAATTTTACGAGGGGGTCAGGAGCAGGTATGCCGGTCTGGACATGGTGATTGTCAGGGAGAACATGGAAGACCTGTATTCAGGGATAGAGTTTGAGAAAGGGAAACAGGATACGAAAGATTTGCTGGAATTCATAGGCAAAACAACCGGAAAAAAAATACCGGAAGATTCGGGGATAAGCATAAAGCCCATATCGGTGTCGAATTCCGAACGGATAGTAAGGTTTGCCCTCGAATACGCACGAAAGAACAAAAGGAAGAAGGTTACGGCGGTGCACAAGGCAAACATAATGAAATTTACCGACGGACTCTTTCTCGATGTTGCAAGAAAGGTTGCCGGAGAGTATACTGATATTGAGTTTGAAGACAGGATTGTCGATAACATGGCTATGCAGCTGGTGCAAAAGCCGGAACTGTACGACGTTCTTGTATGTCCCAATCTGTACGGCGACATTCTTTCGGATTTGTGCGCCGGGCTGGTCGGCGGGCTCGGGATGTCCCCTGGAGCGAATATAGGGGAAGAGACGGCGGTTTTCGAAGCGACGCATGGAAGCGCTCCTAAATATAAAGGAATGAACAAGGTAAACCCGTCCGCGCTACTGCTTGCCGGTATCATGATGCTTCACTATATCGGCGAAAGTAAAAAGGCGGTGAAGATTGAACAGGCGCTGGCGGACGTAATAAAAGAAGGAAAATACGTAACATATGACTTTCGGGAGCCCTGTTCCACCAACTGCGTGGGCACCATGGAGATGGGACAGGCGATAATAAGCAGAATAAAGCAGTGAAAAGCGTTTAGTTATAAGTGCAGAAGCATTGTTCCAAGAAGGAGAGTGTTATGGTTACGGTAGTGCTGGGAACGCAGTGGGGAGATGAGGGCAAGGGCAAGGTTATTGACTATCTTGCCGAAGACGTGGATATTGTTGCCCGTTACCAGGGCGGCGGCAACGCGGGGCATACCGTTGTCATAAAAGACAAGCATTATGTTTTTCACCTGGTCCCGTCGGGGATACTTTATCCCGACAAGGTGTGCGTTATAGGAAACGGCGTGGTTGTCGACCCTGTTTCACTGTTTGAGGAAATTGAATACCTTGAGCAAAACGGCGTGAGCGTCGAAGGCAGGCTTTTCATTGCGGAAAATGCCCATATGACACTGCCTTACCATAAAACACTTGACCAGATTGAGGACAAGTTCAGGGGTAAGGGAAATCTCGGAACCACGGGCAGGGGCATAGGGACTACCTATGCGGATAAGTTCAACCGGATAGGTATAAGAGTGATTGATTTCCTCGAAGAGGATATCTTCAGGGAGAAACTGAAGATTGCCCTGGAACTTAAAAATTATCTTTTCAAGGAATACTATAAGGAACAGATGCTTGCCGTGGAAAAGATTTACGAAGAGACCGTCCAATACAGGGAACGCATGAAGAAGATGGTGAAAAACGTAACCCTGTACCTTGACGAAGAAATCAAAAAGGGCAGGCAGGTACTTGCGGAAGGCGCGCAGGGGACGTTTCTCGACGTAGATTTCGGGACGTACCCGTACGTGACAGCTTCAAATACGATTGCCGGGGGCGCCTGTACCGGGCTGGGGCTGTCTCCCAAGAAGATAAGCCGCATACTCGGAGTGGTTAAGTCCTATACCACGAGGGTGGGAATGGGGCCTTTCCCCACGGAACTTTCAGGGCAGGAGGGGGAAGACCTTAGAAAAACCGGAAACGAGTACGGCGCCACGACCGGAAGGCCGCGAAGGTGCGGATGGTTTGATGCGGTGCTTGTCAGATTTTCCTGCAAGGTCAACGGACTGGATGAATTGATAATGACGAAACTTGATGTCCTTTCCGGCCTGAAAAGGATTAAGATAGGAACGGCATATAATTTTGAAGGCGGGGTTTACAACGACTATCCGATGAATACGAAGGTTTTTTCCGGATGCAGCGTTTCCTATGAAGAAGTCGACGGATGGGATGAAGATATCGGAAAGGTGAAGAGTTACGGGGAACTTCCCTTGAATGCCAAGAAATACATAGAGAAGATTGAGCAGATTACGGAGGTTCCGATTACGAAAATTTCCGTGGGTTCGTCAAGGGAACAGACGATCGCAAAATAAGAAGGGAAAAGTCAGAATCAAAGCCTCTCACACAAAAAGACAGAGGCTCGGGAGTCGGGATTAGAGGTTTGGGAAAAGGGGGAAGGGAATAAAATGAACGGTGCGCAGATAATTGTGGAAAGTTTGAAGAAAGAAGGCGTGGAGATTATTTTCGGCTATCCCGGAGGGGTGCTCCTGCCGCTTTGCGACCAGTTGTACGACAGCGGCATAAAGTTCGTTCTGGTACGCCACGAACAGGGCGCCGCACATGCGGCGGACGGTTTTTACAGGTCTTCGGGCAAGGTCGGAGTATGCATGGCAACATCAGGCCCCGGTGCGACAAATCTCGTAACCGGAATTGCGACTGCATACATGGATTCCATTCCAATGGTAGCTATTACTGCACAGGTTGCCACGCACCTTATAGGTAGTGATGCATTTCAGGAGGTTGACATTACCGGAATAACCAGGCCCATAACCAAGCATAACTATCTGATAAAAGATGTAAAGGATATTGCCAGAACGATTAAAGAGGCGTTTTACATAGCAGGTTCAGGCAGGCCGGGGCCTGTCCTCATAGACCTCCCTGTTGACGTGCAGAGGGCTGAAGCCGAATTTAAGTATCCCGAGGAGGTGGACATCAGGAGTTATAAACCTGTGTACGAGGGGCATCCGCTCCAGATTGAACGGGCGTGGAAGATGATAAAGGAAGCCAAAAAGCCCCTTCTCATTGCGGGCGGCGGCGTGATAAGCGCGGATGCCTCCGGCGAGTTGAAAAAATTTGCCGAGACCGCAAACATACCTGTGACCTTTACTCTTATGGGGCTCGGCAGTCTGCCGGTGTCCCATCCGCTTTCGCTCGGAATGCTCGGGATGCACGGCACGAAATATGCAAACTACGCCGTTGTTGAAACCGACCTGTTAATTTCGGCCGGGGCGCGTTTTGACGACAGGATTACGGGCAAGATTGAGAACTTTGCCCCTAATGCGAAGATAATACATATTGACATAGACCCTACGTCAATAAGCAAAAATATTATCGTTGACGTTCCCATCGTGGGCAATGCGAAAGACATACTCAAGGAGCTTAATGTGAAGGTTGAGCCCGTCGAGAGAAAAGAGTGGCTTTCCAAAATAAAAGAATGGAAAGACAAATATCCGCTGACCTATGAAAAGAATGCGTTAAAGCCGCAGTACGTTATAGAGAAAATATCGGATATGCTGCCGGATGACGCCATTATTTGTACCGAGGTGGGGCAGAACCAGATGTGGACCGCTCAATATTACAAATTCAGGAAACCGCGGACGTTTGTTACTTCCGGCGGGCTGGGAACTATGGGATTCGGATTTCCCGCGGCGATTGGCGCACAGATGGCAAACCCCGGCAAAATCGTCATTGACATTGCCGGCGACGGCAGTATACAGATGAACATACAGGAACTTGCCACTGCGGTCTATAACCGCCTGCCGATAAAAATTATTATCCTGAACAACTGCTGTCTCGGCATGGTGAGACAGTGGCAGCAGTTGTTTTACAAAAAAAGATATGCATATACATGCA
The DNA here is from genome assembly GCA_964413825.1 of uncultured bacterium. GTDB lineage: Bacteria > Ratteibacteria > UBA8468 > B48-G9 > JAFGKM01 > JAFGKM01. Next base: position 13,007 of record CAYPTS010000018.1, read on the forward strand.
CGGAAAACGCCCAGCCGGATTTTGCAAAACTGGCGGAGGCATACGGTGCGCTCGGTTACAAGGTAAGTTCGATGGATGAGTTTGACAAGGTCATCGAGAAAGTAATTGACGAAAAGGAAAAACCGGTTATACTTGACTGCAGGGTGGTCGAGGAAGAAAACGTGTTTCCAATGGTTCCTGCGGGCGCATCTCTCGACCAGATGCTCGAAGGCCTTGCATGAAAATTTCAATGGTTGTCATTGCGAGAAGCGGAGCGACGAAGCAATCTTAATGACAAAGTCGGGGCGGTAAAGAGGAGAAACAAAATGGCGGAGATTAACAATAAAGGATACAGGGCTCACATAATTGTCATAGCGGTTGAAAACAAGTCCGGCGTACTGGCGCGCATTGCCGGACTGTTCTCGGCGCGGGGATACAATATAGACAGTTTATGCGTTTCCGAAACCGAAGACCCGACGGTGTCCAAGATGACCCTGACGGTAAGGGGCGACGAGCGCATACTCGAGCAGATTTACAAGCAGTTGAACAAACTGATAGACGTTATAAAGGTTCTCGACCTTACCGAGGGAGATTTTATCGACAGGGAACTGGTGCTTGTAAAAATAAAAACACTGAATCCGGTCGTCAGGCAGGAAGTTATGCAGTTGGCAAACGTTTTCAGGGCAAAGGTTGTGGACATCGGAAGGAAATCCCTGACGCTTGAGATTGTCGGAGGAACGTCTAAGGTAAACGCCATGGTGGAACTTCTCAAGAGTTACGGAATTAAGGAACTGGTTAGAACCGGAAAAATTGCAATGGCAAGGGAATTCACCCAGAAAAAATAAAAAAGCGGTAAATCATAACCCCTCACCGCACTCGTCATTGCGAGGCGAAGCCGAAGCAATCTCTGAATGAGGTTGAGATTGCCGCGCAAAAAACGCTCGCAACGACAAAAAACGTCGGTTCGGGGCAAGGGAGGAAAGGACAATGGCGAAGATTTATCATGATAAGGATGCGGATTTGAATCTTTTAAAGGGAAAGAAGGTGGGAATTATCGGTTACGGCAGTCAGGGCAGGGCGCATGCTCTCAACCTGAAAGACAGCGGAATGGATGTCATGGTGAGCGAACTGGAAGGCACGCCCAACTATAAAAAAGCGGTGGCTGACGGGTTTAAGCCGATTGCCGCGGATGAAATCACGAAGAAGTGCGATGCGCTGATGATGCTTGTCCAGGATAACGTACAGCCCGCGGTATACAAGAACTTTATTGCGCCGAATTTAACCGAAGGAAAAGCGCTCGGTTTTGCGCACGGTTTTTCGATTCATTTCAACCAGATAGTTCCGCCCAAAAACGTCGATGTGTACATGGTTGCCCCCAAAGGGCCCGGCGACCTGGTAAGAGAACAGTTCGCTCAGGGACAGGGAGTGCCCTGCATAATAGCCGTTTACCAGGACCATAGCGGTTCCGCAATGAAACTTGCGCTTGCTTATGCCAAGGGGCTCGGCGGGACAAGATGCGGAGTTGTCGAAACGACATTCAAGGAAGAGACCGAGACCGACCTTTTCGGAGAACAGAGCGTTCTCTGCGGAGGCGCCACCCAACTGATAAAATATGCGTTTGAGACGCTCGTAGAAGCCGGATACCAGCCGGAAATAGCATACTATGAAACCTGCCACGAATTGAAACTTATCGTGGACCTTATCATACAGCGCGGCATACAGGGCATGCGCAAGGTTATCAGCGATACAGCGGAATACGGAGACATGACCAGAGGTCCGATGGTAGTCGACGAACAGGTTAAAGAAAACATGAAGGATGTTCTTGCACAGATACAGAGAGGCGAGTTCGCAAGGGAATGGATTACGGAGAATATGGTTGGAAGGCCTGTTTTCAACGCCCTTGAACGCCAGTCGGAGGAGCATCTCATAGAGAAGGTTGGGGAAGAGATGAGGGGTATGATGCCCTGGCTGAAAAAGTAATACCGGCTTCATTTCGGATTCCGTCATTGCGAGCCGTTTTGTGGCGTGGCAATCTCAACCTCATTCAGAGATTGCTTCGGCTTCGCCTCGCAATGACAAGACAATAAAAAGTCAATGAGGTTATTTATAGGTGTCAGGATACCAGGTGAAATAAAAGACAGCATAGCGGAGGTCAGCGGTAAACTTAAGTCAAAGGTGAGGGAGGCAAGGGTGGTTGCTCCCGACAACCTGCATATCACCCTCAAATTCCTCGGAGAAGTTGCGGAAGAAAAAATCCCGCGCATATCCGGTATCCTGACGGAAATAACAAAAGACTGCGCGCCCTTCAAAACGGAAGTGAAGGGCGCGGGTGTCTTCCCCGATGAAAGAAACCCGAGAGTCTTCTGGATAGGGTGCGACTCCGGCGGGAAACTTAAAAAACTGAACGCCCTGATAGAAAATCGCCTTGAAACCGAGGGTTTTAAAAAAGAAAGCAGATTCAAGGAACACATCACCATAGCCCGCTTTAAATCCACTCCGCGTGCATCATTCCTGGAAGAACTGATTGAAAAATACAGAGAAAAAACCTTCGGTGTTATGAACATCGCTGAAGTCGAACTTATCAAAAGCGACCTTACCCCTTCCGGTCCCACCTACACCTCCCTCCGTAAATTCCCCATAGACGGCTGATATAACATTCAGGAAAAAATGAATTTGATAGGAAGCAGAAATAGGGTATAATATTTCGTGAAAGTGCTATTAATAGCATTTTGGAGAAACGATATGAGGTTTATTGAAGAAAAGTTCTCCTGTTTCCCGACTACATAAACTCCCTCCGTTGATTTTTTTGATTTGCCTCGTAACAGCAATAACGATTTTTGGTTCCCGTTGCGATTGATTGGTCCCGTTCAACAGATAATGATTTTTTCTGGATTTTTATATCTTTTTTGATTGACTGAAGCGGAGGGATATGCTATAGTTTAGGTCTGAAATAAGGGGAATATTAACTACGGATACGGGAGGAAGACAATGGACAAGGAAAAAGCACTGGAGATGGCGATAGGGCAGATAGAAAAGGATTTCGGCAAGGGTGCGATAATGCGGCTTGGAGAGAAGACGGCCATTGAGGTTCCGGCTATTCCCACGGGCGCGATTTCCCTTGACATTGCGCTCGGCGTGGGCGGCATTCCCCGCGGGAGGGTGGTGGAGATTTTCGGCCCTGAATCTTCGGGAAAAACAACCCTTGCCCTGCATATCCTTGCGGAAGCGCAGAAGGCGGGAGGACAGGCGGCTTTCATAGATGCCGAGCATGCCCTCGACCCGAACTATGCGGAAAAACTGGGCGTGAACACGAAAGACCTGCTTGTAAGCCAGCCTGATACCGGAGAACAGGCCCTTGAAATTGCCGAGTCTCTTATCCGCAGTAACGCCATAGATGTCGTCATCATAGATTCCGTGGCGGCGCTTGTCCCGAAAGCCGAACTGGAAGGAGAAATGGGAGAAAGCGTCATGGGCCTGCAGGCGAGGCTGATGTCGCAGGCGCTGAGAAAACTTACGGGATACATAAGCAAGTCGAAAACGACGGCAATCTTTATCAATCAGTTAAGGGAAAAGATAGGCGTGTTTTTCGGCAATCCTGAAACCACTCCCGGCGGAAGGGCGCTGAAGTTTTACGCTTCGGTGCGTCTTGACGTGCGCAGGATAGAAAGCATTAAAAGCGGTCCGGAACTTATAGGCAACAGGGTAAGGGTGAAGGTTGTGAAGAACAAGGTTGCGCCGCCTTTCAGGGAAACAGAACTGGAGATGTATTATGGCAAGGGAATAAGCAGGGAAGGTTCTCTGATAAGCGCCGCGGTGCAGTACAAGATTATCGACAAGAAGGGGGCGTATTTCCAGTATAACGGAAATTCGATAGGCCAGGGGTTGGAAAACACGGTTGAAGTATTAAAGAAAGATGGAAAGTTGTATGAGGAAATTGACGGGAAGGTGAGAGAGGCGGCTGGATTGAAGGTGAAGAAAGAGAAGAAAGATAATTAAGGTTGAGATTGCCACGGCAAAAGACGCCTCGCAATGACAAGAGACGT
>CAYPTS010000018.1:17128-18320 GCA_964413825.1 uncultured bacterium
CCGCGCAAAAGGCGCTCGCAACGACAAAACAGGGGGGGGGAATGAAGGAAATAGGGATTGGGCTTATCGGCTACAAGTTTATGGGCAAGGCTCATTCGCATGCCTATAAGGATGTGGGCATATTCTTTGACCTGCCTGTTCTTCCGGTTATGAAGGTGATTTGCGGACGTGCCGAGAAGCCCCTGAAGATTGCAAAGGAGAAGTTCGGATGGCAGGAGTATGAGACGGACTGGAAAAAGGTAGTAAGAAGAAAAGACGTTGACGTTATAGATATAACCACCCCGCCTAACGCGCATAAGGAGATTGCCGTGGAGGCGGCGAAGGAAGGCAAGGTGGTGTTTTGCGAAAAGCCGCTCGCCTCGACGATGAAGGATGCCTGCGAGATGCTCGAGGCGGTGGAAAAATACGGTGCGAAGCATGCGATTTGCTTCTGTTACAGGAAGCTTCCGGCTATAGGACTTGCCAAGAAACTTATTGAAAGCGGGAAACTGGGCAAAATTTTTCACATGAGGGCGGTGTACCTTCAGGACTGGATAATCGACCCTGAATTTCCCCTGGTGTGGCGTCTCGAGAAAGACGTTGCGGGAAGCGGTTCCCACGGCGACCTGAATGCGCATCTTATAGACATGGCGCGGTATCTCGTGGGAGAGTTTGACGAGGTGGCCGGCATGAGCGAGACGTTTATCAAAGAACGTCCGCTTATCAAGGAAACGGGGGAGCTGGAAACCGGCTTGAAAGACAAGGCGAAGTCAGAGGAAAAGGGAGTTGTAACCGTGGATGACGCAACCCTTTTCCTTGCGAGGTTTAAAAACGGCGCAATCGGTTCTTTTGAGGCGACAAGGTTTGCGGCGGGACGCAAGAACGGGCAGAAATTCGAGATTAACGGCAGCAGGGGAAGCATTGTATTTAATCTTGAGAACCTGAATGAACTGCAGTATTACAGCGTTGACGACCCGGAGTATGCGCAGGGATTCAGGACAATTATTGCTACGGATGCTTCCCATCCTTATGCCGCCAACTGGTGGCCTGCAGGACATATAATTGGCTATGGAGAATCGTTCATAAATATGACGGCCGACCTGTTGACTTCCATTTCAAAAGGAGAGAATCCGAGCCCCGATTTCTATGACGGGGTAAAGTGCCATGAGGTTTTAAGCGCCGTGGATGAATCCATCGGGAAGAAGGGATGGGT
>CAYPTS010000018.1:18420-27643 GCA_964413825.1 uncultured bacterium
CATGAGAAAGGCGAAATTTATAGCAGTGGGAATTTTACTTGGGGTTGCAGTGGCAGGTTTTATGTCGGGCAGGGTGAATCTTCCGGGAAGAGTGTCGGGCGGGAGTGCGGGAGTTTATCAGACGCCATATGTTTTTACAAGCCAGTCCGGAGAGCTTGTAACTCTGCAGAATGCTTTTGTTGAGATAGCAAAAGCGGTTAAGCCGGCGGTTGTGCAGATAACTACGGAAAAGACGGTTACAATGCGCTACTGGGACCCGTTCGGAGGCATGGACGGATTTTTCCGGTCGCCCCTTGAGGATTTTTTCGGTTCGCCCAAAAAGCAGCAGCCGAGGACTTTTGAGAGGAAACAGCAGGGGCTCGGTTCGGGATTCATAGTCGGGGAAGACGGATATATCATTACCAATAACCATGTTATAGCCAGCGTGGACAAGATACTGGTAAAATTGCAGGACGACGCCCATCTTTACGAGGCAAAGGTTATAGGAACCGACCCGAAGACCGACCTTGCGTTGATAAAAATCGACGCAAAAAGGGTACTGCCTGCCGTGAGACTGGGCGATTCCGATGCGATTCAGCCCGGAGAGTGGGTGATGGCGATAGGCAATCCCATGGGTCTGACCGCAACGGTTACCGTAGGCATTGTCAGCGCAAAAGGAAGAACGGGTTTTGGACTTATGCAGTACGAGGATTTCATACAGACCGACGCGGCAATAAATCCGGGTAACTCCGGAGGGCCGCTTATAAACATCAATGCCGAGGTAATCGGAATAAACACGTTCATAGTCTCCCCGCAGGTCGCCGAAGGCCTGGGGTTTGCGATTCCGGTCAACATCGCAAGGGAGATATTCTCCCAGTTGAAAGAAACCGGCAGAGTTGTAAGGGGGTATCTCGGCGTAATCCTTCAGCCGCTTGACGAAGAGCTTGCACATTCTTTCGGTTTGAAAAACACGAAGGGCGCTCTTGTCGCCAGAGTAATGCCGGATGCGCCCGCGGACAAGGCGGGGCTTAAAGAGGGTGACATAATCTTGAAATTTGACGGCCGCGAGGTGCGCGACATTCAGGACCTGCAGATGAAGGTGGCGGGCACAGTCGTCGGAAAGAAAGTTCCCGTGGCGGTGTGGAGGGACGGCAAAGAAGTTCTCCTTTCGCTGACAACCGGTGAGATGCCGTCGGATGAAGATATGGCAAAGTCCGCACATGACGAAACCTGGAGAGGAATGCGCGTCTCGGCAATAACCTCCGAGATAAAGGAACGCCTTGATATTGCCGCGGATGAAGACGGTGTCGTGGTTACTGCGGTGGACCCGGGTTCTCCTGCCGAGGAAGCGGGCATTAATGCCGGAGTTCTTATCAAGGCGCTGGACGGCAAGGCGGTTAAGAATATAAGAGAATTCAACGCTGTAATCAAAAACATTCCTGTGGAAAAAAACGTGCGCCTGCTGATAAAAATGGGAGAACAGAGCAGGTTTGTCATACTGAAGGGTGGAAAATAAGAAGGCATATTCGAAAGCTTTGAGGATGCTTTCCCGCAGGAGATATTCCGAACGGGAATTGCGGGATAAGTTATCCGGGTTTGCGGCGGAAGAAGAAATAGATGAAATATTGCAGGAGTGCGGGCGCCGCAAATATCTGGATGACTCGTCGCTTGCGGAGTTTCTGACAGGGAAGCACATCAATAACGGGAAGGGATATTTTTATATTTCCTCAATCCTTAACAAAAGAGGAATACCCGGCGAAATAATTGAACGAATCAGGGATAATTTTGATTTTAACCGGGAGCTTGCGGTTGCAGAAGAGTTTTTTTTGAAAAACAGGAAAAGAAAGAAACTTTCTTCACTTCTTTTTTCCCTTAAGAATAGAGGCTTTTCACCGCATACCATTAACAGGCTTATGAATAAATATGTGAAAAGGAATGAATGAACAGCAGAGATATAAGACAACGGTATCTGGATTATTTTAAAGTCAAAGAGCATGCTGTCGTTCCCAGCAGCGGACTTGTTCCCTTTGACGACCCGACTCTTCTTTTTACCAATGCCGGAATGGTACAGTTCAAAAAGTACTGGGCTACGCCGGCGGCACTGCCTTATCCGAGAGCGGTAACCTGCCAGAAATGCATGAGAGCCGGCGGCAAAGACAGCGATATTGACAACATCGGAAAGACAGGGAGACACCACACTTTTTTTGAGATGCTCGGCAATTTTTCTTTCGGTGATTATTTCAAAAGGGAAGCGATAGAATGGGCCTTTGATTTTACGGTAAGCTGCCTGAAAATCCCGGAAAAGGTTTTATGGGCGTCTTACTATGAAGAGGACGGCGAAACGAGGGATATCTGGAAAAAAATCCTCCCGGCGGAAAGGATAGTCCCCCTTTCCAAAAAGGACAATTTCTGGGGCCCTGCCGGGGATACCGGCCCGTGCGGCCCGTGTACGGAATTATACGTTGACTTCGGCAAAGACAGGTCATGCGGCGCCGGATGCAAGCCCGGCTGTGACTGCGACAGGTTCCTCGAGTTTTGGAATCTCGTTTTTCCGCAGTACGACAAGCAGACGGACGGTTCGATGCCCCCTTTGAAGCGGAGAGGGGTTGATACCGGCATGGGACTCGAGAGAATATCAAGAATTTTGCAGAACACGCCTTCCAACTATGAAACAGACCTGTTTCTTCCCATAATCAGGGAAATTGAAAAAATTTCAGGGCACGGTTACGAAAAGAATCCCGAAAAGAAATTCATGTTCAGGATAATCTCCGACCACATAAGGGCCGCGGTATTTCTTATAAACGATAACGTTCTTCCGTCAAACGAGGGGAGAGGATACGTGTTGCGAAGGATTCTGCGCAGGGCGGGCATAACCGGTTCAAACATGGGCATCGGGGAACCTTTCCTCAGCCACCTGTGCGAAATTCCGGCGGACAACATGAGGGATGTATATCCCTCCCTCGGAGAGCACCGCGAACTGATAAAAAGGGTTATCCACGAAGAGGAAGAAAAGTTCCATGCGCTTCTTGATTCCGCAAACAAGAATTTTTACGATTTGGCGGGCGGAAGCCGGAAAAATTCTGTACCGGGTGACGTTGCGTTCAAACTTTACGATACATACGGCATACCCAAAGACCTTCTCGAGGACCTTGCGGCGCAGGATAACAGAACGGTTGATTGGGAAGGGTTCAACAGGCATCTGGATGAACAGAAGCGCCAGTCACGGTTTTCAACCAGCGAAGGGATGAAAAAGTCCGCTGTTTTTGAGAAACAGCCGCTGACGGAAACCGTTTTTACCGGATACGCCGGAACCGGGGATGAAGGAAACGTAACCGCTGTTTACCGCGACGAAAAAAAGAAACTGCTGTACGTCGTACTTGATAAAACTCCTTTTTATCCGGAAAAAGGCGGGCAGGCCGGGGACCGGGGGGTGCTTGAAAACCGTGATGCAAGATTTGCCGTGTCCGATACGCAGGTTGACGAAAAGGGGCTTATATACCATATCGGTAAACTTGAAAAGGGCGGTTTTGAAAATCTCGAAGAAAATCCTGTAATGAAAGCGTCTGTCGACAGGGAATTCAGGAAGAGCGTATCGATAAACCATACTGCCACGCATCTTCTGCATTTCGCCCTGCGTCAGGTCATGGGGAAAGATGTAAGGCAGGCGGGTTCGTACGTTACAGGTGAACGGTTGAGGTTCGATTTTGTCTGTTTCGGCAGTTTCTCGGAGGAAGAGGCCAAAAAGGCGGAAGCTATCGTGCAGGACAAGATAATGCAAAACAGCCCCGTATCCGTAGAAGAAATGTTTCTCGACGAGGCGGTAAAAAAAGGCGCCATAGCGCTTTTCCTTGAGAAGTACGGCGAAAAGGTGAGGGTGATAAAAACAGGCGATTATCATACCGAGGTATGCGGAGGCACGCATACTGACATGACCGGCAATATGCTGTTGTTCCACATAACCGGGTTTTCAAGCATAGGGAAAAACCTGAAAAGAATTGAGGCGGTTACATACAGAGAAGCCCTGAATTTTCTCGGCCGTTACAGGGAGACGGTAGATGCTCTCGCTATGAAACTCGGGGTTGAAAGCGAAAAGGTGCTGAAAAGGGTGGAGAAACTTATTTTCGAAACGGAAGCAAAGGACAAACTAATAAGCAGGTATGAAAACATTCTTGCGGAGGGGTTCTCCAGAGATATCGGGGACAAGAAAGAAACGTATGAGGCCGAAGGCAGGGACTGTAATTTCACCTGCGGCATGCTTAACGTCGATAATAACGAGCTTATCAGCAGGGTGGCGGACGGCGTCATGTCCGGCATGGGAGAAGGGGTGGTTTTTCTCGGCAGCGCAAAAGACGGAAAAATCTTTACGGTCATAAAGGTCAGCGATGCTTTCAAGGATAAATTCCCTGCGGTCGGACTGATGAAAGAGGTCTCCGGAATTTTGAACGGGCAGGGCGGCGGAAGCCCCGTTTTTGCGAGGGGAAGCGGGAGTTGCCCCGAGAATTTTGAGAAAGCCGCGGAAAAAATCAGGGAGATTCTGAAATCCTGAAGGAAAACAATGACAAAAAACACGGAACTGGCAGACGAGATAGAGATAATCAAAAAAATAAGAAAAGGCGACAGGAAAGCCAAGGAACAGTTTGCCAGAGATAACCAGGGGCTTGTAATATATCTTGCCAAGCGTTACGCTTTTTCCCCTGACATACTGCCCGACCTCATAGCCGAAGGCAACATGGGCCTGTTGAAAGCCATAGATAAGTTTGATTTTAAAAGGAAGGTAAAATTCGGGACGTACGCCTACTTCTGGATAAAAAGGTTTATCATAAGAGCCATAATGAAGGAGTTTGAGGTTTTGAAGATACCCGAACGGTATCAGGAATTCAATGACAGGGTCGAGGAGCTGAAAAAAGACTACATGTTTAAAAACGGAAGGTATCCCACTGACGCGGAAATTGCGAAAACCCTGAGCCTTCCGCCTGAAATAGTGAAAAAACTTAAAAAATACGGGTCGCATGTCAGGATTATTTCTTCGGACTATTTTGACGGCGAAAAACAGGTTGACCTGTTTGAGGTTGTCGACTTCAACAGGAAAAACGAGCAGGGATTGTGGGAGGTCTTGAGAAACAAGGATATCCTTGAGAAGATTTTCGACCGTCTCAAGGAAAAGGAGAAGAGAGCGAACATCGAGATATGGCTGAAGGTGCTTGAACTGTACTACGGCCTTGGCGGAAGCGTTCAGCGGAGTTACAAGGAGATTTCAAAGGAACTCGATGTCAGCCGGCAGAGGGTGCACCAGATAAAGAAAATCTGCCTGCAGAAACTGAAGAGAGAATGGAAGTTGATGAAAAAAGAGGAGGAAAGAAAAAATGATGAAGAATCTTGAAAATCTTATCAGAACCATTCCGGATTTTCCAAAGAAAGGAATACTTTTCAGGGATATTACTACGCTTATAGAAAATCCTGAAGCGTTCAAATCCGTTATGGAAAGTTTCGAGCGCAGTGTGCCGGCCGGCATTAATAAAATCGTTGCCGTCGAATCGCGCGGATTCATATTCGGGGGAGCGCTTGCACTTCAGCTCGGAGCGGGTTTTGTTCCGATAAGGAAAAGCGGTAAACTTCCCGGAAAAACGGTAAAGGTTCAGTATGACCTTGAATATGGGACGGATACGCTCGAAATACATGAAGATGCTTTAAAAAAAGGCGACAGGGTTGCGCTGATAGACGACCTTCTCGCTACCGGAGGGACAGCTCTTGCCTCCTGCCGGTTGATAGAAGAATGCGGCGGGTCGGTGGAGAAAATTCTATTTCTGATAGAACTGGACGAACTTGCCGGCGGTGAAAAGCTTGAAAAATACGACGTTTTTTCTTTACTGCATTTTTAAAGCAGGCACATTTTAATCATTTGTTCGGCTATCTGCACGGTATTCAGCGCCGCTCCCTTTCTTATGTTGTCGCCGACCACCCACATGTCCACGGCATTTTCCAGAGCGGTATTTTCCCGTATCCTTCCTACGAAAACTTCGTCTTTTCCGTCCGCGTTTAGAGGAACCGGGTAAAGCGATTTTTCAGGTTCGTCGACAACCTTTACGCCGGGAAATGCGGAGAGCAGTTCTCTCACGCGGCGGATATCCGGTTTTTCCATGCACTGCACGGTAATGCTTTCCGAATGGCCGTTGAACACGGGAATTCTGACGCATGTTGCCGATACTTTCAGTCCTGGCTCGTCAAGAATTTTTCGCGTTTCCTTTACCATCTTGACTTCTTCGGTATGGTATCCCGGAAATTCCGGCGATAAACTTCCTATTTCAGGTATTGCGTTGAATGCAATCCGGTAAGGGTAAACCTCGTTTTTTACCTCTCTGTCGTTTACATGTGCGGAAACCTGGTTTTCCAGTTCTTCAACAGCTTTCCTTCCGGTGCCTGAAACTGCCTGGTACGTAGAGACGATAATGCGTTTTATCCCGTATTCTCTGTACAATGGGCAGAGTGCCATAACCATTTGTATCGTGGAGCAGTTCGGGTTGGCGATAAGTCCTTTGTGTTTTTTCAGATGCAGGGGATTTACTTCCGGTATTACAAGGGGTACGTCCGGCTCCATGCGGAAATCACCGCCGTTGTCAATCACTATCGCGCCTTTTTTTACCGCTTCCCATGCGAAAAGTTTGCCGGCTCCCTTTTCTCCTTCGGTTCCGGCGAAAAGGGCTACGTCAACGCCGTTGAAAGATTCCGGCGCCGTTTTTTCGACTTTTATGGCTCTGCCCGCAACAATTTCTTCTCTTTCTCTCGTTGCAAGTATTTTGAGTCCACTGTAAGGGAAGTTTCTTTCAATCAATACCTCCACCATTTTCTTTCCTACCATTCCCGCCCCGACAACAGCCACATTGTATTTTTTCATTTTGTCAATTCCCTTGTCCCGAACGCTTCACACATCTCTCACATTGTGAGAAATGATTCATCTTTATTATCAGTTTTTATTCCTTAGTATTGTCTGTGCAATCATACCCGCGAAATATGCCTTTACTATGTCAAACGGTACAAAAGGCAGAAAGCCGATAATGAACGCCTTGTTAATGGGAATCCTTAAGAATGCACAGAGCCAGAGCGTTCCCGCCGAAAGTTCCACTGCTATTCCGCACAGCATCGCAAAAATCGTTCCTGCCTTCGACTTGTTTTTTTCGGTTATCAGGCCTATGAGCCATGCGGCGATAACAAACCCTATAACATATCCTGTCGTATGCCTGACCCCAACTCCCGCTCCGTAAAACCAGTTTACGCCGGCAATGCCGCCGGCAAGATACATCAACTGGCTCAGCGCACCATTTTTCTTTCCCATGAGTATGCCTGCGAGAAGTACTGCAAACACCTGTCCGGTTACGGGCACCGGCGTGAAAGGCAGTCTTAGGTAAAACTGAGCGGAAACTGCCGTCAGAAGCGCAAACCCCGCGGAAAGAGCAATCTTTTTCACCGCGGCAAGAGATGTAAAAGTTTCATAATACCTCCGCCATACCCTGTCCCATCCCGTCATTATCCTTTCCATTTTTCTCTCCCTTCCGGGTGTTATTTAAACAAGTGAAAGAAAGCAGTTTCCGTGCTCGAAACAGGCTGTGCCTTTGGCTCCAGCACAGATAAGAACTACGGTGAAATCGGACTCTCGGAGAACTCGCCCGCCCGTTTCAGCGGGCTCAAACAGTTCCGAGCAAGGTAATCGTCCGAACGCTCGTGCTTTTCACCTTGTCTTATGACTGTGCTTCCACACTCGCACGTTAACTCTTTCCTTTCACTTGTTTGTCAATTTACAGTGCGGATATTGTTTTTATTATGCGGTCCTCGTTTGCTTTCGGACCGATGAGCGACAGGCAGAAATTCTCCGGTCTGAACAGCTCTTCCGCAATATTCTTTACCTGTTCGGCAGTAACGGCATTGATTTTCTCGAGGGTCGCTTTTACCGTCACAGGTTTCTCCCTGAAAAGTTTCTGCTCGCCGAGCCAGAGCATGTATTCGAGATTGTCTTCCAGTCCCATGAGAATCTGGGCAACCATGAATTTTTTCGCCCTGTCCAGTTCGGTTTTCTTTACGCCGTCCTTTATTTTCCGCATCTCGTCGATGACCGCCGCGATGCATTTTTCCGTATTGTCGGGGGATACTCCGGCATACACGAGATATGCGCCGGTATCCTGGTAGTGCTTTGCCATGCTCTTTATGGCGTACGCAAGCCCCATCTTTTCACGTATTCTGTTAAACAGGCGGCTGCTCATGTTGCCGCCGAGTATTGTATTGAGGATGCCCAGCGGGTACCTCTTGCCGTCGAACCTTGAAGGAGCAAGCCCGCCCATGGCAACGTGGGTCTGTTCAGTATCCTTTTTTAAAATGTTAACTTTCGGACACGCCGGTTTTCCGTCCCATTGTTTACAGCCGTTTTTCTGTTTTTTCTTCACTCCGGACAGGTGCTTCTCCATAGATTGTATCATATCCTTCTCGTGGATGTTTCCGGAAATGCTGATAACTATGTTTTCTGCGGTATAAAAATTCTTGAGGTAACCGGAAACCCAATCTCTTTTCATTCCGCTCATGGTCTCAACGGTTCCGGCGATGGGCTGTCCGAGCGGATGCCCGCCGTAAAGGGTGCCGTCAAAAATTTCAAACACGTATTTTGCGGGGATGTCCTTGTACATGTTGATTTCTTCGATTATGACCCTGCGCTCTTTTTCAATGTCCGCATCTTTCAGCAAAGGGTTTTGTATCATGTCGGCGAGCACGTCTATGCTTAAATCGACGTATTCCCCGAGTATCTTTATCCAGTAGCATGTTGCTTCTTCGGACGTGAACCCGTTGAACGTTCCCCCGACTCCTTCAATCGCTTCCTTTATCTGCTTGTAGTTCCGTTTCTTCGTTCCTTTGAACAGCAAGTGTTCTATGAAATGGGAAACGCCGGACAGGTTCTGTTTCTCGAACCTGCTGCCCGCTTTTATGAAGATACCTGTGGATACCGAGTGCGTGCCGGGAAGGTGTTTGTATATTACCCTGATGCCGTTAGGCATACTGAATTCCTGCCATTCCATTTTAAACTCTCCCTTTGGTCGAAGCTTTCGCAACCGGAACAAAATCTCTGAGATTCGGTTCGCCGGAAGCGGATAAATTTGACATTTATTATAACTGTAATATCATATCCTGACAAGTACCGGCATTACTATACTGAGATTCCGACATAAGAATCCTTGGTACTGAGGGGAAAAGAAAGAGTTGACGT
>CAYPTS010000019.1:0-3297 GCA_964413825.1 uncultured bacterium
GAAAAAATCGCCTGTAATGACTTCTCCGGTTTGGGGCGGCAGGATTGCCCAGCATCCGTACAGTCTTTTTTGCCCTTTGATGAATTCTGCAAGCAATTGGTTGCCGTCGATAGGAGACAATTCGTACTGGGCGATGTGCCAGACAACGGTTTTTTCCATGCCCTGCCTGTCGAGTTCCCCGAGCAGTTCCTTCGCGGATTTTGCCGGTTTGTATAATCTTTTTTTCGGCATGCCCGCATACACGTTCACATCAAAAAATCCAGTTTTCATAAAGTTGCCCCCAGTTTTGTCCGGCAGGCTAAGCCGTTTTTTATCAGAACAACGACCATGGGAGGGGATTGGAACAGTAATATACTGGCAACGGCGCCGTTTTCTTTCGCAAGGCGGCGGTGAAATTGCGCAGTCCCGGCTCTTCGCTTATCTCATGCCCTACCTCCACGAGTCCGGCGTTCATATCAACCAGCGCCCGCATCGCGTATTCGTCCGTCTCTCCCGCAATGGCCGTATCTATGTTGTATTTCAGGATTTCGTTTATGAAGTCCGCATTGACGCTCAATCCGAGTCCTCCCCACAACCCTCCGATGCTTCTGACTTTGCGGGATGGCTTGCCGGTTACCCTGACCCCGGGAATCTTCAGTTTGTTCTTCACGTTCAGAGCGAATTCTTCCAGCGTGACAGGCTTTATTTCATACACCCTGTAAAAACCTTCTTTTATAACGGGGGTCCCGAGAGACAGAGCGTCTCCGAAGCCGTCAAGGACAAAATGCCTGTCCGCGGTGGAATGCAGGCGGATAACGGAGATTTTTTGTTTTTCAAGGACAGGAAGTCTTTTTGCATCCAGAACGCCCTGTTTTTTTAAGGAAAAACCGAAAGAATAATCCGGCGGGAAAAGAAGGTCCTCATGCGCCACTATGAGGTTGTGATTTTTCCTTATAGTGAAGTCGATTACCTTGTCAGTCGCCATCCAGCAGGTCGTGATGCCGGTGATGCGGCTGTCCGCACTGCCGAGCCGCAGTCCTTCTTCCTCGCCGAATCCGCCCAGCCACTGGGTGAGCAGGTTCATGAATTCTTTTACTTTCATATGAAATAGAATATGCCGGTTAAAATAAGGTTTGTAAGTATTATCAGGAAAAAGGATATGACGACGGAATTTGTCGCCGCCTTCCCGACGCCCACGGCGCCTCCCTGCGTTCTAAAACCTTCATGCGCCGCCACGCTTATTACCACCACGGCGAAAACAACGGATTTTAACAGCCCTATCAGAAGGTCCCTGAATACTATAAATCTGAAACTCTGGTAAAGAAACATTCCAGATGGTATGCCGACCATGAATACCCCGATGATGAAAGCGCCCAGTACGGAAAGGAAAAAACTGATGATAAACAGCGAAGGAAGCGAAATAATCCCGGCAAGGAGTCTCGGGCTGATAAGGTAGGTCACAGGGTCCACCGCCATAACTTCGAGGGCGTCGACCTGTTCGGTTATCTTCATGGTGCCGATTTCAGCCGAGATTGAACCCCCGACCCGCCCCGCCATGACAATGGCGATAAAAACCGGCCCCAGCTCTCTTATCATGGAGATTGAAACAATCCCGCCGGAATATATCTCCGCTCCGAATTTTTTAAGCGTGTAAGCGGTTTCCATAACCAGAACCATGCCGATGAAAATGGAAATGATGCCGACCAGCGGGAATGACCTTATGCCGATTTCATCGATGTGTTTAAGGATGTTTTCTTTTCTCTTTGAGGAAAAGAGCCTCTTGAATGAGTTGACCGTGAGAAGTGCAAGCGAACCGAAATAGGAGAGATACGAAAGTATTGTCCGCCCCGTTTTTTCGGTAAAGTCCTTCATGTTTTTATTCCTGGTCCCTTAAACTGTAGTTTTCAAACCTCGTGAATTCTTTCAGGAACGTCAGGTGGACGGTTCCCACCGGACCGTTTCTCTGTTTTGCTATTATCACATCCGCAACGCCGTTGCTTTCATCCCGCGTGTAAAAATCCTCCCTGTAAAGAAGGAGAACCAGGTCGGCATCCTGTTCGAGGGAACCGCTTTCCCTCAAATCCGAAAGATGGGGTTCCTTTTTTTCCCTCTGTTCGGTGGCCCTGCTCAACTGTGAAATGGCTATGACGGGAATTTTCAATTCTTTCGCGAGAGCCTTCAGCGATGCGGAAATCTCGCTTATCTCCTGCTGGCGGTTTTCCGCGCGCCCCCGGCTTCTCATAAGCTGCAGGTAGTCTATCATGATGAGTTGTATGTTCTCGCTTGCCTTCAGCCGGCGCGCCCTTGCCCGCAGTTCGAAAACGTTCAGGGAAGGCGTGTCGTCGATGAATATGGGAGTTTCTTCAAGCCGTCCCGCTGAAAGAAGCAGGTTGCCCATGTCCTGGTCGGACAGCATCCCCTGGCGCAGTTTCATGAGGTTTATCCGTGCCTCGCAACACAGCATTCTCTGTACCAGTTGTTCTTTGCTCATTTCAAGGCTGAATATGAGAATGGGGAACTTGTTTACTCCGGCATTAAGGTTCAAAGCAACATTACAGGCAAAAGCGGTCTTCCCCATGGACGGCCTTGAGGCGATGATGACAAAGTCTGCCGGATGGAATCCGGTTGTCTGTTTGTCGAGGTCGACAAATCCTGTGGGCAGTCCCGTAACGAGACCGCGCCGTTCGTGTATTTCCTCGATAAGTTCGATGTTTTCCTTTATGAGGTCCTTCAGCGGGTAGACGTCTCTCTTGGCTTTGTGCTGGCTGATGTCGAAAATCAGGGACTCGGCTTCGTCGAGGAACGAATCCACTTCCTCGGGTTCGGATGACGCTCCGGATATGATTTTCGTGGCGTTTTCAATGATTGTCCGGAGCATGTATTTATCACGGACTATTTTTATGTATTCGTCGACGTTAGCCGCGGTAGGCATCAACTCCACCAGTTCCGTGACATATTCCACGCCGCCCACCTCATCGAGCATATCTTGCTGTTTTAACTGGTTGGTTATCGTGATGAGGTCGCACTTCTCGCTTTTTTCAAACAATTCGCACAGGCAGGAAAAAATCTTCTTGTGCGTCTCGCTGTAGAAGTAATCTTCCTTGAGGTGTTCGAAAACCTGTATCTTTGCGTCTTCGCTTATAAGCATACAGCCGAGAACTGCTTTTTCTGCGTCCAGACTTTGAGGAGGGATTTTGTTAAACAGCGCTGTTTTTTTCCTGTTTACGGGCATTTTATTTCTCGCTCACAACCCATATCTTGACTTCTCCTGTTATTTCTTCGCACAGCCTTACGGGGATTTTATATATCCCGAGTTTC
>CAYPTS010000019.1:3397-6773 GCA_964413825.1 uncultured bacterium
TGTGTAAATATCACTTTCATTGAAATGGTCTCCTTTACCCCGCTTGCCCCGTTCTTTTTTTTACGGGGAACCTCCAATTCCGAGTCCCGACCCCCTGTTCTTTTGCTGTGAGGGGTTGCGTTTTTTTACGCTTTTATGTACGGCAGAAGTCCGAGGTATCTCGCCTGTTTCAGCGCTTTTGCCAGCATCCTCTGATGCCGTGCGCACGTTCCGGTTATTCTCGGCGACAGGATTTTGCCCCGGCCGCTGGTGAACCTTTTTATTCTTCCTGTTTCCTTGTAGTCGATTTCTTCGGTTGACGTTTTGCAGAACTGGCAAAATTTGACCCTGATTCTGTTTGACGGTTTTGTTTTTCTTCTATCGTTCCGACCGCTTCCTTTTTTCTCTTTCATTGTAAATGCTCCTGGTTTTGTTCTCCGTTATCTTCGGTTAATCGGTCATCCGGCGCACCGCTTGCCGCCGGCCTGTCGAGGAACTGGAAGTCTTCCACTACCACTTCCGTTGTAGACCGCTTCTCTTTTTCCTGCGTTTCCCATTTTCTGTACTGCAGGCGGCCTTCCACGAATATCAAACCGCCTTTCTTCATGTACTCAGCGCATACCTCTGCCCTTTTCCCCCATATGACGAGATTTACAAAGCAGGTGTCTTCTTTGCGTCCTTCCTTAGTCGGATATTCGCGGTTTACCGCCAACCCGAAGTTCGCGACAGCCTGTCCTCCGGGCGTGTATCTCAGTTCAGGGTCTCTTGTCAGCCGTCCTATGAGAAAAACCTTGTTCAGATTTGGTCCCGGCATTGCTTGCCTCCTTTACCCCGAACCCTTCTCTGCGATTCCTCCACAGTGAGGGGTTCATGATTTCTATTCTCCCCGTTCGGTCTTTTCTTCCGGGGATGATTCGCTTTTTCCATCTGCCGGCAGTTTTTTCCTCTGCAAAAACAGGTATCTGAGGATGTTTTCCCTGCGCCGCAGGGACTGTTCCAGCGGCGGCATCATCTCCGGAGACGCCTTGAAATAAAAAAGATGATAAGAGGCGTCATTTTTCTTTTTTATGGGATAAGCAAGCCTCTTGGTTCCCCAGAATTCCCTGCCGACTATTTTTGCTCCGCTTTTTTCTATGCTTTCTCCTATGAAAGCAACCTCTTTCACTGCTTCCTCTTCCGGCAAATCCGTCTTCAAAAGGAAACAACCTTCATATTGTTTTTCCATTATTATGATTCTCCCCGTTTGTTTTTTTACCTGCAAACTTAATATTATATACGTTTCTCCCCAAAAGTCAAATTCAAGTCAATTCGAATTCTTTCAGAAGTTTAGAATATGCTGTATAATAAGCAACTATAGAATAAACAAAGGAATAAAATGAATTCAAGAGAAAAAATCAATAAAATCTTCAGCCGTTCTTCTGCCGGCGACATTGGATTCTGGACGGGCAATCCAAGGGAAGATACTGAAAAAATATACTTCAACACTTTGAAATTAAATGACAGGGAACAACTTTTTCAATATCTGAAAGATGATTGCCGATGGGTGCCCGCAGACGCAGGTTACAAGCATCCCGAAGGGAAACCGGTGTTCGATATATACGGCGGACAGCCGGTGGCCTGTCACGGACAGGCCGGATGCTTTGCCGGCTGCGAGAGTCTGCGGGAAATTGAAGCATTTGATTGGCCGAATCCGGATTATCTGGATTTTTCGGACATTATTGCTCAGATAAGCCGGCATCAGGACAAATCTGTATTTACCGGGTTCTGGAGCCCTTTTTTCCATGTTGTCAGCGGATTTTTCGGCATGGAAAATTACTTTGCCAAAATGTACACCGCTCCGGATATCGTGGAAGCCGTTACCGCCCATGTGGTCGATTTTTACTGCGAGGCCAACGACAGGTTTTTTAGTGAACTCGGGACTCTCGCGGATACGTTCTTTTTCGGGAATGACTTCGGTACGCAGTTGGACCTTCTCATTTCGCCCCGGTCTTTCAGGCAATTTGTGCTGCCGGGGTTCAGCAAACTTATACGCGTGGCGAAAAAGCATGACAAGAAGGTATTGCTTCATTCCTGCGGGTCCATCTACAAGGTTATCCCACTGCTTATCGATGCGGGGATTGACGCACTCCATCCTCTGCAGGCAAAAGCCGCAAATATGGATGCGCAGACGCTTGCCGGAGAATTCAAAAATGACATTGCTTTTGTAGGGGGGGTGGATACGCAGGATTTGCTGGTCAACGGCTCGCCCCTGCAGGTCAGAGAGGAAGTGTGCAGACTGAAAGACCTGCTGGACCCCAATTTAGTGATAAGTCCCAGTCATGAAGTCATCCTTCCGAATGTCCCGGTGGAAAACGTGATTGCAATGGCGGAATCTGCCCGGGAGTGATACTTTTCCTTCAGATGTTGCAACATACCCAAGGTTTCAGAGCGAATCGTCGGAATGTTTTATAAGAATTTTCCGCAGAAAAGGAATGTCTTCTTTTAACTTGGTTTCGGAATCCCTTTTATCAAGCGCTTCGAGCGAAAGGAATCCTTTATATCCTATGTTATTGAGTTGTTTGATGATTTCTTCCCAGTTCAAATCGCCCTTTTCCAGCATTCCGAATTCCATCGGGTAGCGTCTCCCGTCCGGTATGCTCCCTCCTTCAGATACGTAGCGGGCTGATTTAACGTGAACGTGGTTTATATACCTGCCCATAACGCTGCAGGTGTAGTTGATTCTCGTAAAACCTTCATAAAGCGTATTCCCCGGGTCGTATATGATGCCGATGCGTTCGGGCGGAAATTTCTCAACCATCTGCAGGCAGGCGTTGGGAGTGCAACATATCATGTTGTGGTGCTGTTCAATGTTTAACTGAACGTTAAACTTTTCAGTCAGGGGGAGTATTTCTTTTTCAAGCCATTTTATCTGTTTTTCCATAAGTTCGGCAAAAGGCGTTTCTCCAGTAAAAGGATAACTATGGCAGCGTACACGGTTGGTTTTCAATATCTTTGCAATTTCGAAAATTCTTTCTATTTCTGCTCTGATTTCGGTGTATTTAAAATAAGGGGCCAGTCCGGCAACCTCCATTTGTGCGTCTTCCATGAGGAGGGCAATCTCCTTAGCGGATTTTTCAAGGTTGTTTGCATCTATGTGCCCGTTTTCTCTGCACCACCACTCTATGCCGTCGCATCCGTATTTTTTTGCAAGCGTAATTACTTCTTTGGGATTTTTGTCCGCACAGGACAGAGAGTACAATGATATTTTCATAATGACCCTTTCATTTGGCTGAACTTATTGTGCTTTTCCGCCCTGTATTTTGAGTAAACGTTCAATCTGTTTGTTGGCATCTGAAATATGGGCAGGAGCCGCTCTTTCGATATCCGATACCTTCCGGAATTCCGAAATTGCTTCATC
>CAYPTS010000019.1:6873-23215 GCA_964413825.1 uncultured bacterium
TACCTTCCGGAATTCCGAAATTGCTTCATCATATTTTTTCTGCTGATACAAGGAATGCCCGAGATAAAGTTGTGCATCTGCTTTCGCCGTTCCCTTTAGTTCAGGCAATGTTTTTCTGAACTCTGCCTCGGCTTCCGCAAATTGTTTTTCTTTAAAAAACCTGTTAGCCTCGTTGATGGATTGTCCGAATGCCAGATTCAAAATCATCAATGCTGCTGTCAATAAAATTACCTTATTCATTTTTACCTCCTTGCGGATAACGGTAAAACATCAGGGCTGTCCGGCATGCTTCTGTTTCCGGCGCCCATTTTTTCAGCATTTTTTTTCTTCCGCCGGCGCTGAACTTATAAACGGGCTTATCAAAATCAATTGTTACAGGCAAAGCGGACATCCTGTGGCTCACAGCAATTCCGTATCCGAGATAGGTTGCATTGCCCGGCCGGCTGACAGGCGTGATGCCTGCCATTCTGGCGGCATTGTGCAATAATTGCGGGGTATATCCGCCGGCAGACGCCGAGAAAATTACGGTGCCTTTTGATGTGGATTTCACGGCTAACGCCGGCTCGCCGCTTTCCGCCCATCGTCCCATGATTATTGCCTGGGGGTCATCCACGTAATACCAGTACGTATTGGGCATACTGCCGCCGCAGTATAGCATTTCCGCCTGGCCGATGATTCCGTAAACGTTATTAACAAGGGGATGTTTGACAGAGTCGTCCCGCAGCATTACCTGTCTTCTGGTGCCCGCACCCTGTTTGATTGTCATCCCCAGCAAGTCTGTCGTGTCTTTTACGCCGGTTTCGCCTGCAACTGCCATCGGCCCGGCAATCATTAAAACCTTGCCTGCCCGCCTGGTTTTTTTAATAATTGCTTCGGCTTTGCTTTTTGATAATGTGAGTGGTGAAGCAATCAGGTAAAAATTGTAATCCGGTATGTCGTTTCTGACGATGTCGGAGAGAAGATAAATGTCTGCCGGGATTCCGGAAGCATTCCATGCCGTCTGCCCCAGGAAATAACTCCAGAATTGCAGACTGCGGTTTGAAGTGTGAAATCCGGAGCGTTCGTCAACAAAAATGGCCATCTGCGGTTTTATCTTGCGGGGATTTGCGGTTACCCAGTTTGCCATCTTGAAAGATTCAGCCACGGTTGCCATCAAAGAGGGGTCTTCATACCAACCGTTGCTTATGTCGCAGAACCAGAAACCGCCTCCGCGGCTTAACGCCAGGCCTGCATCGCGGCGTATTGCAGCGTTGAATTCATCGGCATCCCGAGCCATCCCTACGGCATCAGGGTTGCTTCTGTCGGAAAGCCATGTGCGGTAGTCCAGTTCCGTTATATGAAGTTTATTGCGCAAGGAGGCCGATGCGACGCAGAAGTTTGATGCCATGCCCGTAGAGCCCGGCTGGCGCCACGGGGCATATCCGGGTACGCTGATAACCGCATCCACTTCGGGACCTCCCAGCAGTTCGTTTGTGGACAGGCGGTTCAGATGAGGCCACAGCATGTCGCTGTAATATGTAAGTCCGATTACAGGCCGTTCGAATTCTTCTTTAAACGTGCCCATGAAACGGCGCAGCATTCTTGCGGTCGCAACGGATGCAAATTCGTTTGTATCGACTGCCTGTCGGTCTAATCCCTCGGAGGAGAAAAACATGTGTTTTGACGAAATAAGGGAAGGCGGAGCGAATTCTGCCGTATCAAGAGTCACGTCGGCATTTCCCCATGCTTTTTGCAGTGTTTTGTTATTGCCGTATTTTTCGCGCAGCCAGCCTCGAAAAGATTTCTGGGCAGAGGGTGAATAATCCAGTGTGCTGCCGTGGACAAACGGGAGGAATTGTGCGTCGTTGCCTCCCGCCGGCATAATTCCGATTACAATCTTTCCTGCGGGGCTTTCTTTCAGGAACTGCGCCAGCGCTTTCAATCCTTCACATACGTATTCCTGATAATCTTGGGAAGCATAAGAAAATGCCCACCATTCATCCAGCTTTCTCTCGCTTATGTCATCGACAAGGCGGACAACGTTATGGCTGGCTTTTATAATGCCTTTTTTTTCGTTGCCGGTCTGGAAAATGCTGTCAGGATGTGCCTCGCACCATTCAGGGTCGGGATTTACCCATATGCGGACTACAACCATCGCTTCAGGGTCGGCGTTTGCAATCCTGAAAAGTTCGTTTTCAAGTTTGGAGAAGTCAAATATTTCGTTTCCCTTGTGGCACTGTTCCTGGCTGATGTGCGGATTGAGGTCCCAGTAGAGGTCCGCGCCTTTCCAGAGATTTGTTACGTGGATATGCACACCTGCTTTTGCGAATGAACTGAAGTGATCCGTTCCCACATGCAAAACGAGAGGTACCGGCCTGCCGTTGACTATCAATGTCGGCTTGTCGTTCCTGCGTTCCACCCATGCCTCGCGGGGCTTTATGTTTTCCAGTGTTTTTAGTACGTCTTCCCTTTCAGGCAGAGGGTCTCCCGGTTTCTTTATGCCCGGAACACGCACAATTTTTGCTCCTTCGGTTATTGAGATATCGTCCAAATTGGCTGTCAGAGGATTCCCTGACAGAATATAATTCACCTGCAATCCTGTTGTTTCTTTGTCCGTTGTAAAATTGACCCGGTGTTTCATGAATTTCCCGGGCTTATTGAATACGGGAATCTGGAAATGCCATCCGGGAACGTGGGTTTTGATGTTTTTTCCGTTTTTATCAAGTTCAACTACTTTCAAGGTGCATATGCCTCCGTAAGTCGCTTCTTTCAGGTGGATGTCAATTGAGACTTCATAAGGTAGTCCGGGCCTGGCAGGAAAAACCTCTTTCCATGTAACCGTGGCGCGTCCCAATGCATTGGTTCTGATAATGCGCAAGGAACGTTTTCCCGTTGCGGCTAATGATGAATCTATTTCCGCGACGGCAATACTGCCCCCCTCGTTGCGGAATTCAATGGTTTGCGCATAGTCCGCAGAATCTTCAAACGATGCGTTTTTCACAGGCAGGGGGATTCCTTCATTTGCAAAACAGTTCGTTGAAAAGGAAAAAATTATCCAGATTGACAGAAGAGTTGAGATGCTGATTTTCATCATGACAGTTCTTCTCCCGTAGCGTGAAAATGTCTAAGGATTGAGATAACCCCACATAATGTGGCCGCCGTTCGTTGTCCATACGGTATCGGTCAGGAAGACTTCTTCCGGCGTGTGCCATTCCACATGTCCGTCAACGTAAACAATATTGAGTCCGCCGTTATGCCGCGGGCAATTGCTTGGAGAAAAAGAAAGACGGGATACATCGGGATAAATGTCCGGTTTGGGACAATCGGCTACCATAATTCGGACAGACGGTTTGGAGACACGGCCGCGTTTAATCCATGTATGATAGTTCAGAAAGGCATTGAATCCGTAGTGGGCGCCTCCGAATGTGGTAAAATCGGTGCTGACGTGGGTCGGCCGGTATTTTTCCGAAGGACAGCGGAATATTCCGCTTGCCCTGTGGGTGTCTCCTTCCACATCCTTGCTGGAAACCGGAACATAACCGGTAGTGCGCAGTATCTGTGACCAGTAAAACGATGCGCCTGATGGCAAAAGATTGCGCCTCGGAGGGAACCAGTCATCATAATCGTTGCAGTAAATCTCTACGGCAAGGGCAATCTGCTTGAGGTTGGTCACACAGGTTGCGGCTCTGGCGCGTTCTCTTGCCTGCGACAGCGCCGGCAGAAGCATCGCCGCAAGGATGGCTATTATTGCGATTACAACCAGTAGCTCTATCAACGTAAAGCCGGCCGTTCTTCCACTCCGTACTCTATTCCTTCTCATTTTTCCTGCCTCCTTTACCCCCTTTTGCTCCGAACACTTCTTTGTATCTCCTGCATAGTGAGGAGTTTTAGATTTTCAGGGGTTTTGATTTTTTCTTTTCCGGGCGGCTTTATCCCCGCAGGATTCTCTTATGACCAGTTTCGTCGCCACAATCTTTTCAGTTAAATCTCTTTCTTCTTTTCCGTTTTCAATCCTGTTCAAAAGTGTTTCAACCAGCAGCCGTGCAATCTTTTCTTTCGGCTGGTCGACCGTTGTTAACGGCACCTGCCAGTAAGGGGTATCCCTGAGGTTGTCAAAGCCCACTACAGCCAGGTCATCCGGAACCGACAGCCCCGCATTGGTGGATGCGCTCATTACTCCTAAGGCAACCATGTCGTTGAACGTAAACACCGCCGTAGGCCGGTTTTTTTGCGAGAGAATTTTTCGAATGCCGCCATAACCGGTTTCTACCGAGCCGGTTCCTTTTATTAACCAGTTTTTTTCCAATGTGAGCCCGTGTCTGTGAAGGGCGTCTTTATATCCGGTAAATCTTGTTTCCGATTCATCTGAAATGCCTATAAATGCAATTTTTGTATGCCCAAGTTTAATAAGATGTTCCGTTGCCTGTAATCCTCCTCCATACTTGTCGCCATCCACGCAGTCAACGGGTATATTTCTATTGTAAGCCGCTATCGGCACGCCTTCTTCTTTGAGGCGTACCAGTTTTTCAAGAGGCAGGTAAGAAATCAGTATAACGCCGTCGACTTTTCTGTTTAAAAGCATCTCAAGAGCATCATCGGATTCTTTCTCGGTTCTTGCGGGGACAAAAATACTGAGGTAGTTTTTTTTCTTAAGACACAGGGATATTTCTTCAATAATTCCGGCGTAGAAGGGATTTAACATGTCGCATACCAGAACGCCTATGGTAAATGTTCTGCCGAAAAGAAGTGAACGCGCATTCAGATTGGGGCGATATCTTGCCATGCGGGCAAACTCCCGAACCTTTGCTTTTGTTCCCGGGTTGACTACCGGTGAATCGTTAAGTGCCATGGAAACTGTGCCCACTGAAACATTCAGTAGTCTGGCTATCTCTTTTTGTGTCATATTGAACCCTTTCAAATAGTATTATATCACGGTTATATAAACTTGTCAAGAGTTTTTGCATGATAAATTTGAATGCATTCAAATAAGGCAAAATTTTATTTGAACACAATCTTTCTTTTTGCGCATTTTTAAACGGAGTTGCTGGCAGAACTGCTGTCAGTCTTCCGTTAGACGCATACCTGAAAAGTACCTGCGGTAGAAACCTCTGTCGCGCGTCAGAAACCGTTTGGTGTCTATTGCGGTAACCATTTACTTGCCCCTGTTCCATAATTTTCATATTTTTTACAGATACAGGGGGAGACTATATTTTTATTAAACCCTTTTAAATACATAGAAGACCATATGTGAAATTATTAATTTCGTTTGTATTAGTTAGGATGCCTGTATTGACATAAGACTTAAGGAGAAGCATACTTAAAAAGAGGATGAAAGAGATACTTTTTTCTCGCCATGCCCTGGAGCAATTGGCAGACAGGGGTTCCAGCCAAGAGGAAATAGAATGTGCAATTTTGCAGGTGAGTGATATGAAAATTAAATCCGGAATTGGATGCCGCTTACATCTCTTTCAAAAAAGGTCCTACTCAAGTGACAACAATTCGTGTTACCGAGGACGTTGCCATTGACCTTGGGCCCAAAGAAGAGATTGTCGGAATTGAAATCCTGGATGCTTCATTACATTTTGGATTTGGAAAAAAGGAACCCAAAATAGAGTTGGAGAATCTCGTGGCTGTATCCTGAAATCCGGTGTTTATGGCTATCCCAACCGTTTCCAGTAGTCGGAAAGTTTTTGGTGGATGTCGCGTATCAGGGGGATGCGAGATGCCGTGATTACGCAGCCGGAATATGCGCGTTTCTCTCCCACATCGGCGGCGCTGTAAATCTCGAAAGCGTTATGTCCCGGATATTCCTTGAGCGTCTCGCTGAAAAATTCGCATGCATCTTCCACCGAAACCATGTTTTTTATAGTGTTCATGGACTTACCTGGAGATAATGTCGCGGATGATTGGAAGGAGTTTTTGTATGTTGTAGGGCTTTGTTACGTAGAAGTCGGCTCCGTAGTCGTAGCCTTTTATCTTGTCGGCGTCCTCGCTCTTGCCGGTCACCATTATAACGGGAATCCGTTTGCTCTTAAAGCCGGCTTTTATTCTTCGCAGGACTTCCCAGCCGTCCATCATGGGCATCACTACGTCGAGTATAACGAGGTCGGGCTTTTCCTCTTTGAAAAGTTTAATGCCCTCTTCTCCGTTCTCCGCTCCGAGAACGATATAACCGGAAGACTTGAGTGCAAGGGATAGCATCATGCGCGCATCGGAATCGTCCTCAACCACGAGTATTTTTTTGACTTTGGTTTCCATAATTCTGATATTTTACCGGATAACGGGTAAAAAAGCAAGAAAATTTGAATGTATCCGCCGAAAATGTTATAATGGCACTTAGAGAAAAAACGGACGGGAAGGAATAAGTGAATTATAGTCATAATGAAAAAAGCAGTTTCCCTTCTCTCCGTTGAATACTGAATGCTGTACAGTGATTTCAGATACAGGCAGGAGGTGGAGATGAAGGCAAACGAAAATCACCTTATCAGGCTTATCGGCGAAACCATAAACGGATATGTCGTGGACGAAAAAATATGGCAGGGTGCGACATCCACGGTATACCGGTGTTCCGTAGCCGGCGGAAGGGGCAGGTGGGGGCAGACGGTTGCCATAAAGGTTCTGCACCCTTACAGGAACAACCCTTTGCAGATAAAGCAGTTTGTGAAAGAGGCCAGGATGCAGGGCGGGATTGTCCATGATAACATAGTCAGGGTTTACGGTATGGGCAAAAAAGATGGTTACCTTGCTATTTTTATGGAATACGTGTACGGGAACAGTCTCAGAATAACTTCCCAGACGACAGAAATGAAAACAGAGTGGCTCATCAGTTTTTTTTCCCAACTCGCATCTGCTTTGGAATACCTCCATTCGAAAGGCATAGTTCACAATGACTTAAAGCCGGAAAACATCATTATAGGCAAGGTCGGCGGGGCGTTTAAACTTACGGACTTCGGTTTTGCGGAAAAATTAAGCAGGTGGTCCAGAAAAAGCAGTTATACCGGAGGGACCGAAAAGTATATGGCTCCCGAAAGAGCGAAGGGTGTTTCGGACTTCAGGAGTGATATTTATTCGTTTGGCATTCTCCTTGATGAATTCCTGAAAGACCGTATCGGCAACGAGCGGATTTATTCAATAATAGTCAGGGCTACACAGAGGGAGCTTTTCAAGAGGTACAATACCATCTCGGATTTAAAGGATGAATTGAACCGGTTGTATATCGAATATACCTCATAATGAGAATAGGGATAATCTCCGATGTCCACGGTAACCTTGAAGCCGCAACCGCGGCGATAACATTCCTTAAGGATAAGACGGATTTCCTGGCATGTCTCGGGGATACTGTCGGATACGGACCTGACCCCGAAGAATGCGTCAACAAAATCGTGGAAGAATCAAACCTCCTTTTGAAGGGCAATCATGAACAGGGCATTATAACCGGCGATATGACAAGGTTCAGAGAAACCGCAAGGATTTCCCTTGAATGGACAAAGTCCAGGCTGTCTTCGGACGCTCTCGAAAAATTGGAAAGATTTCCTGAAAGAGAAGTCATGGACAACATGTTTTTTGTACATGCTTCGGTTTCCTCCCCTCTTTTTAAATACGTTCTGCGTAAAGAGGATGCCGCGGAAGAGTTCCGCCTGCTGGTTCAAAACATCTGTTTCTCCGGACACACGCATATACCCGGAGGTTTCAGGCAAGACGTCAATCTTGGCAGTGTGGACGTTATCTCTCCGGATTTCAGCGGTAAAATGGACATGGAAATACGCGGCGACTTCAAGTATTTTATCAATGTGGGGAGCGTCGGCCAGCCGCGAGACGGGTTTCCGTTCGCCTGCGCTTCGATATACGACACGGAGAAGAAGAATTTCAGTCTGTACCGGATAGAGTATCCGGTGGAAACTACAAGGAAAAAGATTATAGAGAGGGGTCTGCCTTCTGTGCTTGCCCGCCGTATAATCCAAGGCATATAACCGGTTTGACTTCACGCATATACCTTCGCCGGCTTCGAGGTGTTTACATGGCAAAAGGATAGCAGTTTCCGGTCTCGAAACAGCCCTTCGGGCTTTGGCTTCAACACAGACAAGAACTACGGTGGAATCGGACTCTCGGAGAACTCGCCTGCCCATTCCGGCAGGCTCAGACAGCTCCGAGCAAGGTAATCGTCCGAACGCTTGCGCTTTTCACCTTGTCTTGTTGCTGTGTTTCCGCACTCGCCAGCAACTGCATCCCTTTTGCCATGTCGTGCGCTTCTGGACTTTTACGATTCTCGTTTTCCTGCTATTTTAATAAGAAATTATTGACTGCCCGCAAACAGTTTTACCAAAAAAGTGGGTTGTGGTATTATTAGAATATGGGCAGGAAGATAATGAGCGGCAAGGAAATCAGGGAAATTCTGAAGAAAACAGCCGGTGTGATTGAGAAAGAAATGGGGCTGGAGGATACGGTTGTTATCGGCATCCGCCGCAGGGGCGCGGTTCTCGCCGACAGGCTGAAGGGCTTTTTTCACGGGGAGGACGTGCCGGCAGGATACCTTGACATTACCCTGTACCGCGACGATTTCAGCAGTGTCGGCGCGCATCCGGTGGTCGCCGGGACAGACGTCCTTTTTAACATAGACGACAAGAAGGTTTTACTGGTTGACGACGTGCTTTTTACCGGAAGAACCGTCAGAGCCGCTCTTGATGCGCTGGTCGACCTGGGCAGGCCCGCGTCGGTAAGGCTGTTCGTTCTCGTTGACAGGGGGAACAGGGAACTGCCCATAAGCGCCGATTTCTGCGGAAAGCAGGTTAAAACCTCCATGAACGAAATGGTAGAGGTGAAATTAAAAGAAATAGACGGCAGGGATGATGTTACGGTAGAAAAGAGATGAACTGGAAAAGAAAAGACCTTATTGGACTTGAAGAACTTACCAGACGGGAAATAGAATATATTCTTGACACTGCGGTGACCTTTAAAGAGGTGAGCACCAGGCAGGTCAAGAAGGTTCCGCCGCTGCGCGGAAAAACGGTCGTCAACCTGTTTTTTGAACCGAGCACCCGCACGAAAACCTCTTTTGAGCTTGCCGCCAAGCGTCTTTCCGCGGACGTTTTGAGTTTTGAGGTATCCAGTTCAAGCATATCAAAAGGCGAGACTATCATAGATACCGCGGAGAATATCGAGGCGATGAAGGTGGACTGCTTTATCGTAAGGCATTCGGTTGCCGGCGCTCCGGAACTGATAAGCAAAAACGTGTCTTCCGCGGTCATCAACGCGGGCGATGGCTGCCACGAGCATCCCACCCAGGCGCTTCTGGACCTGTTTACGGTAAAAGAAAACCTTGGCAGGATAGAGGGTGTAAAAATCTCCATAATCGGAGACATCCTTCACAGCAGGGTTGCAAGGTCGGATATATGGGGATTTTCCAAGCTCGGGGCGGACGTTTGTGTGTGCGGCCCGCCGTCCATAATACCGCCGGAGGTGGAAAGCATGGGAGCACGGGTTACCTATAACCTTGACGAGGCGGTAAAGGATTCGGACGTGGTTTATCTTCTCCGCCTTCAGAAAGAGCGGCAGAAGGAGAATTTTCTTTCTTCGCTTAAAGAGTACAGCGCATTTTACGGCATAGACGAAGAAAAATATGCCAGAATAAAGGACGGCGCGCTGATTATGCACCCTGGACCCATGAACAGGGGCGTGGAGATAAAATCCGGTATCGCGGAGAAAAAAAACGCCCGCATACTTGAACAGGTTACCAACGGAATTGCTGTAAGAATGGCAGTCCTCTATCTGACCGTCGGAAGTATATCATGAATGTAAAATCCGCGGCAGGTTTGGACTACGAAAGAGAACTGAATCCGCGGCAGTTAACCATAGTAAGGGAAACCGAAGGACCGTGTCTTGTTCTTGCCGGAGCCGGTTCCGGCAAAACGAGGGTGCTGGTTTACCGGGTTTGCCGGCTCCTTGAAAACGGCGTTCCGCCTTCGGAAATACTTCTTGTTACCTTTACCAACAAGGCGGCCAGGGAGATGATTTCAAGGGTTCATGACCTTCTGGGCTCTTTTCCCGCCGGGCTGTGGGCGGGTACGTTCCATCACGCGGGTAATAAAATTCTGCGGATGTACGGCAGCGTCCTGGGGCTTGAGCCCAACTATACCATCCTTGACGAGCAGGACAGCATAGCTCTCATTAAGGAAATTGCAGGGCAGTATTCCGGCGAGGAAGAACTGCCTGCACCGGCAGGAATAAAGAAAATTCTCAGTTTGTCAGCCAATACCATCGAGAGCGTAAAAGACATTGTTAATACGAGGTTTCCCAAACAGTCAAACCTCATTCCGCGTTTCGAGGCAATAAATA
The DNA here is from genome assembly GCA_964413825.1 of uncultured bacterium. Classification (GTDB taxonomy): domain Bacteria; phylum Ratteibacteria; class UBA8468; order B48-G9; family JAFGKM01; genus JAFGKM01. The sequence goes on from CAYPTS010000019.1 coordinate 17,185, forward strand.
CAGAGTACCAGAAGAGAAAAAGGAAACTGAACCTTGCGGATTACGACGACCTTCTTGTTTTCTGGTACAGGCTTCTGAAAAACGAGAGCACCGGCGCGGAAATATCCGGTATGTTCAGGTACGTTCTCGTCGACGAGTACCACGACACCAACAAACTCCAGTCCATGATTCTCTATCTAATGGCAAAGAAGCACAAAAACATAACAGTCGTGGGAGACGATGCCCAGAGCATCTACTCGTTCAGGGGAGCCACGGTGAACAACATAATGGAGTTTTCGAAGATTTTTCCTGTTGCCCGGACGTTTTACCTCGACGTAAACTACCGTTCCACGCCCCAGATTCTTGAATTTGCGAACAAGAGTATCTCGCACAACCGCGTGAGGTTTCCGAAAAATCTCAAAAGTGCGAGAAGAAGCGGTGTGAAACCGGTGCTCGTCAGGTGCTACAGTCCGAGGGACGAAGCCGCCTTTATATCCCAGAGAACGGCGCAGTTGCTGAATTCCGGGGTTGCGCCTTCGGACATCGGCATTCTTTTCCGGTCGAGGTACCAGTCGGCGGAGCTTGAGATGCAGTTGAACAGGCTGAAGATACCCTATATCATAAGGGGAGGGGTGAGGTTTTTTGAGCAGGCGCACATAAAAGACGTGATAGCATATTTCAGGACCGTCGAGAACTTCAGCGACGAAATCGCATGGAAGCGCGTTTTTACGCTTACCGAGGGCGTCGGCAGCAAGACAGCGGAACAACTGCTCGGGTATCTGGCCGGAGCAGGCAGTTTTACGGAGTTCTGTGACAGGATAAATGCCGCCAATTTGAACGCCAGGGGCATGAAAAACGTTGATGCCGTGCTTGAGATGCTTGCAAAACTTAAGGATATGAAGGATATTCCTTCCGGGATAGACCTTATAATGGAGACTTCGTATTCAAGACATGTGACCAAAAAGTATAAGGATGACTCCGAGCGGTTTGAAGATATAAAAATGCTCAAAGGCATAGCATCCGCGTATACCGACCTTTCCGGGTTCATTTCCGAATCATCCCTGCAGGAACATTCAAAAGGGGAGACCCCGGGCGTTGCTTTCCCTTTGACGCTTTCAACGATACACCAGGCGAAGGGGCTGGAATGGAAGATAGTATTTATTATAGGGGTTGCCGCAAACCACTTCCCGCATCCTTCTTCAGCCATGGATATAATGGCGCTTGAAGAGGAAAGAAGGATTTTTTACGTGGCTCTTACCCGGGCGAAAGAAGACGTGTACATAACCTATTTCATAAGGGATTTTTACAGAAACTATAACAGCAACAGGACCAACAGAAAGTCGCTTTTTCTCGAAGAAGTTCCACACTATTTATTCGAAGAGTGGAATTTTTAGCAATGGATTGAATCCATCTATATAGCATGAAAATATTTATACTGGCGGTGTTTTTCCTTGCATACGCGGGGATAGTTTTTAAAAGGGAAAGGGCGCTCTGGTTTGTTTTCGGTGCGGCTGTGCTGTTTTTGTTAACCGGGGTTATCAGACTGGCGGACATACCGGTTTTTCTCAATTATAACGTTCTCAGTATTTTTCTGGGCACCAGCATCCTGTCGTTTCTCTTCACATTTTCAGGGGTTCCGTCGCTTATGGTATCTGCCGTTGCGTCGAAAAAGCATACGATAGGCGTTGTGTATCTTCTCATATGCCTGATAACCGGCGTCATATCCATTTTTGTGGAAAACGTGGCCACGATTATGCTTATGGCTCCGGTTGCGCTGGAACTGGCAAAAAAACACAACCTGAATCCGGTGCCCCTGTTGATAGGGATGGCGGCTTCAAGCAATCTGCAGGGATGCGCCACGATGGTCGGGGACAGCCCCAGCATCATACTTGCCATGGAAACCGGCATGACCTTCAACGATTTCTTCTGGATGCCCGCCGCTAAACTGTCCATGAGTTCCGGCAGGCCCGGGATTTTCTTTTTCGTGCAGGCCGGAGCAATTGCATCCATGGGCGTTTTATACCTTTTTTTCAGGAAGGAAAGAAAAAAACTGGAAGCGGAGCACGCTAAGAAACCGGTCAAGACATGGGTTCCTGCAATTCTCATAGTCTTGATGATATGCTCGCTTGCCCTCTCGTCGTTTTTTAACGGCGGATTTGATTATTTTCCTGCGGTTATCTGTCTCTTTTATGCCTCTGCCGGACTTCTTTGGTTCCGGCTTCGGCACAAAACCGAGAAGAAATTCTCCCTCACGCACGTCGACTGGGACAGTTTTTTCCTCCTTGCTGGAATTTTCATACTGGTGGGGACGCTGAAAAAGGCGGGGTTTATCGACGGCCTTGCCGGCATGCTGGAAAAGAGCGGCGGGGAGAGCCCGTTTTTCCTGTACAACATCCTTGTATGGGCATCGGTTTTCGTTTCGTCTTTTGTTGACAACATACCTTACGCTATGGCGATGATTTCCGGGGTGCAGGTGCTGTGCGAACGGCTTGCCGTAAACCCGTTCGTGTTTCTTTTCGGACTTCTGCTGGGCACCTGCGTCGGCGGCAACATAACTCCCATCGGCGCCAGCTGCAACGTTGTGAGTGTGGGTATCCTGAAAAAAAACGGCTACCGGGTGGGTTTTAAGGATTTTGTGAAAATCGGTTTTCCGTTTACAATAATAGCGGTGTTGAGCAGTACGCTTCTCATGTGGCTGGCATATAAGTAAAGGGGGAAACAATGGTAAAGATAGGAAGAGCGATATTGAGCGTTTCGGACAAGGCCGGTATCGTTGAACTGGCGCGTTTTCTGGAAAAGAACAACGTGGAGATTCTTTCTACAGGCGGCACCTCGAGAACTCTCAAGGAAAACGGCGTAAAGGTAAAGGATGTATCGGAATTCACCGGATTTCCGGAAATCCTTGACGGAAGGGTGAAGACCCTGCATCCGAAAATCTTCGGCGGCATACTTGCCATCCGCGACAGCGAAGAACACCAGAAACAGATGAAGGAAAACGGACTTGTGCCGGTCGACCTGATAGTGTGCAATCTTTATCCCTTTGAAGAGACCCTGAAAAAGGGAGCGCCGCATGAGGAAATCATTGAAAACATAGACATAGGCGGGCCGAGCATGTTGAGGGCCGCTTCAAAAAACTACAGGCATGCCTGCGTTCTGGCCAAGGTTGGACTCTACAGTGAGTTCATGAAGGAAATGGAGAAAAACGGCGGTGCGGTCAGCGAGGAATTTTCTTTTCGCTGTGCGATGGAGGTGTTCAAACATACCACCGCATACGATTTTGCCATAGCGGGTTATTTTTCAGGGAAGATTGAAAAGAAAGTTCTGCCCGAGGAGATGAACCTGCGGATGGTAAAGGTGCAGGACCTGAGGTACGGGGAAAACCCGCACCAGTCCGCCGCCTGGTACAGGTTTACGGACAGGAATTTTTCAAGACAGCAGTTCCAGGGCAAGGAACTTTCGTTCAATAACCTTCTCGACATGGAATCCACCTGTACGCTGGTCAATCAATTCTCACAGCCGGCATGCGTTCTAACCAAGCATACCAATCCCTGCGGGGCCGCGGTTGCCGGCGATCTTTTTACCGCGTACGAAAAGGCGCTGGAAACCGACCCTTTGAGTGCATTCGGCGGTATTGCGGGTTTCAACGGTAAGGTGGACGTGAAGCTTGCGGAAAAGATGGTTGAAAGATTTTACGAGGTTGTCATTGCTCCGGATTACGATGAAGACGCCCTTGCGGTTTTCAGGAAGAAGGAGAACCTGCGCATCATAAAGAGTCCGGATAAGCCCGCTCCAGGCTATGATTTCAAGACGCTCAACGACGGCCTGCTTGTCCAGACCCGCGATGAAAAGGATTTCGAAAAGATGGAGGCGGTTACCGATAAAAAGCCCGATGAAAAAGAGACTGCGGCGTTGAAGTTCGGCTGGACGGTGTGCAAGTTTGTCAAGTCAAATGCCATTGTCATTGCCACGCAGGGACAAACCGTGGGTATCGGGGCGGGGCAGATGTCAAGGTTTGATTCAGCCAGGGTGGCGGTTATGAAGATGAAGGATAACTTCAGCGGGAAAATCACGCCTCTGGTTGTCGCTTCGGATGCGTTCTTCCCGTTTCCAGACAGTGTAGATGTGTTGAGAGAAGCCGGGGTAAGCGCCATAGTACAGCCCGGAGGCGCCATGAGAGACAAAGATGTCGTAGCCGCCTGCAACAAACACGGCATTGCGATGGTCCTGACCGGAATGCGCCACTTCCGTCACTAACTATCTTTTTCCACTTTCCTCTCCCTTGAGGGGAGAGGATTAAGGTGAGGGTGATAGGGTGGTTAGAGATGCTTATGGATGACATACGGGCAAGGATTTTTGTTTATTCGTTTATAGGAATCGGCGCAGGCGTTTATCTTTTTTTCAGAGGGTTCCGCAAACTCTGGAAAAAGCGCCTCATACAGAATATTCCCACCTCGAAGGTGCGCTCCATAGCGATGGGTCTGGTTGAACTTTACGGTACCGCAATTGCCGACGTAATCCTGACCGCTCCCTATACAAAGACCCCGTGCGTTTTTTACCATATTATTATAGAGCGCCTTGTGCGGAATAAAAATTCAAGCAACTGGGTCAAGGAATTTGAAATGAAAACGGATATCCCTTTTTTTCTGAAAGACGAGACGGGCAGTGTGGTTGTCGACCCCGTGAATGCCGATACCGACCTGCCTTTGAGATATACGCGGATAGACGGCAACATGAGATACAAAGAGTATAATATAATGGAACGAGAACCCTTATACGTTCTGGGCACGGCAAAAAGAAAGGATAGTCTTCAGGACAGGATACACAAAGAGGTTGAACAAAGGATAATGGAGGTTGTGGAAAATCCGGAAGAAAAGCAGAAACTGGATATCAACAAGGATATGTGGATAGACGAGAAAGAATGGGAACTGGCAAGGGAAAAAATAAATAGGGAAGTTGCGGAAGAATTCAGCAGGGTTGGGGAACAGTTCAAAAAGAACAGCCATCCGGTTCCGGACGGCCTTGAAAACGTGATTATCGGCATGGGAGAAAACGAAAAGTATTTTATTTTATCGAACAAGAGCGAAAAGGAACTGATTGAGCACTACAAATACAAGGCGTTTTTTTACGTTGTCGGCGGCGCCATTTTGACGCTGGTCTGTTTAAAAATAGTTCTTTCATACAAGTTTTAACCTCCTCATTTTCCTCTCCCTTGAGGGGAGAGGACCAAGGTGAGGATGAAAGGGGGATACAATGGGAATAATCGCGGTTGTTTTTCTGCTGTTTGTGGTGATAGGGCTTTTTCTTTATTTCGTCAGCATCTACAATGGACTGGTGCGTTTGAGCAGGGACATAGAAAAGAACTGGTCTAACATAGACGTCCTTCTTAAACAGCGCCATGACGAAATAAACAAACTCGTGAAGGTGTGCGAAGGGTACATGAAGTACGAGAGGGAAACGCTGGAAAAGATTACCAGTCTGAGGACAGACTACCTGAAAGCCGGAACCGTGGAGGACAAAGAGAAGATAGACAATGCCATTACCGGGGCGCTTAAAACCATATTTGCGGTTGCGGAAAACTATCCCGACCTGAAAACCAACAACAACTTCATGCAGTTGCAGACGAGAATTTCGAGTCTTGAAAACAGCATCGCAGACAGGAGGGAACTCTACAACGACAGCGTAAACGTGTACAACATAAGGATACACCAGATACCGGACATGGTTGTGGCGGGAATACTGGGGTACAGGGACAAGCCCCTGTTTGAGGTCTCGGAAGAAGAAAGAAAAGACGTTGACATAAAATTCGATTTCCCCAAGTAAATTGCAAATTGAGATATCTCACCATTCGTCGTTGCGAAGCATGGGATTACTACGCTTGTCATTGCGAGGAATGCTTCAAATGACGAAGCAATCTCAATGACAATCTCGGAACAGGCTCCGCAATCTCATGTTAAGGTTGAGATTGCCGCGCGAAAAACGCTCGCAATGACAACGGACGTTGAGATTGCCGCGCGAAAAACGCTCGCAATGACAACGGACGTTGAGATTGCCG
>CAYPTS010000019.1:23315-26843 GCA_964413825.1 uncultured bacterium
CGCGAAAAACGCTCGCAATGACAAGAAAGAGTCAAGAATAAATGGAAACATACGACGTTATCGTTATCGGGGGAGGCCCTGCCGGTTGTATGGCGGCGATAAAGGCGGGGGAGCGGGGAAAAAGCGTCCTTCTTCTCGAGAAGAACCCCGAAACAGGCAAAAAACTTTATCTCACCGGCAACAAGAGGGGCAACCTTACCAATCTCGAAGGCCTCGACGAATTCCTCGCAAAATACAAAAACGGCAGTTTCCTACGCAACGGGTTTGCCCGTTTCTTTAACGAAGACCTCGTAGATTTTTTTGAAAGCGCCGGTCTTCCGTTGAAGGTTGAGCGGGGCAACAGGGTATATCCTGAAAGCGATGATGCCGCCGACGTGGTCAGGGTTCTTAAAAAACTCCTTAAGAAGAACCGCATGGAGGTGGAGACCGGCAGGGCGGTTACCGGCATCGTCCCCAAAAACGGTTTTTTTGAGGTGAGCGCCGGGAAGAAAAAATTTACGGGCAGTAAGGTGGTAGTTGCCTGCGGTGGAAAAAGTTTTCCCGGCACCGGTTCGGACGGCAGCGGCTATCTTCTTGCGAAAAAAACAGGCCATACCGTTGTAAAACCGGTCCCCGCCCTCTGCGGCATAGAGGTAATGCGGAAGGACATTGCGCGGAAGTGCATCGGCATCGCCCTGAAAAACGTCGCTCTCACCGCTTTCCTCAACGGTAAAAAACTGTCTGAAGAGTTCGGGGAGATGCTGTTTACCCACTACGGGTTGAGCGGCCCCGCTGTTCTTAATCTCAGCGGTGCGGTTTCCGAAAATCTCGGCCGGGGCGACATAACGGTGTCAATAAATCTCAAGCCCGCACTCTCAAGGGAAAAACTGGATGCGCGGCTGTGCCGTGAGCTGAAAGAAAATTCCAAAAAGATGATGAAAAACCTTTTCAAGAATCTTATGCCCGAGGGTCTGATACAGCCGTTTATGGAATATGCGGGAATAGACGGAGACAGGCAGGCAAATCAGTGTACGAGGGAAGAAAGGACTAAAATTCTTGAGGCGCTTATGAATTTTACCTTTAAGGTTGAGGGAACAAGGCCGTTTGCCGACAGCATGGTTACCAGGGGCGGCGTGGACGTGAAAGAGATAAACCCGAAAACCATGGAGTCGAAAATTGTCCCGGGGCTGTTTTTTGCGGGTGAGGTTATAGACGTGGACGGCAAAACCGGCGGCTACAACCTGCAGGCCGCTTTCACCACCGGCTACCTCGCCGGCACCTCTATTTAGAAAAATTTTTCAGGTAGTATTTTTCTCCGCGGTAGGCAATCTCTTTTATCCTGCCGTCTTTCATCATCCGCTCCATTATGTCCCATGAGGCGCCGGCTTTTTTCAGAAAATCATCAACCTGTTTTCTGCTCATGGGGTGTACGGAAACGATGTTCAGTATGTCGTTTTCCGCGTTTCCGGTGAAGCCGAAACCGCCTGTTCCGCCTCCGCCGGTTATAAGTTCCGTTGTCAGCCCGTGCTCCGTGAAAATCTGGTATGCCCTGTTGAGTTTTTCCGCATCGGGCGGCTGTACCCGTGTTTCCGCCGGAGGCCTCGTCGGTATTCCGATAAAAGCGGTGTTAGGTTTTATACCCGCCAGAAACTCTGCCGTTTTTCTGATTTCTTCATCGTTGTCGTTTATTCCTTTCACCAGCATTGTTTCTGTAAGCAATTTTCCTTTAAACCCGGCGGAAAATTCTCTTATGCCTTCAAGTATGGCATGAAGGTCAAGTGTACGGAAAGGCCTGTCAATTCTTTTCCATGCATCTTCACTGCCGGCAGTATCCACCTTGATGGATACAAGGTCTGCTTTTTGCAGGTCTTTCCGCACGTCATCTTTCCATATCAGCGATGCATTGGTGATGACAGCCGTTTTTATTTTGAACTGCCTTAGTCCGTCTATCTCTCTGCCGAGATTAATGTCAAGGGTCGGTTCTCCGTCGGGCACGAAAGTCAGGAAATCTATCCGCTCGTTTTTTTGCTTCATTTCGGCAATAATTGAGCGTACATCGTTGACTATCTTTTCAACCGGATAAAACGCCTTTCTTTCTATGGAAAATTTTTTTGTCCTTCCTATCTGGCAGTATACGCAGGAATAACTGCATATCTTGGGCGGGATGTTATTTATGCCCAGACTCTGCCCCAGTCGTCTCGATGGTACCGGTCCGAATACTATCTTGTTTTCCATTGGTATTAATCGCTTTCGGAACCTGTTATGAGTTTTCTTAAAGTGGCGAAAAGTTTTTCGGAAAAGCGCATGTAACCCAGGTCGGTAAAATGAGTGCCGTCAACGGTTGCTTCGCCGTCGGTTCCGATTAGACCGTCGTCTTTTACGTAGTGCAGATTTTGCATGCCTTCCCTTACCAGTTTTTCGTAAATGGCATACTGTGCCCTGTTGGAAGATGCGTAACGGTTCATCCTTGCTTTTTTCAGGAACGCATCGCAGTAAAGCATGTTGTCAACCAGTACGATATGCGCTTTGGGGCGTGCGGCGTTCAGTTTCCGTATAGCGGATTCCTCTCTTTCATTAATAGCCGGTTCTTCCATGTTGGGCATGTTGTCCAGAACGTAGACTGAAGGGTCCAGTTCGCAGAGGAGGTCGATTACCTCCGGTTCCATTATGCCGCTTCCGGAAAACCCGAGGTTGATAACCGGAGTATCCAGCCAGCGTCCCAGAATTGCGGTGTAGCACATGCCCGGTCTTGAGGCGCATCCTCCCTGTGTTATGGACGTTCCGTAAAATACTACCGGCTTTTTCTCTCGGGGCGGAGAGGGCATTATTTCAAACCGGCCGGGTATGCCCAGTTCAATCTTATGGACGGGATTATACAGAGGCAGGTATAGTATGTAGTCCCTTGATTCTTCCGGCAGGCCATCAAAAAGTTGTGCCTCGTTTAATTCCGCCGAAGGCCTGCCCACCGCCAGCCATTTCCATTGTCCATGGTGTCTGACGTAAAGGTCAAGGCCGCTGACTCCGGCGGCGGTCATATGGTTCATTGCCTGAAAACCGTCCCATTTTACCGACAAAGACGCGGCATTTGTCGAGAAACGAATGCTGATTCCCGCGGAAGACTTGCTCAATTGCCATACGGCATCTCTGACAACCCCTTTAACTCTTGCAGGAAGCCTGTCGTAAAACGATTCCGTGTCTTTCCACCCCTTGCCTTCGGTTGTGAGCTTTTTCGCGTCATACCAGAACAGGTTTTTCCCCGGTTCCTCAACGGCCATATTTTTATCCAGTTTCGCTATGTCCATGTTTTTCTCCGAAAAGTATATTAAAGTATATCTCTGCCTCACCGTCAAGTTTTTTACGGCGGACTCAAACAGCTCCGAGTAAGGTAATCGTCCGAACGCTTATGCTTTTCACCTTGTCTTATGACTGTGCTTCCACACTCGCACGTCAACTCTTTCCTTTCCCCTCAGCACCAAGGATTCTTATGTCGGAATTTGAGCGGCGGACATCAATTTTGCGCAGTGAATGGAAATGGAATATAATTATGAA
>CAYPTS010000020.1:0-26583 GCA_964413825.1 uncultured bacterium
ACAGCGTTTCCCCTTCACCCCTGATATGGGAAGTATAGAGACCGCCGAAGTCTGCAACCACCTTCGCAAGGAAGACAATCTCCGCCTTAGAGGTAAAAATTCCCGGAGGATAGATAAGCCCTGTTGACATTCCCCAGCAGCCGGACTCCATTATCCCTGCAACTATCTTCTTCATTCCGGCGATTTCGTCTTTTCTGGCAGGCCGATTTTCAAAACCAACCGCCAGCAACCTTATATTCCCCTGTCCAACAAAAGGTATTACGTTAGTCACAAGAGGGGAAGCTTTCAACATCTGGATACAATTCTCCCAAAGGCACGGGAGGGGGCGGTCGCTCTTCCCCAGAAGCATGTCCTTTTCTTTTGGTTCTTTTCCGGACAGGTAAGGCACTGCGGACAGCCCGCACTGGCCTGTGACTTCGGTCGTGATGCCCTGGGTTATTTTTGCGATGGAAGGAACCTTGTTCAAGAGAACACGGTCGTTGTGGCTGTGGAAGTCTATAAATCCCGGCGTCACGCAGAATCCCGCCGCATCTATCTCTCTTCTGCCCTTCTGCCTTATTTTACCAACGGCGGTTATCATGCCGCCTTTAATGCCCACGTCGGCAGTAAAAGAACTGCCGATGCCGTTTATTATCGTTCCGTTTTTTATCAGGATGTCGTACATTGTAATTCCTTTCACCCTCACCCTGCCCCTCTCCCCTCAAGGGAGAGGGAATCAAAGGGAAGGAACAGGGAAATTGAGGATTAAAGAAGCGAAAAGATTGACGGTGTAAGGCAGTACCTTTTCGTCTATTGAAAAGTTGTTGTTGTGGTTTGTACCATACCTGTCGCCTATGCCGATAAACAGGTATGCCGACGGAACTTTTTGGGAGAAGAACGCAAAATCTTCCCCTCCCATCACGGGATGGAAGTCAATGATATTTTTCCCGGAGAATATATCTACGGCAAGATTTTCAAGATTGCCCGTGAATTTTTCGTCGTTCACGCAGAGGCGTGAATAAGTTTCGTATTTCATCTTCGCACTGCATCTGAAGCCTTCGGCTATGGCGGAAAGTTTCTTTTCCATCTCCGCCTTTATCCTGTTTTGCGTTGCATCATCAAGGGTTCTCACCGTACCTGTCAGTTCAACCGTTTCCGGAATTATGTTAAAGGCATCCCCTCCATAAATTTTACAGACGGATATAACCGCGGGCTTGAACGGACTTACGTTCCTGCTCACAATCGTCTGAAAACCTTCTATGACGGCGGCAGAACACACAATCGGGTCATTGGTGAGGTCAGGCGTAGAACCGTGGCCTCCTTTACCCTTGACCGTGATGTAGAAGAAATCCGTTGTCGCCATAACCGGACCCTTGCCAAACCAGACCTTGTACAGCGGCAGAAAGGGGAAAAAGTGAAAGCCCAAAAGATAATCCACGTCCTTCAAAACTCCTTCTTTTATCATAACCGATGCGCCGCCAGGAGGTTTCTCCTCGCAAGGCTGAAAGATAAGCCTGACATTTACTTTGAGATGTTTTTCCAGTTTTTTGAGAACCTTCGCAACGCCAAGTAATACGGCGGTATGCCCGTCGTGTCCGCAGGCATGCATGATGCCCTTATTGACAGATGCAAACGGAAGCCCTGTTTTCTCTTCAACAGGAAGAGCATCCATGTCCGCCCTCAGACCCACTGTCACGGCCGCATCCCTGTTTATGTACCCGACGACGCCGGTCCCCGCTTTCACCTCAAAAGGAATGCCTGTTTTTTTCAGGACAGAACGGACTTTTTCGGAGGTTTTATATTCTTCGAATCCGAGTTCGGGGTATTTGTGGAAATGCCTGCGCCATGCGACAACGTCGTCCTTTACGGCGGATACTTCTTTTTCAACCCGGTTTAACAAATCTGTTTTTTCCATTTTAATAGCGCTGTCCAGTATTCCCCCTCACCCTACCCCTCTCCCCTATCGGAGGAAGGAAAGACTATTTTCTCAAGACCGCCCATGTAATTTCTCAAAACTTCAGGAACCGATATGGAGCCGTCGGCCTGCTGATAATTTTCCAGAATGGCTATGATGGTCCTCGGAAGGGCTATTCCCGAACCGTTGAGCGTATGCACGTAATCGGTTCTGCCTTCTTTCGTGTTGCGGTAACGTATCTTTCCCCTTCTCGCCTGAAATGCCTCGAAATTAGAACAGGAGGAGACCTCGAGCCATTTCTTGATGCCCGGCGCCCACGCCTCTATATCGTAGCATTTGCTTGCCGAGAAACTCAATTCGCCGGTACAGAGTTTCAGTATGCGGTAAGGCAGTTTTAGAGCCTGTAATACCTTTTCCGCTTCTTCAACGAGGGTTTCAAGTTCCTCATACGAGGTTTCCGGACGCACGAATTTCACCAGTTCCACCTTGTCGAACTGATGCAGTCGAATCAAACCTCTCGTATCTTTTCCATACGCACCCGCTTCCTTCCTGAAACAGGGGGTGTACGCGGCATAATAGAGCGGAAGTTTTTCTTCCGGAATAACCTCGTCCCTGTGCAGGTTGGTTACAGGAACCTCGGCAGTGGGTATCAGGAAGTAGTCGCCTTCATCGAGATGGTACATGTCTTTTTCGAGTTTCGGCAGTTGCCCGGTGGTAAACATGCTATCCCTGTTGACAAGCGCGGGAACCCACGCCTCGGTAAAACCGTTTTTACGGTGGAGGTCGAGCATGAAGTTTATCAGTGCCCTGACAAGAACTGCCCCGTATCCCCTGAAAACAGGGAAGAAACTGCCTGAAATCTTTGAACCTCTCGGGAAGTCAAGAATGTCAAGTTTTTCGCCGATATCCCAGTGCGGAAGAACTTCAAAACCTTTCTTTTCAATCTCGCCCCAAGTCCTTACCGTCACGTTGTCTTCCGCATCCCTTCCCTCTGGGACGGAAGAATGCGGAATGTTCGGGATGGATGATATTATCTCGTCAAACCTTTTTTCTATGCCTGCAAGTTCCTCTTCGCTTTTTCTTATCTCGTCGGAATATTTTCTCGCCTGCTTTATCATGTCCTGCGTGGTGCCCTCGCCGCCTTTTCTGTCGGCGATTTTTCCGCTCAAGTCTTTCTGCCAGCGTCTTCGCTCCTCGACAAACGTTATTATCCTTCTTCTCTTGTTGTCGAGTTCCTCAAACTCGTCCCACTGCACCTTGTCGCCCTTCGACTCGGAAGTTTCCTTAAGAAGTTTTAGGTTATCTCTTACAAATTTTGCCGGGTACATTTTTCACCTCACTTCTCTACCCTGTAAACGTATTCCCCTTCCTTTATGTATCCGTGATTTTCCCTGAGCATTTTTTCCGCATAGTAAGGGTCATCCTGCATGGACCTTATTTTCTCTGCAAGCTTCCCGTTTTCCATCCGCAGCATTTTTATCTCATCTTCATAATAGCGAAGTCTGCGGCAGTGACTTATGAGGCTTTTCATCCTCGGTATGCTTATCAATATGAAAAAAAGGCATATAAACAGCAGAAGATATTTTTTCCTGTCGCGTCTTCTCATTCCTGCCCCCGCAAAGCAAAATGCGGCACTACCCCGTTATCCGGTAGTACATGGCTGTTTCTCCGAGAGACTCTTCTATCCTCAACAACTGGTTGTATTTGCACAGCCGTTCGGACCTGCTGAGAGACCCCGTCTTGATTTGCCCGGCATTCACGCCGACGGCAAGGTCGGCTATAAAAGAATCTTCCGTCTCTCCGCTTCTGTGAGATATAACGACACCGTAGTTGTTTCTCTGCGCCATCTCGACAGTCTCGAGCGTCTCGGTGAGAGTGCCTATCTGGTTAACCTTTATCAGAATGGCATTGGCAACCTTTTTCTCTATGCCCTTTTTGAAAATAGCCGGGTTTGTCACGAAAATATCGTCTCCAACAATCTGAATCTTGTCACCGAGTTTTTCAGTCATATCTTTCCAGCCGTCCCAGTCATTTTCCGCAAGGCCGTCCTCTATGGAGAAAACCGGGTATTTCTTTATGATTTTCCCGTAGTAGTCAATCATATCCGAAGAAGATAGCTTTTTACCTTCAAAAAGGTATGCGCCCTTTTCATAAATGGAAGAGGCAGCCGAATCAAGAGCAATCGAAATGTCTTTCCCGGGCTTATATCCCGCCTTTTGAATCGCCTCGATTATCAGTTCCATCGCTTCTTCGTTTTTCTTCAGGTTCGGAGCGAAACCGCCTTCGTCGCCAACCGAGGTGGTATAGCCCTTGGACTTAAGGGTTTTCTTTAAAACCTGAAAAACCTCCGCTACCATCCTGTATCCTTCCTTGAAATTCTCCGCTCCCACCGGGGCTATCATAAACTCCTGAATGTCCAGATTGTTGTCCGCATGCATTCCTCCATTTATAACGTTGCAGAGAGGAACCGGCAGGAAATTGGATTTAAGTCCTCCAAGGTAGAAATACAGCGGCACTCCGAGAGAACCGGCCGCCGCTCTCGCCGCCGCAAGGCTTACCCCCAGCATTGCGTTTGCCCCGAGGTTCGACTTATTCTCGGTCCCGTCAAGTTCTATCATAAACCTGTCTATCGCCCGCTGTTCATAAACAAGCATCCCTTCTATCTCGGGAGCTATCACCTCATTGACGTTTTTAACCGCTTTTTCCACACCTTTGCCCAGAAACCTCTTTCCCCCGTCCCGCAGTTCCAGCGCCTCCCTTTCTCCGGTAGACGCTCCGGAAGGAACCGCCGCCCTTCCGATTTCTCCATCTTCGAGGGAAACCTCGACCTCTATGGTCGGCGTCCCTCTCGAATCCAGAATTTCCCTCGCAAATACATCAACTATTTCCATTGCTATCTCCTTTACCCCGAACCGACGTTCTCTGTCATTGCGAGCCGTTTTTTGGCGCGGCAATCTCAACCTTAATATGAGATTGCTTCGGCTTCGCCTCGCAATGACAAGTGATGAGGGGGCTATAATTTTTTCTCTAAATGCTTTTTCAGCGTTATCAGATTTTCAAACAAATTTATACCTTCAAGTTTTTCCAACGTTTCTTTGAAGGAAGAACCCGTCGCAACTATGTACGTATCCACTCCTGCATTCCTGCCCGTAAAATAGTCTATGTCCATGTCTCCCACGTAAAAAATCTCGTCTTTGTTGCGAGAATTGCAAAAATCCATTATCTTGAAGAGCATGTCCGGATGCGGTTTCGGATTTTCCACGTCGTCGGTCGTGCATATTATATCAAAGTATTGCCTTATGTTCAATTTTTCCAGCAGAGTGTCCACGGCAAACCCTGCCCTGTTGGTAGCAACTCCCAGCATAAAACCATTGTCCTTGAGAAACGCCAACAGTTGCTCACACCCGTCAAGCAATCCGATGCCCTGGTCAAGAAACCGTGTGTGGTTTTCCCTGTATACAGATATAAGATGCGGAATATCTTCCTGCCTGACAAACTTGCCTGCAAGGTTTTTGTCGCCGCCGCCTACTGCGCGTTTTACCGTTTCCGGAGAAACGGGAGAATAGCCAAGTTGTTCAAGGGCAAAATTGAAGGTCTTTGCAACTGCGGAATACGCATCAATGAGCGTTCCGTCAAGGTCGAATGCCGCTATTTTCTTTTTCATTTCAGGTTATAAGGTACACTAAACCATATAACATGTCAACCGTCTAATTTATACAAAAAGAGATGAATCACAGCCCCCAATCGTTTGTCATTGCGAGGCAAAGCCGAAGCAATCTCTGAATAAGGTTGAGATTGCCGCGCAAACTACGCTCGCAACGACAAAAGACGTCGGTTCGGGGTAAAGGAGGTGAAAACGATGAAAAAGGCAATGACGGCGCTGACAGCAATGGTAATACTGCTCGGACTCAGCACAACTCTGCAGGCCCGGACACCGGAAGCAACGGAACAGACGCGCGAACGGCTGAGAAACGCCTTGGAGACAAGACAGCAAATGAGGGAAAGGGAAAAGGCGGCAATAGACAACGATGCGGAACTGCAGAGCATGGCGGAAGAAATGAAAAATCTGCATATGCGTATGCGCAAAAGAATGGATGACAAACTGGCGGATGATGCAGAGTATCAGGGACTCAAAAGGAAACTCGGCGGTATGCGCGAAAACTGGAAAGGAGAAAAACCTGCTCGAAAACCGGGCATACAGAGGGATGGAAAGAGAGACAGGATGAAAAATAGCAGGTAACAGGACTTCATCACACTTACAGAGAAGGGGTTTTTTGAGAAAGCCCCTTCTCTGTTTTCATTTATTGTAGTATCATATATGCATGTTCACGGGAATAGACGTCACCGTTTCCATCCTTTTCCTTAGCGCATTGCTGCTGGGACTTATCAGAGGCTTCGTAGGCAGTATTGTCGACCTGATTGGAATCGCCGGAGGGATAGCGCTTGCCTCTATAGTATACAGAGCTCCAGCGAATCTCCTTTCAAAATTCAACATAACCGGAAATGCCGCCGAATTGACGTGCTTCCTCACAATGACGGTTTTTCTCGTACTGACGATAATATTCATACTCGAAATCCTGAGAAGAAGAATAGACATAAAACACATCGTCGACAGGCTGTTCGGCCTTTTTCCCGGGATACTGGAAGGATTCATCTTTTCGGGACTGTTGTTCGTTACAATGAGCGTATCGTTTAAATCCGCCATGGAGATACAGCAGAGCAGACTGCCCGGGTACGTTCTCAAGCATCTGCCGGCGGTTTACGAGAAGACCGACAGGATGAAGATAAATATACCCAAGATGATTTACCTGCCGCAAAAATATGCGGACGAATTCAACCCAGACAACACGGAAATCCGGTTCTGGAGAATTAACTTTTCAAAACTCGAAGGCTCTACCTGCATGGAATGCGGGGGAAAGGTAAAATTTGACGGTTATCATCTTCGCATAGGCGCTACGATTGTCCCGAAATTCACATGTGAGAAGTGTAAACGGGTCTCATGCGGATGCCAGACATATGAAGGATTCCATGAAATCTATAAAACGTGTCCGGTAAGCATTGCAAAAGAAAAGGTGCGTTTTGACTGCGGCCGGTGGCCCAACTATAAATTGATATCGCCGAGGGGCCCCTGCACGGTAGACGACACTACCCTGAACCTGTGGCTGTGGAAGCCCCCCACCATGTATTGATACCGGATTGATTTCATCCATAGACTTTTTTCACTTATTGGATTTCCACCATGACTTTTTCAAGAACTTCTTTGGAATAGCTGCACTCATGGCAGTTCCTTTTACACTGCGAAGTCTTCTCAAACCAGTCTTCAGGAAATTTTTCATTGTCAATAATGTACGGCTGAATTATGGGAGAGAAGCCCGGCTCAAAGAGGTCGGCAAGGTTACCGCGGTAACTGCCGTTCACATACGCGGAGACCACACGCATCGGATTGGCGTGCATGCGGGTTGCGAGTTTAACGGTCTGGACAATACCCTCATAGTTGCGAATATCTTCGGGGCGTATCCAACTGCCCTGCAGCATCGTGTGCCAGTGTGACCTGTCCTGATAATAGTTCCAGCAGAGTTGCGGTACCCAATTTTTTATGTTTACCGTCTCGGCAATCTCCTTTTCGTGCGCCACCATATTGTCATGGTAGGTCTGGGCGGGACAGAAGTTCAGGCATCCGCTGTTTGCAAGCAGGTAGATTCCTTTTCCGCTCGCGTCCGCCCACCGCTTAACGTTTTTCACATACTCAATGTTCCTGTTGAATTCCCGGCGGAGATAGTAACTGTCAAAAATATTGGAAACATATTCCATCGCAGTAACGGTATCCATGCGCATATTTACGGAAGCGCGGACGTCCACTTCCGGAAAGTTTTCTTTCACCACATGCGCAACGGTCAAGGATGCAGTCGTAACGATGTCGGCGCCGCCGGCAATATTTTTCAGATGCTCGAGAACCGAAACCACCTGGTTTTGCAGGTATTCGCTCACGGCATACCTGCCGTAGCAGTTGGCGTTCAGCAGGAGGTCGAGTTTTACGCCTTTTTCCTTTATTTTCTTAAGGTCGGACTCCAGTCTTTCCTGCCCTTCCCAGAAGACGTATCCCCGCCGGCTCAAAAGTGGAGCGCGCCCGGAAGGCATATCGCCCCACGGGAAATAGACCTCGGAGATGCGTTTTCCGAACTCGTCTATTATTTCAAGAACGGAAACCTCGTCTTTCTCTTCGGGCAGTTGGTATCCTATCGCAAATTTCATTTTTTTCTCCGGAAAGCAGTTTCTTTACGTCTATTATATCACCATTAGCAAAAGTCTTTCCAGTTTGTTCATGCATTATTTAAAGCGGAGCGGCAAACGGGAGATTTGAAATGATTGTTATCAGGACTTGGTCAGGCAAGGCTCTGCAAGAACAAGATTATTGCATGACGCTTTTACGCCCTTTTTTGTCCCGATGATAAACTGCAAGAGTCCGCCGGACTTAACGTCCAGGTTTATCTCCACGGCGGGATTGTTTTTATTCAATTGTTCTTTCATTTTCCGTTTGCCGCCAAACCGGAGTTCAAACTCCACATTTCCGTCTTTCCCCAGTCTTGAATGCAGACCGAAATATGCATGGAAACGCCCGAATACCCCCTTCGGAACGGCATAGGCAATTATTGACTCCCTGTGCGCTCCCATGCCGATTCCCCGGGAAAACCGCAGTTCCCGGCGTCCGCGGCCGGTATCAACCGGCAGGCTCAAAGGGTATTCCTCAGGTCCGTCGCCCAGCGAATGATTCCTGACAAGAGTATTGAAACGGTAAGGCAGGGCGGCATGGCGCGGATAGTTTATCGGCTTGATGTCCGACAGGTAAACTTTTTCAAGTCTCTTCACTTCGGACCTCCGGAAATCCGAAGATGCGAAACAGTATATTGTGTATATAAGGTCATACGTCAACTCCGCCACTTTTTTCCCGATATGCCCCCTGATTGTTTGTTCACCCTTTGCATCTTTCCTGTAATATGACTGAACAAGAGGGACGAGCAGTTTATGATTGGCGCTCTTCACCTCCCTGTATCTATGGTACAGGTGGAAAATTATCTCTTCGGTATCCGTGCCGAGAAGCACCGGTTTATACCTGCAAAGGTCTATTGCGGGGGTTTGTTCGGAAAGCAGTGACGTCGGCGTCCTCAGGCATCCGGCAGGGCGTTCAACCAGTTCGTCAAGTATCCACTGGGAACAGCCCTCTTCGCCTTCAAGCGAGTGGAAAAAAGCGCACTGGTCCTGCAAAACGTGAAACAATCCCGCGGTTGCCGTAAGAGCGTCATGTTTTCTGCCTTCTTCCAGCCAGTTCATAATTTTTGTAATATACTCACGAAATCCTTTGTCCGCAAGCCGCCATTTTTCCGTGGAATCAGACTGCCATGAACCGCTGCCTTCATAAATATCCGTGTCCACGGGAAAGTAGTGGAAGAGTCTGCCGTTGTTATTGATGCCGTATCTTGTTTTCCTGTCGGTGGGATAGGTAAAAAAGGACATGTATTTTTCCATCTCTTTTTTTTCTCTGACAGCTGCCCCGCAGTATACATCCGGATTGCCTTTAAGCAGAAAGACATCCAGTTCGTCTCTTGATAAACCGTCTATCTCCCAGAAAAGTTTCTGTTTTTTCGGCAGAGCGGCAAGTACATCATAGGTGGTATTGTGTGCCATCAAACCCCTCCTTAAATATTTGGAACGCCTCTATTATACCATGGGCATGAGGTTTGGTGCCGATTATACCGCCTGCCGATTTCACGTGTTTCTTCACTTCATCGTGGGCGTTGGAGGGACAGATGGGATGTTTTGAGAGGTCTGAATCCATCATAGGTATATCCGCAATTTCATCGCCTGCAACAACTATTTCTTCCGGAGATAACCCGGCTATTCTCCCGACTTCCTTAACAGATTTTCCTTTATTCAGAATGGAGGGATAGGCGGAAAAACTTCCCTTCCCTTTGCTCACTATAAGATTTTCAGCGTTTATTCCCGCAGTGAAATCATCAAACTCTTCCTTCTCTTTCGCATCAACTATAAAATGAAACATATGCCCGTAGAAATGCATCTTTGCAGGATTGAACCTTGAGCATATATGGCTCATTACGGGATAAAGGTCTTTCTCGATTATCTCCTGCACTTTCTTCTCCATGATTGCCGTGTACGGCTGAAGAAATTCCAGCCGTGAGTTCTTTACCTCCGCTATCCGCAGTCCCATCTCCCCCATCAAAAATGCCGGCCTGCTCTTGACACTGCTCACCAGCACAAGGTGCCACTGCCCGTTCACGTCCCACGTAGAGTTTATACCCCACATCCAGCCGTCTGCAGAAATAATATCCAGAAACTCCGAGAAAACATCGGGCAATCTTGCATACGGCTCCTGCCCCGGAGTAAGCACAGTCCCGTCCAAGTCAAAAACAAACAGTTTCTTTTTCTTCATTGTTTTACTCCAGTATGGGATTTACCCATACGCCGTGGGGATGGGTCTGCGCCAGGGACGGGGGCGGCTCCTCCACTGTCAGCATGGACAGCGTCAGAAAATGGGCGTTGCAGGGAATCTTTGCCTTCAGTTCCTCCGCAGGTTTTCCGGGACAAAACTCTCCACTCTTTCCAATCATTCTGCCGTCGGCAAAAACCCGGAAGACCACTCTCCCCCTGCTTTCCTTGAAAAGCGGGTTCAGACCGACTGTCGCCCTGAAAGAAGTGTAAGATCCCGAACACAGCAGATACTCCACACGTGCATCTCTTTCCTTGACTGTACCGGCAGATGTTTTTAGCGGACCGAGATACGGAACTACGCCAAGCCCTGTGACAGTTACCTTATTTCCTGCCTTATTCAAAACTGTCAGAGGATAGGATTTCCCGCCGCTGTAGGGAATAAGGGAAATGTTCTTCATCGGTCTGTAACGGTAGAGCATATCCACCGTGGAAGATATACAGGGATATTCGGTGAGAGAAAAAGGCCTCGCCTGAATATCTTCACTGTTTGCAAGTGCCCACGCCGTCCTTAAAAAATCGGCAAAGACAAGGGTTGCCTGTTTTACGCTTATCCCCGCAAGCCTTACCGCTTCTTCAGGATTGTGCGAATATACCGCCCTGACCATGAGAGGCGTGGTATACCTGCACTCTTCGGCCATAATCAGGGTCTTCTTATAAAACCCCATCAGCGCTTGTGACCGTGTACTACCCAGCAGTTCCGGTTCATAATTCCTAATAACCGGCTTCCCTGTAATTCCCTCAATACCTGCATGCAGTTCAAATCCGAGGAACTCATCAGGACACTTTATCAGGGCATCGAGTGTCCTGGAATTCACGAGATGTATAGGCTGTGCCGTATCGCCTATGGTATGGGACAAAACCCCGGCAAACCTCGCCGCTTTTTCTCTGTCCCCTTTTTTCAAGGAATCGACTGTCTTTTCCATGAAATAGGAATAGATGTATATGCGGTTCTCGGGGATAATTTCGGAAAACGACGCCGAAGGAAGACCATTTACCTTCCTGCTTAACTCCCGGTACCAGGCCGCTTTCGGGGGAAGAGGCTCCAGGAAAGCGTTGTCAAAGTCAGGGTCCCTCCTTTCCTTTTCTTCTTCACTCAGCCCCCTGTCTGCAAATATGTCAGGGTACATGCAGGTTTTAAGAACAAACTGCTTTCCGTTTTTCCACTCTTTTTTTATTCCGGCAGGCAAAAGGTCAAAACCTCTCGCCGCTATATTCTTATGCGATATGGTATTCATTGAAATTATCCTTTCAATTGTACGCTTGCCCAGGCACCGTAATAAGGCACATACCATGCCTGGTTTACGTACCTTTCTGAATGCAGTGGCCACTGGAAAATCGTTTTAAGCCCTTTGCCGTCGTTGTCAAACAGAACATAGTACAGTCCGAACCTGGACCCCGGAAGCGGCTGTACCGGAGGGATAAGATGAAAAGGAATGGTGAGAAGCCCTTGAAAAACTCCTTTTTTGATACTGCCGCAGTACAGCCCTTCAAGTAGAAACCTCTGACTGCGGGTGTATTCAAGCGCCATTTTTACCGGCCGTTCCATGTATGCCTTTTCCCTGCCATCTTCGGTACCGCGGCTCATCATTATATCGTAAAAACTCTGGTTGCCCACGGCTTCGGTGCCGACCGGATTGATGCCTATCTGTAAGCAGTCTCCAAACATTAGAAGGTTTGTCTTTGAAGGCGCAAGAATATCGTCTTTAACGGCAATTTTGAAATACAATGCGTTATTATTCCATCCAGTTTTAACCTCCGCACTCAGGTCGTCATTGCCGTTCCAGTAAACCGTATATCCCGTATCAACCTGTTCGGGGAAATCGCCGCTCATATTCACAGGCCTGATTTTCTCCCATTCTTTTTCGCTTCCGGGGTCTTTTATACGCGGGCACTCCATGAAAACAAGATACTTTGAAAAGGACTTACTGATTTCCGCGTTCCCTATGCTGAAATCAAATTTTGAAGGCCTCAGCGGTTCGTCAATCTTCCATTCATGGACGACATGTTCTGCTACATTTGGCATGACGCCGAACAGTGATTTTGTGAACCGCTGTTTCCCGCAGGAAACCTGCAGTTTCAGGTTCTTGATTTTTTCAGAACCTGCATTTGAGATGCTTACCAGCGTCCTTGCCCGTCCTGACTGTATTTCAGGGAAAACCTCTGCCTGGACAGGATGGTAAACCTTCATCGCATTCACGGAAATATCTTTTCCGGACAGGCTCACAACGTTTACATACTGCGTGTTGCGGTGAAATATAAGCGGTGCCTTTATCGCTGTCTTAAATGCCCGGGGTTTGTATTCCCTGCCGCATACAACTGTTTTCTCCACCGGATGCTCATATGTCAGGTTGATTTTGCCATTTCCCGTTATTATGCCGGAAATTGCGGGGACAAACATTCTCCTTGCCTCCATATCCTTTTCCGCCCTATCCGTATAGTTGTTTTTCTTAAGGTATCCGGTTATTTCAGGCGGTCCGATAAGTTCACCGCCGGCAAGTTCAATGAACGTCTGCCTGTCGTCTATTGCCTGCTTTATGCATTCCGCCGTACATTCCTTTGCGATAACCCCCGTACGGTGGGAACCGAAAGCGCCTATGTCCGAAGATGGCGGATAATTTTCGTCACACAGAATGGACGGGCGGCTTGAACCGGTCGGTATATGAATGTCAAGCCCGCTGACTATCGGCACCGTTTTCCCCTTCTGCAGAAGGTTTCTGTACCACGAGATGAGATACAGATTGCGGTTGGAACGCAGGTGTCCGTTAATAAGTTCAACGGCATCAAGCAGGTTCCTGTCCAGCAGATATTCCAGTTTGTCCAGCATGAATTCGTAGGGATGCGCAAGCACAACCCAACCGCTGTTTTGTTTAAACCAGGCAAGCACGTTTTCATAGTCCGTAGAGTCGGCGTCCGGAGGTTTCCCTTTAACGTTTACCGTCGTCAGATGCCCCCACTCATACATACACTCCATACCCGGAAAAATTTTAAGCGGTATCTTATTTGCCGTTACTATTCTCTTGAAAAAATCATACCTTGCAGGAGTCTGGAAGGCAGAAAAATCATAGCCGTGGTACCACAGCCCTGCAACAAGCAGTGCCATCTCTTCTTCCGATGCGTTCCACTGCCCGTGAAAATCCCCGAAATATATCCTGTACTTGCCGACCTCTATCATCTCTTTACGTTGCTATTGTGTTTTTTCTGCAGAGCAGGTCTCTTTCTGTATCGCTGTCCGATATCCCCGCCATTTTGCACAAGTATGTTCTGCAATTCATCCACGCTTATCTTCCCGGGAGAAATATCCGCCTTGAGAGACATGGCCGTAGCAATTCCGGCGGCCTCTCCCATTGCCATGCAGGCCATTATCAGCCTGCTGCCCGACTGCGCCTCGAAATCAGCGGAAAGGCATCTGCCCGCCACAAGAAGATTCTCAACCTTCAGAGGAACGAGGCAGCGATACGGAATATCATGGAATACCATATCGGGGAACTGCATGTCGTCTCCGGTCCGCCCTTCCGCGTCACATAAAACGTCAGCGCCTCCGGGAGGCATATTTCCTTCAGGAAAATCAAGCCTTGTGGCAAGAACTCCTCCCTTTGCATAGACAACGTACCTTGTTTCGCCTTTGATTTCCATCTTTATAAATTTTATGTTACCCGGTCCGTCGGGATTGTGCATGTCGTATCCGTGATGACTTATCGCTACGACATCATCAAAGTTTCTGTGTCTGGCAAGGTCCTCTCCTGTAAGAACATACTCTCCCATAACCCTTCTTGTATCCCGCACTCCCAGCAACGTTCCCGTGTCAACAAGATAGCAGTTCTCAAAACCCGGTGCGTATTTTTTTATAAACTTCCACAGAATATCAACCTGTTCGCGTCCCTCAACGTACATTCTCGTCAGGTCGTGATTATCAAGAGGATGACAGTTGCGGGAATGTGCCATGCATATGCTTACCTCGTCTTTCCCGCAGTGTTCGGGACGTCCCGGGACGTGCGTCATCCAGTTCATGTGATTTTCTATCATGTAGGGTATGTCACCGTTTTCTATTGCTCTTTTTATTACCTTTGTCCACCTCGGATTTTCTACCTGGAAACCTGAATCCACATACCTGTCCCAGTCAACGCCTCCCAGACGGAACTCGGTTGAGCATGCCTGGGTCAGCCCGTCAGACGCACGGCCAACCTTGTAATCGCATCCGGCATAATATGCGGCATCCGCATCTCCCGAACAGTCAATTATCCGTTTGGCAAGTATGGCTTTTCTTCCCGCCTTGCTTTCCACCACTACACCGCATATCCTGTTTTTCTCCATGATTGAATCAACAACATACGTATCCAGAAGCATTTTACAACCTGATTTCAAGACCATCCTGTCAAGGATAAGTTTGTGCTTCTCAGGGTCGGAATTGCGGCGTTCCAGTCCGTTGACTTTTTCCAGTTCCTCAAACATCTCCTTTCCTATTCCAGAAAGAAAATCCATAGGGATGTTTACCAGCCCGATTGTTGCCAGCCCGCCGAGAGCGGTCTCTTTTTCAACAAGCAAAGTCTTACAGCCGCCCCTCGCCGCAGACACCGCCGCTCCAACTCCGGCCATACCTCCGCCGGTTACTACAACATCAAATTCTCCGTCAAGGTCAAGCAGTCTTTCCGGCTGATACGCCCTACCATCCTGATATTGCATTTCCATCCCAAGTTCCTCCTTTGTTTTATGAAAAGTCCCTGTTAGGAATCGTTTCTTACTTCCTTCCTGTGTATGGCCCCGTTCGGACAGTTCTCATAGCATCTGCCGCAGTGCGTGCATTTTTTTTGGTCTATCACCGCACCTTTATCGGTCATCTTTATGGCATCAAATTTACATTCATACAGGCATGACCCGCAGAATGTGCATCCAGCGACTGTATACATATATTTTTTTTTCATTTTATCATCATTGAATTTCATAGACCCTGCAGGCAAATCCTTCAAAGATATCCGTGAGAATTCCGGAATCTATCTTCATGTTACGATTTTCAAAAACTTCCACAGAGCGGCCGCTGTGCTTGATAAGTTTCAAGTCAAAAGCGGCGGTGACTCCTTCGGGTGTAAAACTTGCGGTAATAAGATAGACTCTACCATGATACTGCCATGCCGTAAAGTCAACGAAAGAGTTAGAAACAGAAACCAGCGGAGAAATATCCCTGCCTTCTGAAAAAATCCTGCTTAAAAAAGATAGTTCTTCTTTCAGAGGAATCATGCTGTCCCAGAGTTCCTGCGAAAAAACCGAATACATCCACAGGTTGGCTGCACGGCATCCGTTAATCATCATCAGGTATACGGCGGCGCGGTATTCCCGAGCAGAAGGTTCCCTTCCTCTTTCGTAGGCGAAACAGGGAAGAAAACCCCCGGTAACAACCCTGGCATCAACGGCGGAGCGCGTCTTCTCTGTTGCCATGGCAAAACCGCGAATCCCTGAAACTAAATTCATCGGCGGATAAAATGAAATCGGATAGTACGAGCCTCCTATCCAGTCGGCGTGGTACAAACCTCCGTAAACCCTGCCGCAGTGGCAGGTATCGGTGTTAAAAACACGGTAAGGGTCAAACTCCTTCAACTGCCAGTAGAAATCAAGCAGGTCGGACTCTTTGTTCCCGGCGGTCTTTTCCCACCAGCCGTATGCCTCGTCGAACTGGTACCATGCGATTACCGGCCATTCTTTCATCCCGTACTGTTTGAGCGCGTCAAAACGGTCGTCAAAAAACCTGTCCCCGGGATCAAACGCCGCAGACTTCGCGATACTCGGAATACTCATTGTCACGTCAAGTCCGGCCCGGTAAAATTTTTCAACCAGATCTTTCAAAACCGGTACAGTATACTCGCGGTCCTTATCAAGAGTTGCGTAAAGAGGCGTTATGCCGGTAAACCGTTTGGCTATTTCATCTATGTCGAGCGGTAAATATTCAAGCCGCCGGTTAAGGTTTTCCCGGGTATTTGTCGCCGCGGATACGGACAGACCATGCTGGATATATTCTTTGCCGTTGACAACCAGCATTCGGGTTATGGGATTGACCTTAGTTTCCATTGCTGACGGCGCAAGTTTTGTAAGTGACGTTTCACCTGAAGCAAATATTGAAGCACCCTGGTTCCCGCTGACAAGATTAACCTTCACAATATAATCACCGGGAGACAGATCAGCAGGAAGCGGTATTTCAATAATAGAAGATTCCGCCGGGTACCTCTTGTGGAATATCCTGTTCATCTGTCCGGTAATGGATACGTCCATCTCCAACCTCTCCGACAAAGACGGACAAGCATTAACATCCACCCGCAAACCGGCTGTCTTTTCATTCGTATAATAGGTGCGGTCAAGATGCCCCACCGACAACACCGGCTGTATGCGCAGACGATTCCAAAACTTCCTCACGGCTACGGGACGACCATCTTTTAACACAGTCAGGGTAAAATCCTTGATGTCCATGACCTCCGCATCTTTAAACGGACCGAAACTCAACAGGGCAATGCCGCCTTCAGTCTGCCACGACATTTCCTTTTTAATACCCGACGGGAGCGAAAACACCGCGGTTCCATGAGAGTTTCCGGATGCACACCCTATACTAAAAGCCACGTTGTACAGATTCATGGGCCGGAAAGCACTTCCTGTTCCGCAAAGCACGACACGAGCACCACCGACCTTCACACGATACTGTGCCAAATCAGTAAAACCTGAAACCTGCATGCCCGTAAATTCAACCGGAAAAACACCCGGATTAAACCATGCGGATATCTCACGCTGTTCGTCATCCCTCGCCGCGCTGTACCGTATAAGATTAACCTGCCAGGTATCTGTTGCAAAATCATGATTGAACGCGGCATACGGTATGGTAAATTCTACCCAGTAGCCATCTCTTAGTTTTCCTGTTATTGACTGCCATTCCGCATCCCAACGCGCATCAACCCCGAAGGCATCTCGTTGAATACCTGCCGCGTTAACCTCGAAAACAAACGGCCTGTCCTGCCCATTTTTAAAGCCCGTGTTTACCGTTACCGCTACGGAATCATCGGCTAACGAAGATGAATCCCTCTGCCGGATGTTTTTCACCATGTTCTCATACCTTCGGTCATGGCATTCAAAGCGGATATGAAGCGCATCTTCACCCTTTACGATAAACGCCCTGGTTGCTTTCTTTGCAGGACTGCCTGAATCTGTACGGAAAGACCCGGCTGCAATGCCTTTATTCCATGGAATTTTGCCACCTGCATTAACTGCCATTCCGATATTAACTGACGGAGATTCAGGTACCTGAGGAAGCGGCGCCGACAACAGATTGTCCCTGTGATTCGGCGCATAATCCGAGGGAATCTCTCCAGATTCCATCTGCACCGCATCAAGGTATAAGGGTCCTTTCGCCTCCACCCAGAAACGGGGAATGCTGCCTTCAGGCAGTTCAACCGCATACCTCTGCCACTCTCTTCCCGGTTTGAAGGTTTTTCCTGAAACTTTGAATTCCGAACCCGGCACGTCTGTCCGCAGGTAAAAACTGACAACGGAAGTCTTATCAATTTTTCCGGTCGGACTGCCGCAATAGCGCAGACTGCCGTCTTTTATCTTGAGGCATCTTTCTCCGTGAAACGGATTATCTTCAACCACCCGGATACTCTCGTAAAAGTCCCGTTTCCAGCCCGCGTAATGCATGCCATGTGCCCATCCGTCAGGCATATGCGGTGCGGTTACAATCTCAAAGGAACTGTTGACTACAAAGTTTTTTGACTTCAACAGGTCTTTCCGGTCGTTGTATGAAATGAAATCCTTCTGGATTTGCAGGGCATCATCCTCATTTATCTCATCAACCCGCAAATCGTCGAATAATGCCGTGCCAAGAGCATGATACAATCCGATACCGGCATACATATGTCCTGTTTCTTCGGGGGTTTTGAAAGCAAGTTTCATCAACTCCCATTCCTCCGGGGCCCTGCCCATGGCATAGGTACCGAAAAACTTGTCCGGATTTGTTCCCATCCTGTTTTCCCCGGGCAGATGCCTGAAAACAAAAATGGTCGGGCCGTTTCCAAACATCTTGTCCAACGCAGTCTTTGCACGGGCTGAGAGACAGTACCATGTATCCGGCTTCAGGTTTTTCAGAGGCGTTGCGCTCCAACCGTTTTCAAAGGTATTGAGAACGATTGCCGCCGAACCGTTTCCTGAAAAAGCATCCCTGCTTACGAAAAACAGGTTACCTGCCGATTCCAGTTCCCATCCGTAATCAAGAGGCGTCCATCCGGCAGGGCGGCCGCACGGCTTTGCAGTTTCGAAATCCCCGTATTTGATACGATTGCCGCTATTTACAGCACCTGCTCCGTATCCCGTTGACATCAAAAGAAGGCATATAACCACCGCAACCACCGGCATGAATCGTCTTATCTGTAACATTACTCCTCCTCTATCTCATGGTAAACTTATAGACGTGCCTTTCAAGCGGTTTGAATAAATCGCTGAACCCGTTAAGACCGTCAATGTTGATTCCTCTTTCCTCAAACAGCAATTTTCCGGATTTTGCTTTAACAACTCCAAGGTTAAAGCGTGCCCTGACAGGCTGGTAGGAATTATTGACCGTTACCAGATAGAGCGTATCTCCGTCAATGCCTCCCCAGTACTTTATTGACGAACTTGAACACCGTATTCCTTCTGCCGGGTTTGCTCTGTATATTACGGGAGTCAGAGATTCTATTTCCCTGTTTATGCGGCCGGTACTCTCCCACAGATAATCAGAAAGCGGGCGCATTGTCCAGAAACCGAATACCCTCGCCCCTTCTGCAAGACACCCGTAAACCATCGCCTGAAGGTCATCCGCCGAAGGATAACGCAGGCGGGCGCGCGCATAATACTGCATCCAGATACCTACGAGATGAACGCCGCCTCCGAGTTCGGCGGTATCTTTCATCCGCGCGGCATTGCTCACGGTGCTCGGCACGCCGCGGGACATATTTGCAAGGGTGTAACTGGTACAGTTTATTATGTCGGTTGAACCAAACCCGCCATACAGGCGACCGGATATCCACGAATTATTGTAATGCAACCTGTAAGGGTCCGCGTCAACGCATGCATTATAAATATCTGCAAGGTCCGGTTCTTTCTTGGGCTTTGCCCCTTTTTCCCAGATTCCGTATATTTCGTCAAAGTGATGCCACATAAAAATTCCGGGCTCGTCTTTAAGGGATTCAATAACAGACACCGCCTTCTCCTTTATCTCATCACTGCTGAAATCCGTAACTGGACGTCCTTTTTCATCGCGCGGGGTATAGAAAATCACAGGCAGTCCGGCTTTTTCAGACATGCGGATAATTTCTCTCGCTTTGTCAACATCCCAGTCTCCGGGGGTTCCCATCCCCTTTCCCAGCGACCAGACAAAAAGCGAATTAAATCCCTGCCCGGCAATCTGCGAGAAGAAATCGGGTACGATATTCATAAGATTGTACGCGCCGGACACGCTGTGAATCATGGGAATAAGCGGTTTGCCGTTGCGCACTACCATGTTCGACCACCGGTCAATCTGCGTTTTTACGGAAGAAGCAGACAATTTCCTGTATGAATGTTTTTTTTCGTTCTCTATTGTTTTGTCGCCGGGCACTTCGGCCAGAGCGGTGAGAAAATAATTTCCCGCAGGCAGATTTTCATTCAATCTGACGCCTCTTAAAGAATCTGCCGCAGAGAAAGACTCTCTATGAACCTCGCGCCCTTTTCCATCTTCAATCCTGAAGGTGATTTTACTTCCGGCAGTATCCGTTATGTTAAGTTCAGCACGTACCGGGTTGGCTTCTTTTTCAAAAACAAAACTGAAACGCGGCGGCTTCAGGTCTAAAACAGGAGAGAGAGATTCCAAAGATACCTGCCTGAAATAACAGAGATTGCCATCAACTGTCCGTGCAGAGATAATAACAACGGAAGCACCTTTTGCCGCCGCCGGCGAAATATCCCTGAAAGAAACAAGATTGTATCCATTTACCGTTCGGACATCCCCTTTAACGACATTCGAGTGTGCGCCTGTCCCCAACTGCATCGCCCACTGCCAATCACCACCAATATTCTGCGGAACCCTGAAACTGGCGGTCAAACGTTCGGTATTCCCTGACTGCCACAGAAAGTGCAAGATGTCCGAAGGAACTTCAAACCAACTCATGGCAGGAGATAAAAATCCTGTAACCTTTCCCAGTTCAGCATCCCTCTCACCTGCCCAGAGATGCTTTTCCGGATGTCGGCCGGCAGACCGGGGTACGTTTCTTATAAGATTCAATCCCATAATATCTTCAAACGCAAGCCCTTCGCACAGTATTGCAAGAGGTACGGCAATCTCAACCTGCCATTCCTTTTCCGAACGGTAAACTGCAGCTGACCATGGAGGCGACCAGCTGCGGTCGCCGTCCCTTATTGAGGTTTTCACGCCGCCCGAGTTCACCCAGAAGATGTACAATGCACCTCCTTCAGACCACGGTTTAACAACAACACCCACAGAATCATCCAGCCAGACAAAGCCCTCGTCTTTCTTCTCTCGCGCAACAAGCCTGTCCATGTTTTCCTCGCTGCAGATAAATCCGATATAAAGATTCCGGTCATCGCGGCAGACAAGGGCTTCTGTTTTCAATTTCGGCCTGCTTTTGTCCGCGACATGGAAATCTTTTATGAATGCAGCATCCTTCCATCCTTTCTCATCAAAGCGACCGTCAATCTCTAAAGGAGAGGCAATCAGCGGAATACTCGTTTCGGGAGCGCCGGGCAGGACGGTTCCGGCAGGATACAGGGTAAGCATTTCATTGTTAATAAACTCCATCTCGGAAAAATTGTAATCAGATGGAGTACTGCCATACTCCAGTTGTACGCCGTCTATATCAACGGCGGATTCCCCGGCCTGCAGATGAACGGCAATGCCGCCTCTTCCCTTTTCGTTCTTCTGTTCAATGACATAGCGTTCCCAATTGCCTGTAACTGTGACGGTCTTCCATTCCAACGCTCCCGCTCTGATGGTAGCCGACGGCTTCCTGCTGCGCGCCCAGAAGGATAGTACAAGGTCTTCTCTTGAAGGGTCAAGCGTGATATCCATGCTGGAAAGTCTGAAACTTTTCATCCGGAGGTATTTCTTCCCGTTCACGGCGTCGCTTCCTTCAACCAGCGCCGCTCTTTCATCCCACGGCTCATTATACCAGCGCATTCCTATGCCTGCATCCCAGCCGTCGGGAAAATCAGGGTTGGAAGCCAGTTCAAAGGAACCGTTATTTACGAGGTTGTACTCGGGAATTGCGGACGCAGGCTTTTCAACCACCCATTTTTCCATTTCTTCTTCAGTCACTTCCACAAGAGAAATGTCGTCAAACCATGCGGTACCCGGCGCAGTAACATAGAGTCGCAGAAGCACCTCACTAAATTTCTCGTCGACGCGAAAATATTCGGTGAACTTCTTCCAGTCGTTCCTGCCGCCTCCCGCCGATATACGCGGATAGTCAAGTCTCGGCCAGGGACCTGTCCAGTTGCCGGGCAGTTTCGGGTGAATCTGTACAAGCGCACCTTCCTGGTAACGTCCAATTGTTGTGGACGGAGGAACCGGTCCCATATCCGTCTTAATCCAGGCGGTAA
This sequence comes from uncultured bacterium, assembly GCA_964413825.1. Classification (GTDB taxonomy): domain Bacteria; phylum Ratteibacteria; class UBA8468; order B48-G9; family JAFGKM01; genus JAFGKM01. The sequence goes on from CAYPTS010000020.1 coordinate 21,998, forward strand.
GCCGGTAAACCGCACCGGGTTTCAGGGTAATCCCGCTCTGGGTAACAAACCCTCCGAAAGAAGTATAAGCGGCGCTGTAAATACCGTTCACAGAATCTGCGCTCGGAAGAAATGTGCTTGGAGGGGATACGCGGGTAAAATACTTGAAATTTCCTGCAGTATCTGTCTCTTCAAAATCCCCGTTTCGTATCAAGTTATCATTAATGTCAGCGCAGACAACTCCTGCCGGCAAAATGGATATGAAGCAAAAAAAGACAAGACTTTTTAAAATACGCATAAACGGCTCCTCCTGTGTTTGAAAGATGAAAATTTTCTGCCGGATTTTTCAGCGGTACCCGGAGTTAAAAGTTCTCGTGTAGTTCCTCCTGTCTTTTTCACGCGGGCCAACCTCCGAGAGGTCAATATGCTTAAACCCTATCTTAAGTGCCGGAGAACCTGGCAGAAACCGGAAGTCCCGCCCCTTAACATCTTTGAATTTCGGGTCTGCAACAATACTGAACATGTCACAGCCGTATGAGACCCAATCTTTGAGGTCAATTGTCCTGCCTTTCGCCGCAGGATCGCCGACCATTACGGGAGTCTTGCCTGAAACATCCCAAAAAAGGTTGCACTCGGATATGAACAGGTTCTGGGTCTTCGGCTTATCTTTCCAGTACCACCAGTTTGTCGTGAACACCGGAACCCCGTCGGTAATAATGATGTTGCGCATGAAAGTAGCCGCACGGTCAAAACCACCGTCGTCAGGATACTGATTGCCGGACCTTGTCACCCTGATAACTCCATCGCCACCGAAGGCAAAGATGTTGTTCCGGTAAATATTCTCCGAATTCTGTGCATTGTTCAGCACACAATGCGTTCCCGCGTTGTAAACTATATTTTCCTCAACCACCACGTTCGCAGTAGCAGCATCGGTGTAAATACCGTTTCCACCGTATTCCACGTTTTTCACATCATGTATCAGGTTCCTGCGCACTCTTGTCCCCGGCTGTACACCCAGGATGTAAATACCTCCCATATCGGCAAGCATCCCCTGTCCTATATCATAAATGTGGTTGTTCTCTATGATATTGTCACGGGAAACATGATGCGACCTGTCCCACTGCCAGCCTGACGAAATACCGGTATAGTAGAGGTCATGAACCGAGTTATACGTCACCAGGTTGCCGTAGGAGTGTGCCAGCAGTATGCCGCAGGCGGAGGCAAATATCCTTCCTCCGGCAACAATCTCGTTATCGCCAATGCAGTTGTTTCCGGTAAATAAACAGGGAGGAGAAGGATAGTTTGCGCCGTCGACGTTAAGTCCGCCGGCTCCCATGTCACGCATAATATTTCCTGTTATCCTGTTGTTGCGGCAGCCATCGGCAAGTTCTATGCAGTAAAAACCAACGTGCTCTATTGTACATTCTTCAACGGAACACTGAACCGCTCCGGTAAAATGGACGACTCCGGGAATGTTGAGTGACGCTTGATGATACCCGGCCAGAAGTCCCGGCGCTTTATCCCTTGTCAACCCGTTGGACTGAAAAAGGGAATGCCTCTCCCGCCAATCTTCAGGCATCCTGTATGGGTCAAATCTCCTAAAACTGCTGTCAGGCTGTTTCCAGTCAGTGTGGCGAAAAGTTAATCCTTCAAATCTCACGTTTTCTATGTATTTTCTATTTTCAGGGTTACCTTCCAGCCGCAGAAATTGATAGAGTACCGGAACATTCACCTCGGTGTTTTCCGGAGTCTCTCCTTTTTCCGGGATGTAGTAAAGGAGCTCTGCTTCCCTGTCCAGGAACCATTCCCCGGGTTCAGTGAGAGATGAAAACAGGTTATCAATATAGTACCTGGACATGTTGTTCTTCTCATTTGCAATTACTACCTGAACTGTTATCCTGGATGATATTACGAGTCCCGTTTCAGCGTTGTATGATTTTATCGGCATGCGTTCCTCAACCCACTTGTGAAACAGGACTATTTCGGCATCCGCAATCTTCAGGTCATCAGGGATGTCTCCGCTCCTGGATATGAACCTGTCCGTTCCAAGCGGAAACTCTTTCTTTTGAGGATGCCCGGGTACCCTTTCAGGATAGAAAAAACCTTTCTTCGGCAGGCGGGGACGCTGGCGGCGGACCCCGTTTACAAAAAGCGAATTAAAAGAACCCCACCGCGCCATTATCTCGGAAACATCGCTTGACCAGCATTCCTTTCCGTTCACCTCTGTCTTCTTCCAATTCTCAACCCTTAATCCGCCGTCAAAAATGGGTTCTTCCCCGGGATATGCACGGTAACTGACAGGACCCGAGTCTTCTGCGGTGAAACGTATCGGCTCATCGAGGAAATAACGTCCCCCCCGTATCCATACGGTTATGTGCCCGGATTCCATCTCGTTTATCCTTGCCCTCCGGACAATCTCCTTCGCCTTTGCAATGGTGGCAACAGGACCGTCATTCTTCTCAAGGTCGGGTTCCGGCAGTCTCCCCGACCAGCTGTCTTCCCCATGCGGAGAAACAAAAATCTCCACTTCGTTGTTCGCTCTTTTCACATTTGTTCCTCTGGCGTGATAGTTCTTCAATTATTCACAAAATACTTGTTCCATCCGTTCTTCAACTCCAGATACGGTTTGGCCTCCACGTGCTGGTCGACAAAAAGGCAGTTGACTTTTCCCTGGTGGCGCCGGGCGGCAAGATAACCATTGTTTGCCAGGGCATACCAACCTCTGTCCACAGAAGAAGGAGACTGCCTCCTATAGCCATCGGCTACCAGAACCATTTGTGCAGGATTCCTTATCTGCCCGTCCCTGTAAAACACCTGGTAGTTTAAATCAGCTATATTTATGTTCATGCCGTAATCCTGGTATCGCGGATAGTGTTGAAGAAGCGCAGGCGCCGAGGGACACCGGAAAAAATTCTTTGACCGCACATACCCCTGAGAAGAATAAAAGGTCTGCCGAAATGCCTCTTGGGTATTCGTCTTTCCCTGTGCATCAGGCGTGACACTCGGCGTCATATATGGCAATATGAGGGAAGGCCACGAATAATCATGTGCTTCTGCACGGTTGGTAGGATGCCCTGTCAGGTAAGGGTACCACCCTTCATAGTCCTGGAGGTACATCGCAAATCCAAAGCCTATCTGCTTCAGGTTGTTAATGCAGACCGCCTGTCTCGCCCTTTCTCTTGCCTGCGACAGCGCAGGCAGGAGCATCGCCGCCAGTATCGCTATGATAGCCACTACCACCAGCAACTCTATGAGGGTAAATGCAGACCTCCCACATATTCCTTTTCCTCTCTCCGCCGCAGGACGTCGACGGACACTCCGTTTCTCTTTGCCCATTTTCCGTTCCTCCTTTAGCGCAGGCTAAAGCCTGCGGCTACCATTTTTTATCAGTTCGGGTTCAAGCAGGATTCTTTTAAAAGGAGTATGTGCTTTACTCCTTCTTTCCTTTATTCTTTCCAGTAGCAACTCACAGGCTGTATATCCTATCTGATACAACGGTTGTATAATAAACGTAATAGGATAGGCAAAGGCTAAAGGTATTTCAGGTTTGTCAAAAGATACTATCTGGATGGCATCAGACTTTTTTGTGCGTTGTTTTACCGCTTTTAATACACCAAATATAAGCGGCTCGTTGGCTGAGAAAATACCGTCTGTTTTATGCGTCGCGAGGAAAGATAATGTTTCCTTTTCTGCAAAAATCTCTGCATCACGTCTTCCATTTTTACTTTCCTTAACCATGCCTTCTTTAAATTTGATTTCTGATTCTTCCAGCGCAAATTTATAACCCTGCAGTCTCTCCCTTGTGCTGGATGCCTTCAGGGATGTAGAGATAAATAAAATTTTCCTGCATCCCTTTTTGATAAGGGCATTTGTTCCGAGATATGCCCCGTTGAAGTTGTCCGTTGCAACAAGGTCGGATTCAATCCCGTTAACTTTGACGTCAACAAAAACAAACGGGATGTTTTTTTCCTTCAGAGTCTTGTAATAAGGATTCTGGTAAGAATTATGACTGGCAGATATTATCAAACCGGAAATACCTCTTTGGACAAACGTCTCCATGTATTTCTTTTCCTTCTCGGGAACAACGTCATAGTTGCCCAGGATGAGGTGGTACCCGGCTTTCTCGCATACATCTTCAACGCCGCGTATTATGCCAGGGTTTGGTGCGCCCGTAACACAGGAAACCAGGATACCGATGCCTTTGTTGAGTTTTTTCAGCCGCGCGTCGTTATTTGGCAGTTTGTTCCGCTCGTCGGGAGATGTGATAAACGTTCCTCTGCCGGGGGTCTGAGAAAGGTGCCCTTCGTCAGCAAGTATAGATGTAGCCTTTTTCAGGGTGAGACGGCTGACCCCGTAATCTTTAACCAGTTCTTTTTCCGTCAGACGGTCGCCGACCTTGTAGTATCCTTCTTCTATCTTGTTCCTCAGGTCCTGTTCTATCTGCAGATATGCCGGCTTGACACCGCTTTTTATTTCCATTGCAGATATTCTATCATATAAAAAACTTTTTGTCAAGTATTGTTTATGATGTAGATAAAGATAGATAAATATATTATTCGTAGCGAAGGGCCTCTATGGGGTCAAGATAAGCGGCCTTCCTCGCGGGA
>CAYPTS010000021.1:0-26579 GCA_964413825.1 uncultured bacterium
TATCTGTTTCAGATTGCTGATACATACCGCCTGCCGTGCCCGTTCCCTTGCTTTTGACAACGCCGGCAGCAGCATCGCCGCCAGTATGGCTATTATTGCCACCACCACCAAAAGTTCTATCAACGTGAACCCGACCGTTCCCCTTCTCTTTCTTTCCATTTTTCTTTCCCTCCTCAAATCCCCCTTTTTCCCCCTTTGAAAAAGGGGGGTGCGGGGGGATTTTCCTTTTTTCACTCCCTCCTTATTTTTTCCTGCATCCGCAACTTTCCCTTATAACGAGGTCTGGAACCAATTTTATCGTCTCTGTCGGAGCGTTGTTCATTTCCGATAACAGCATCTTCACTGCATAATACCCCGCAGTTGTCCTGTGCGGGTCAACGGTGGTGAGCGGAGGACTGCAGTGAGGCGCTTCGGCGATGTTATCGTATCCTACGACAGCAACGTCTTTGCCCGCCTGTATCCCGGAATTTTCCAACACTTTAATTGCTTCAATTGCAGACAGGTCGCGGGAGAAGAATATTCCCGTGACGCCGGTTTCTGCAATCTTTTGCTTGAGAGAGGGGATAGCATCCTCTGTCCATATCCAGTCTTTCCTTGTTTCCATGCCATGCTCCTGAAACACGTTAGAGAATATTTCCGGAATTATTTCAGTACCATCAGGAGTGGCCCTTTCCACATAGGCGATTTTCCTGTGTCCGTGCTCTATGAGGTGCTGTAGTCCCTTTTTAATCCCGGCTTTTTTATCAACGAAGACAGAAGGGGTATCGGTTATCTTGTAGGTGTTGTATGCCGCAACGAACGGGATTTTTTTCTTCCGCAGGAGAATTGACAAATCATTTTCCGCAGACATTATCAGATGGTTGACAAACAATATTCCGTTTATCTTGCGGTCAGTTATCGTCCTGATTTTCTCGAAGGGGCTTTGCATGGTGCTCAACTCTATTATTTCCCACTCTATCCTGTTCTCTGCCAGCCCCTTCATAATCCCCTGCATGACCTGTTGTGAGACGAACCATTCCTTCCTGTTGCTCTCTTTTTCCATCAGAAGGAGTGAAGGAATCAGTATGCCTATGTGTTCTTCCTGTTGTGTCTTTTTGAGGATAGACCCGACGCCGGGTATTCTTTCAACCACGCCTTCTCTTGCCAGTTCTTCCATTGCCCTGTTAGCCGTAAGCCGGTTGACGCCGAATATTTCAGAAAGGTCTTCTGCACTTGGGAAACGGTAGCCTTCCTGCAGGTTGCGGGTCTTAATGAAATCAAGTATGCCCTGTTTTACCCGGCTGTACTTGGCAAGACCCTTGTCATAACTTGGTTTCGGGATGTCTATTGTCTGCATTTTTGTCTCTCGTTCCAATAGTCTATAATCCTATACTAACATACTAATTAAAAAATGTCAAATCTGTTTTTCGAGACCTCTGAAAAAGTCTCTCCGTACCCACCTTGTCATTGCGAACGAAGTGAAGCAATCTCGGTTTCTCGACGATAGGGATTGCCGCGGTCGCACAAATCGCTCCCTCGCAATGACAACCGGGGGAGTTTTTCAGAAGTCTCTTTTCGAGGTAAGGAGGAAGCTTAAAGAATGCCTAAGAATTCAGCGGGTGTTATTATTGAAATACCGCGAAATGGAGAGAGAGCCAGCAGGTTGGACTGCCGAGAAGAGCACTTATAAAAACGTTTGTGTCAATTACCGCTTTGGTTTTTCTTTGCGGATTTTCGCATCTTCCCAACAATCCTCTCCATTTGAAGTGTCCATAATCTCTTTTCAAGCCTTGCCTGTTCTTCAAGAGGAATCATCTCTATGGCGCGTTCTATCTGTTTAGTATCAATTTCCAGCATTATTTTGCTCATATCGTTCACCTCTATTTAATAATACAGTAAAAATCTTCTGAAATCAACCGAAGGAATTTTCTATGGAACCAAGGAGTTCTGTGAGGGAGGAGTCAAGCAGTTTTCCTTTTTCAGCGTCGGGGACTTTGCGCATTGCCCGTATACGCGAACCGAGGATGGTCTCTTTGAGCGCATAAGGCAGATTTTCCGCGTCATGTCCTGTGAAGGTAAACTCTTCCATATAAGAGTCTATGAAGACCCGGGTGTTTTCAGTGTCTATATGGCAGGGCTGGACAAGGGAAAGGATATTGCCTCCGTCAACCGCGGACTTTCTTCTGAAACAGAAATAGATTATCGCCCGTGAAAGGTCATAGAGCGTGTTCTGGAAAGACGTCCAGTCAAAGTCAAAAATGCCGGCGACCTTTCCGTTTCTGAACTTCACGTTTGCCGTTGTGTAGTCCCCGTGCACTATGCTGTGCGTGAGGTTTTCCGTGCGGAAGTCTTTTATCAGTATATCCAGTTCACCAAGAACTTTCCTCAACATGTCTTTATTTCCGCTGAAGATTCCGGGGAGTTTTTTGACATGTGCTTCCAGTTCGGATTTCAGCAGTGATGGATGGAATTCTCTCTGCCAGCGTTTTTTGCCTTCCGGTTTGAAGTTGTGGAGGAGTCTGTGCATCTTTCCGAGTGTGCGCGCGGCGTTTCTTATCTGGCTTTTGTCACCGGGGATGAAGTCTTCCAGCTCTTCTATATACTCAAGTAACTCGTAGGTGCGGTCATTAAAGCGGCAAACACCTTCTCCGTCCAGCGTTTTTTCGGGAACTACTACAGGCAGACCGTTTTTATGCAGGCATTCTATGACCGAGCGGTCATAACGGACAACCTCTTCCGGACAGAACTCTTTCCGCCGCTGTCTTAGGAGATATTTCCCCCCATGCGTTTGTATTATGTGCTTTGGAGAGGCTGTCCCGCCTCCTTTGCTGACAGCTGTGACTTCCGCAATGCCGTAGTTCTTCAAAACCGGCAGAATTAGTTTAGTCACTATCCAAATCCTTGTGTAATTCTTTGACCGTACCGGTTTTAATAATTCCTTTTTTTATGTTTGCCGCCGCTTCTTGGGACCTTTTATAGATAGAGTCTCTTTTCACTTCCATGAGTTGTTTTTTTATAAGTTCAACTGCATACTCTTTGTCATCCAGCGGCAGAGTTTTGAAATCATCTATCAATCTATTTAAAACTGAAGTATTCATTCTTTTTACTCCCCGTTTCTTTTTGTATATTATATCCTGCAAAACCTCAGAGTGTCAACGTAAGGCATTGAAAAGTGCCTTGTAGTATTTCATGAAGCGGTCGGGTTCCGGACTTCCCGCCACCTCCGCAAGGCAGTATCCGTTGAAGTTATTCTTCTGGAGGAGAGAAAAGAGGGTTTTCCACGGGTATTCACTGCACAACTCGTTGATATGGCATATCTCTATCTTATCCTTCAGCATGTTGAAGTGTTTTTCTATTGAGCCGTTTTCGTCCAGGTCAGCCATGTTGGAATTCCAGCAGGCGTAAACGTTGGGATTGTCCGCTATATCCAGCATCTGCTTTATGTAAGGCGGGTGGCATGTGCCAGCGCCGTGGACCTCCAGGCGTATCTTTATTCCGTAATCTGCGGCAAAGGCGGAGACCTCTCTCAATGAGACGCCTATCTGCTCTATCGTTTTCTCTTTTGACACGCCCTCGGGAAATTTATTGGGACGTACCTTTACGCCTTCCGCGCCGGTATCCTTTGCGAGGAGCACGAATTCTTTCGTACCGTCAATATTCTTCTTCAGTTCCGCGCTGTCGGTGCTGTGGTATTCAAAGGCGCTTCCCAGTCCCACGAGTTTCACGGGCGAGTTTTCAAATTTTTTCCGCACATCGGCCCGCTGTTCCTTTGTCAGGGAGGGTTCCACCCCATGCTTGTGGGTTGTCCTCAACTCTGCTCCGACATAACCGTTGGCGCTGCATTTCTCAATTATCGTGTCCACGTCCCATTCCGCTGCAATCTGATACGTAACTATTCCCAGTTTCATAAAAATCCTCCTTTTTTATTCACAGCTTTCAGAATTTTTTCACGATTGCCAGTACTTCGAGGTCAGCCTTGTCCTGATTTCTTCCTGAAACTTTCTTGCTTTTTATCAGATTTTTCAGGTCAATAAAATTAACCTTCAAGTCTCCGTAGTTTCCTTTCTTACGGTTTTTCCAGACAGTGTCAAAGTCCAGACCGGGCATTGAGGTGATTATGTCAATCCTCACAGGTTCGTAACCCAGCTGGATAATCTGTCCCTTTTCCGTAAAGTCTTTCTCGGAGAGTTTCAGAGACCCGAAGCCGAATTCGTTGAGTGCTTTCAGAATTTTCCCTGCGTTTTCCGGGGTTGGTTCTATCAGAATGTCTATGTCCTTTGTATAACGGGGTCTTGAATAGAAAGCAACGGCATATGAACCTACGATGCAGTATTTAACCTTATGTTTGTTTAATAATTCTAACAACTCTTCGTAGTCTTTTTGTGTTTTCATTGTTTTTATTCATCTTGAAACTGATTTCTCTCAACATCTGTACGGTCTCCAGCCGCTGTTCTCTGCTCATTTTCAGGTAATAGTCCCTGTCAAACCGTTCGGCCGCCTCGAAATTTTCCGCCTTGTTTAACCAGATTTTCATAATTACATTTTATCACAATTTTTACGGAATCAGTAACCTTGTTGGCCGCGGGAAAGTGAATATTGCTTACAGTTCCAGAAGTCTTGCCTGAATGATGATAGGATTGCTCTTTATCTTTTTCAGAACTTCTTCTGATACAGCGCCGTCGATGTTTAACAGTATCACCGCTTTGCCGCCAATTTCTTTCCTGCCGACGGTCATGTCGGCAATGTTGATGCCAGCATCCATGAGAACCGCAGAGATGTGCGCAACCGCACCCGGTTTGTCATAGTTTTCGCATAAGAGCAGGCGTCCTTCCGGCGATGCGTCCACGTGGTAGTCGTTTATCCTGATAATCCGGAGGTCCTTTTTCGAAAAAAGCGTCCCCGCGGCCGAACTTCTGTCTTTATTTGTTTCCACCTCGAGTTTTATGAGGTTGGCGAAGTCCTCAACGTTTCTGCTCTTTGTTTCGGCAATCTTTATGCCGCGCTCCTGCGCTATGAACATGGAGTTGACGTAGTTCACCGCACCGGTAAAGGTCGGCTCGAAAAGTCCCTTGAGAAGAGACAGCGTAAATGGCTGTGTATCATAGTCTGCAATATCTCCGCCGTATGCGATGTTCAGCCGTTCAATGTTGCCGTCCGCCATCTGCGCCTGGAACCTGCCGAGTTTCTCTGCAAGCGTTATGTAGGGTTGTATTTCCTTCAAGATTTCCGGGGCGATGCAGGGGAAATTTACGGCGTTTTCCGCCACGTTTTCTATAAGCGCTCTCTTTATCTGTCGCGCTATCTGAAGGGAGACGTTGGTCTGTGCCTCCTGCGTTGACGCACCGAGATGCGGCGTGGCTATCAGTTCGTCAAGTTCAAGCAGGGGGTTGTCCGCCGGCGGCTCTTTTTCAAATACGTCCAGGGCGCACCCCGCGACCTTTTTCTCTTTTATGGCGCCGTAAAGCGCTTTTTCGTCTATGACGCCGCCGCGCGAGCAGTTGACGATTCGCACCCCGTCCTTCATCTTTGCGAAAGCGTCTTTACCGAGAAGGTGTTTTGTATCCTTTGTCAGTGACAGGTGCAGTGTTATGTAGTCTGATTGAGCGAGAAGTTTGTCGAGGGTAACAAGTTTTACTGATAGTTTTACGGCCTTTTCCATTGATACAAACGGGTCGTACGCAATCACGGCCATCCCGAAAGCCGCGGCCCTTGCCGCAACCGTGCTTCCTATCCTGCCCAGACCGATGATTCCCAGAGTTTTGCCGTACAGTTCTGTGCCGCTGAACTTGCTCTTCTCCCACTTCCCTGCGCGAAGGGAGGCGACTGCGTGGAATATCTTGCGTGAGAGAGCCATGATGAGCGTCATTGCCAGTTCCGCGGTGGATATGGTGTTTGCATCGGGAGCGTTCATTACTATGATGCCCTGCCTTGTCGCCGCTGGTACGTCTATGTTGTCCACTCCCACGCCGGCCCTGCCTATCACCTTCAGATTCTTGCCGGCCTTTATGACCTTTTCGTTGACCTTGGTGCGGCTTCTGACGATAAGCGCGTCAAACCCGCCGATAATTCCGGTGAGTTCGTCTTCTTCAGGATGGATTTTCAGCGTGACGTCAAGCCCCGCATCTTTTAACAGTCCTATTGCGTCATCCCCGAACGGCTCGGTTATCAGTATCTTTTTCATAATGTAATCAGAGCGATTTCATCCGGAGAGCGGTGTTGGTTTCGTCGTCGGCTTCGTCGACATACGTTTTCAGTATGCCTCCTCACCTCCTCCTTACCGTCTTGCTCTCCGGCGAACTTACTCTGATTGTTAAAACTCATTGTACTGCCTGTCTCCACAAAAATCAAATTTTCCGGATTGGTCTCCCCTTGACGGCACACGCTTTTTGTATTACAATATAATACAGAAAGGGGGACACAATGTCTACTCAACGCATGGCGATTACAATAAGTCTTCCGGAAGAACTGGGGGATGAATTAAACCGTTTTGTACAGAAAAAACGTTTGAACAGGAGCACCGTTGTCAAAATGGCTCTCCAGGATTATCTTTTTCGGACACAGTTTCTGGATATCAGGGAAAGACTTGCTTCCAGAGCTCGGGAAAAGGGAATATACACCGATGAAGACGTTACGGAAAGGCTGCAATGACAATTGTTTTTGATTCCAACGTGTGCATTTCCGCCTTTATTACCACTTCCGGCGTAACCAAAGATGTTTTCCTGTACTGCGGGGAAAGACACAGGGTTGTAATTTCCGAGTATATAATAAGGGAAGTGTCGGAAAAACTTCACTGCAAACTGGGGTTTACCTTGCAGGAAGCAGGGGAAGTATCCTTGTTTCTGCGGCAGCACATGGAAGTAGTTGAGCTCCCGAAGGCAATAGCGATTTCAGTACGCGATAGTAAAGACGCTCCGATTATTGCTCTGGCTCTTTCTGTAAAAGCGGATTTTCTTATTACCGGAGATAAAGATTTGCTTTCCTTGAAGAAGACAAATAAAACGGAAATAATACAGCCGTCGGAATTCTGGAAGAAATCCAGGGTAAAAGGAAGTGGAACATAAATTAAGTATGGTCAGGACATCTATGGAAAAGGCGAGGCGGGTAGAGCATGAGGTGGCCTTTTGCGTTGTCGGCGGGGGGATGGCGGGTTTGTGTGCGGCGGTCTCCGCGGCGCGCCGCGGGGCAAAGGTGGCGCTGATGCACGACCGCCCGATACTCGGGGGAAACGCTTCAAGCGAGTGCAGGATGCACATAAGCGGCGCCGACCGCCACAACAGCCGCAAAAACATGCGGGAGACCGGCATCCTTGAAGAACTGCGCATGAAAAACCTGCTGGTCAACCCGCAGAGGAGTTATTCGGTTTGGGATACGGTTTTATACGAGACGGTAAAAAACGAAAAAAACATAACGTTGCTTCTCAACTGTTCCTGCATTGATGCAGAAATGGGAGGAAATCGTATAACTGCCGTGAAAGGATGGCAGTTAACCACGTACATGTATCACAGGATAACCGCAAAAATTTTTGCCGACTGTTCCGGGGATGCGGTGCTTGCTCCGCTGGCAGGCGCGCAGTTTCGTATGGGGCGGGAGGCGAGAAGCGAATATGGAGAATCAATCGCCCCGGAAAAAGCCGATGCGCGCACGATGGGCATGACCTGCCTGTTTCAGGCAAAGGAACATGCGACGCCACAGCCGTTCAATCCTCCGGATTGGGCATACACCTATGAATCCTGCGACCAACTTCCCTACGGAGCAAATAGTCACCGCTGGCCGTCCATGGGATACTGGTGGATAGAACTCGGCGGGGAATATGACAGCATCCGCGATACCGAGTTGTTGCGGGATGAACTTCTCAAGATAGTATACGGCGTATGGGACCACATAAAAAACCGCTGTCCCGAAAAGGAGAAAGCAGAGAAACTTGCGCTGGACTGGATACAGTTTCTGCCTGCCAAGCGCGAGAGCCGGAGATATGTCGGTGCGCATGTTCTAACGCAGAACGACATTGAAGCCGAAGGCAGGTTTGAGGATACTGTTGCCTACGGCGGCTGGTCCATGGACGACCATCATCCAGCGGGATTCAACGCTGTTAAACTGGGCGTACCGGCGACAATCTTCCATCCGGCGCCTTCTCCGTACGGCATAACGTACAGGAGTTTTTATTCCCGCAACGTTGACAATCTTATGTTTGCGGGCAGAAATGCAAGTTGTACGCACACGGCAATGAGTTCTACCCGGGTGATGGGAACCTGCTGCGGCATGGGGCAGGCGGTTGGGACCGCGGCCGCGCTTGCGGTGCAGAAAGGCATTCTTCCCGCAGGCATGCTTGACTATATGACTGAACTCCGGCAGGCGCTTCTTTATGACGACGCTTACATCCCATGGACAAAGCAGGTCTTCAGCCAGTTAACAACGGAGGCATCGCTAAAATCTTCAACTGGAGACCCTGAACCTGTCCGCGACGGCATCAACCGTCCCGTGGGCGACGATATGCACGCATGGATGTGCAGGGAAGGGGACAGTATAGAACTGCTCTTCCGTGAGAAAGCTCTTATAAATAACGTGACCATTATTGTGGACAGCGGACTTGATAAACTTGTTGCTATGAGCCGCCTGCAGGAGGATGACTACATCGGCAGTTTGCCGGATGTTATGCCGAAGTCTTTCCGCATTGAAGGGATGGTTGGCGGAGAATGGACGCAGTTGGCTCGCACCGAAAACAACTTTATGCGTCTTGCAAGGTTCAGGATAGGCAGACAGTTGGAAGGCATCCGGTTTATCCTTGAGAAGACCCATGGCGCCCCGGAGTCCCGCATCTACGCCTTCTACGCCGACTGATGTTTTTTCTTGGAAAACCGGCCGCAATCCATGACTTTTTCACAGGCTACTGAAAAATGGTTTTGACTTTTTCACAGCATGATGTAAAATAGTCGTATGATGATAAAAAGGACGCTTTACATTAATTTGTGGGAAAAACTGTCCGCAGAGAAACAGATGGTGTTTCTTTCCGGAGCAAGGCAGGCCGGCAAGACCACCCTTGCAAAGGAAATAGCAAAGGGGTTCGCCAACAACTTCTATTTCAACTGGGATTTTCTTGAACACAAGAAACTTCTCCTGAAAAATCCCGCGTTTTTTGAAAATATCAACAGAAAGGACAATTCGGAGCCGCTCGTAATCCTTGATGAAATCCATAAGTATAAACGCTGGAAAAATTACTTGAAGGGTATTTATGACCAGTATTCACAAGACTATAAATTTCTTGTTTCGGGAAGCGGACGTTTAGACCTGTATCGGAAGGGCGGGGATTCTCTTGCCGGACGGTATTTTCAGTTTCACCTGTTTCCGTTTACCTCGGCGGAACTTGGAGGAAGAAACAGAAAATTTCATGAGTTTATTAAATCCCCTCTTAAACTGGATACTGCCGGCGGAAAAGAAACGCGGGAAACATGGAACAATCTTTTTACCGTCGGAGGTTTTCCTGAAGCATTTGTGAAAGGGAAAAAGGATTTTTATACAAGATGGATAAGGAACTATAATGCCCAGATTGTCCGTGAAGATATCAGGAGTATTTATGATGTGAAAAATATTGACAGCATTGAACTTCTATTTGCCCTTTTGCCTTCTAAAGTCGGCAGTCCCGTATCAATGAACAATCTTGCGGAAGAACTGCAGGTATCCTTCGGCAGTATAAAGGAATGGCTGAGGTTATTCGAGGTGTTTTACCTTGCGTTCAGGATAAGTCCCTGGACAAAAAAAATATCAAGGGCCATCCTGAAGGAAAAGAAACTGTACATTTACAATTATCCGGAAATTGAAAATGAGGGTTTCAGATTTGAAAATATGGCCGCGGTTGAACTTGCAAGAGCGGTCCATAACTGGAACGAATACGGATACGGAAGGTTCTCACTGCATTACATACGCAACAAACAGAAAGAAGAAGTGGATTTCCTTATTGCCGACAGGAATAACCCGGTTTTGCTGGTTGAGACAAAACTTTCAGACGATATGCCCGCAAAAAGCCTGATGAACTTTCAAACCGTGCTGAACGTTCCGGCGGTTCAACTGGTTAACAGGGAAAATGTTTTCAAGTATGTAAAAAACGGAAAGAATAGGATATTAATTGCAACCGCCCACCGGTGGCTGTCCCTTCTGCCTTAAATCAAGGAATTGCGGACTATCCGAGTTCAAAGAATAAAGCAGAAAAATGTTATTCTATGGCGAGGAGGCGGCAGGGCAGTTGTACCGCACCCGGAATTTTCAGGGGCAGGGCGCAGATTTTTACCTTTGTTTTTGATATCTTATCAAGGTTTGCGGGTATGCAGACGCAGGAGATGCCGGCCTTGAAGAGTTCCACAAAAATCCCGTTCGGCCGGCTGTGGTTCTCGTAAACGTCGGAGATAAACAGGTGTATCGGTTTTGACAGTATCCAGTCAATGGCGTCTTTCCCGTAGAAAAACACGTTTTTACTGTTCCATTCGCTTTTCCACCCGGCGTCTATCAGCAGGCATCCGGTATCAACCTTTATTCCGGTTTCTTCCAGTTCCCGGGCGTTTATCTCTCTGCCCATGCCCTTCCTGTCGAGGCGTATGACGGTAGTATCTACCATGAAGAGTTTTTCAACGGGATAGTTTTCAGCGTCAAAACCGTCTTTGAATTCTTCAATGTGCCCGGGGAAGTCTATGTAGGTGCCGGACATTGAGGAGAGAGCAAAGTCGTGGATGACCGCGTTGTATGTCATGTCAGGCATGGGTATTTTTCTGATGGACGTGGAGCATTCTTCCTTTACGTTTGAAGTCAGGTCTATTATCTTCATTTGTGGATATCCTCATTTCCCCTCACCCCTCTCCCCAGAGGGTAGAGGGATCAGAGAGTAATCTCTTTTCTATTCCTTCTCCCTTGGGGGAGAAGGTGCAGGTTGAGGGGGATTCTCTACATTGTCTCCAGCAGGCGCTGAAAAGCGCGTACCGCCTTATGAAAAGTTTCCTCATTTCTGTCTAAACCCGGCTTGATTGACAAAAATCCGCTGAAACTGCGGCACCGCATGATTGAGATAAGTTCCTTTATCTCCGCATTGCCGTACCCTGGCAGGCGCGCATCCCCGGAAAACAGTCCGTCGTTTATATACAGCACCCGTATCCACTTCCTCAACGAGGGAGAAGTGCCGAGAAAGGGTTTTTCTCCGGCCGCCGTAAAGTGTGCGGGATTGAAGGCGAACCTCAAGGCAGGGCTGTTGGCCGTTTTAAGGATTTCCATGCAGTCCTTGGATTTTGCGCAGTATGTGCCCGGCATGTTTTCAAGGACAAGAGTAACACGTCCCTTCTCGGCAAGGTCGGACGTTTTTTTCAGGTATTCAACGAATCTCTCTCTGCCGTTCTTTTTGCCTAAGGGAGGAAGGATAACGATGTATTCGGCTCCGAAAAACTTTGCAAGGGCGAAACCCTTTTTAATGGCGCCGGGGGTGCTGTCCGGAGTTATGCCTGTGTCAATGCCTGATACCGCAATCTTTGCACCTGACAGTTTCTTTTTCAGTTCCCGCAGGACTTTCTCCGGAGTTTTCAGCAGGGGTTTTCCGCCGACGGTGCACAATTCCACATGCCGCAGTCCTTCTTTTTTTAGTGCAGATATGACCGCGTCCGCATCCATGGAAATCTCGTCGTTCACCGCGGTCAATTTGAAGGATTCGCCTTTGAGATTCAGCCCCGCTATTTTTCCCCTCTGCATCACGCAGTCCATGCAGTTCGGATTGTCGCACAGGAATAGAGCGGGGTTTTTCTTCAGTTCTTTGAGAAGGATATCCGCCATCGGTTTTGCCTTGATGAGCCGCGCGGAAGCATTGCCGATTTTCCCTGTTTTCATCGCCCCTGATTCCGCCAGGAGTTTATCTATGCCTATGAAATTGCGGTGGGGCCCCGGGTATTTTTTCAGAATTTTAACGCGTTTTCTGCCTGCAGAATCGGTATATTCTACCCTGTGGTCGGACAGGTAAGGCAGGTCGGCATATTCTTCAACGGTGTGCAGGGTCGTATTCCTGTCCTGGTCAACTCCGAGCAGGAGGATGTATCCGTTTGCGGCTATCAGCCTGCCGTAAGGGGTGTTTTTTCCACAGGCTGTGGGAGATTTGATGTGGTTTTTTGTCATTGCGGAGGCGTTTTCCCCCCATGCGGCGATAGAATGCGTGGGGTGGAAACTTCTTACCACGCCCGGACTGCCGCTGAATATCCTGGCGATGCTTGCACTGCCGAGAGGATATGGCATCATCACCGTGCCGGTTGTTCCGACCGTCTCCTGCAGTGCCCGGATGACCGTCTCCGCGCCGCCTTCCACCTGCCCGACACTGGAGAGCGAACTGTGAACGATAACCGTATCGCCTTTCTTCAGCCCGAGTCTCCGCAATCCGTCTTTTATTTCTTTTTTAGTAATTTCCATAAGGGGAAATTTTTGCATTTATCCCCGCCCCTGTCAAATTTGCTCCATCTAAAAATCAAGGCGGCGGTAGACGTCCTGTCGGTGTCTGATGCGCATAATTCTGATACTGTTTTCCCGCTGGTTGAGGATATAAATTACTCTATACTCACCGATCCTGATTCTGTAGGCATTGAGTTTGCCGGAAAGCTTCTTGTATCCCCAGGGGAGAGGATTGCGGGCGAATTCTTTGATGACTTTCGCAATTCTTTCTGTGATATCGTCAGGTATTTTGTCCAGGTCTTTGAAAACCTGTCTGTGGTGTTCTATCCGGTACATTTGGATTCTATTCCTCTACCGGTAAGATAATCTTTGAATTCCTCCGCAGTTGCAAAATCCGGTTCCTTGAGCCGCTCGGCAAGCGTTTTAAGGTCGTCTTCGTCCTCAATTACTTCCATAAGTTTTTCCCTGATTGCCTCAACGACAAAAAAATTCATTTTAACGCCGTGCCCCTTGCAATACTTGTCAAGAGACTCCTTCAGGGGTGCAGGAATCCTTGCTCCCACCAGTTTTTCTTTTGTTGCAGTACTCATTCCATCATCTCCCTTGTTATCATTTGTAAACAAAGCATATCATAAAACATCAAATCTGTCAACGGGTTGTAATTTGGGAAATTGTACCGCAGTCCTTGGGAGGGATTCCGTCAAATGCCCTGTTATTTCAAATAGAAATCTATATGAAAGCTTGTGGAGCAGGGCAAAATGTAATATAATTTTGGGGATGAAAAAGAGTTTTGAAAAAGGGTTCAGTTTACTGGAATTACTGATAGTTCTTTTCGCCTTCGCTCTCCTTCTTCTGCCCACGATGGCATATTTTAACAGGTATCACCGGGCGATTCTTCTTGATTCGACGGCAAAAAAAATTGTCGAGGCCGCAGGGCTTGCCAGAGAGTATGCTGTAAACGAGCGGAAGGAGTTTTGTTTAATTTTGAGCGAGGACGGTTTTGCGGTTCTTCGGGAAAACAGGGAATTGGTGGGAAAGGGGCAGAGGTTTCCCGACCGCATAAGGGTGAAGGAAAAATCTTCAGGGTTCGACCCGGCGGTTTTCAAACCGGACGGAACTTCAAAAAACGCAGGGTATCTTATAATCGAGGATGAGGTGCGGAAAGAAGAGGTGAAGATAGTCCTGCACAACATAACCGGTAGGTGTTTTATCTCAGACACTTCACCCTGACCTTCTCCCCGGGGGGAGAAGGAGGATAAAAGGAGTCAATGAATAAAAAGGGGATGACTTTCATAGGGGTTCTTGTCGCTTTTTTTATTATCGCGGCAGGGATTGTAACGCTTCTTCGGGTTTATCCCGTACTCGATAAACTTTCAGGCAGGGCGAAGGACTACGTCTCGCTTTCCATGATAGCCGACAGGGTGTTTACCGTCATTGAAAAGGTTTACGGGGATGACGACGGGCCTGCCGTCCCGCAGTCCCTGTCCGGCATTGACGAAGATTTTCCGCAGTACGGTTACTCGGTGCGGATAGAAACGGAAAAGCCCGGGTTGTACAGGACAGAGGTTGAGATTACGAGAAAGATGGAGGGGAAGATTGAAAGCGAATGGTTCTACGGGAGTTTCCGCCGGCAGTAACGGGGCAACCTGCAAAAAGGTTCTCCTTCGGGAAATGCTGCGAAACCGTTGCCGGGGCATAACCATACTGGAGATGCTGGTGGCGATGGTTATCTTTACCGTCGTCATGCTTTCCGCCACGGCGATTTTTAAAAACTCCCTCTACAGATTCGGCAGGCAGGCCTCCGAGAAAAAAATATACTCGGAAGCGGCGAGGGTTTTCGCGTATGTGGAAAAATACCTGCCTTCAGCCATGTGCAACGGCATGGAAGGAGATATGAGAATAAATTTCAAAGGAGAAAAAGATTGCTTGAGGTTCGTTTCGCCCTTTTCCGAAGGGGAGGAGTCAGACCTCGCGAAATTCGGCATTTACTTCGATAGGGACGCTTCTGCGGTAAAGGTTGCGGTGGTGCGCGTGGACAGAGCAACTCCTGATTTTTGCTTCCCTTCCGGGTTTTCCGGGGCGCAGACTCTCGGGGAATGCATAGGCGGCATGACTCTTTCGTATTTCGACGGTTCGGGCTGGATGGACGAGTGGAATACAGGGGTGATGGCGGAGCCGTGCCTGCCCGGAATGGTGAAGGTGCAACTGGATGTTTTTTCGGCGCAGAAGACTGAAGGAGAAAGAAGTGAGAAAACGTTTACCAGGCTCATCGGAATTATCGAGTGATAAAAAAGGGGCATCCGTAGTACTGGTAATAATGGTGCTTCTGATTCTTTTTATTTTCACCGCGATGCTACTTTTCATGTTTGACTTCTGGCAGAAGACCGCCCACAAGATGCTTATGGGCAAAACCGCTCAGAGGTTTGCGAAGATGGGGCTGGATGCCGCCGTCTACGAAATTGACCATGATGAATTGGAGTATGACGCTTTCACCGACCCGTGGCGGACGAGTTTTTCCGGGGAAGAGGTGGACCTTAACGATGACGGCGTTGCGGATGCGCGCTGGCACTATGTGAAGGGCAGGGACGGGGACGCCATAGGCAGGTATGCGGTTTTAGTCGAGGACGAGAGCGGCAAGGTCAACATAAACCATGCAGGCAGTACGAGCGAAGATGTTACCTATACCGTGACGGATATCGACATGTTGAGCGGCGTCATAGGGGAAAACGCTGCCGGTGGTATTGTGAACTACAGGGAGCAAAGGCCGTTTGTCGACCCCGCTGACGTGAAGCTGGTTCAGGGAGTGGACGGAGAAGTATACGGGAAGATAAAAAACGACATTACCTGTTTCTCCTACGACCTGAACAGAAACCGGAAAGGAAAACAGAGAATAAACCTTAACGATGCTCCTTTCGAGGTTTTGTACAAGACTATGAAGGACCTGGATTACGACGATGACGTTGCCGCGCAGGTTGCCTTGAACATCACCGCTTACAGGCAGACCAGCCGGGTGCCGCCGCAATATGATTTCAAAGGCTCAAGGATGTTCGGTACGAACAAGACCCCGTATTTCAACGAGATAGACGCTGTAAAACGCTGGCAGAAGATTACGATTGGAAATGTCATAATACTCAAAGAGGTGGGGGGACAGTTCATAGAATTGTTCAATCCGTACACGGACACTCTGGATATCGGCGGATGGAAGATAACAGGGGTTGTAACGCTTTTCTCCGGATTGTGGAACGAGGTGTTGGATGAATCGCGGGATATTCTGAATGATGTTACTGAAGGCGAAACTGACATAGCTCCCGAAAGGGTAAAAAAAATCATAGATAACATAATTGCCGCCGACATAGTCATACCGAAAGGAAGGAAAATTCCCCCGCGTTCATACTTCACTATCGGCGACGGCATAAGCATAATGATAATGATAGTACCGGGAGAACCGCCGCTAATCATACCGCTTTTTATTCCCATTACCGACCCCGGCGGATGTGAACACTACGAACCGATTCTTGCGGTCAATCCCGGTTCACTGGGTTTTCTTGCAGATATCCTTGAAATGATACCGTTCCTTTGCAACCTCGGTCTTGACTGTACCATGAGGCTGTATGACGGATGGGATAACCTTATAGAAGAGACGGAGTATATCATAGACATGCCCGAGATTACCGTACAGAAAAACGACCCGCGTATGTTCGGGGTAATGGACTGGTTGCTCGGCACTCCCACGCCCGGCAAGCACAACAAGTTTTTCCAGCCGTGGATTGGCATGGAATTCGGAAATCTGGACTGGCTGTTAAACTGGCCTTCTTCGTTCAACGTTAAAAATGCCAGGTTTATCTCTCTGTCCGAACTGTCTTTTCTGCACAAAAGGGAGCACTGGAAGACGCTGGATTTCTGGAAGTACGGGTATGACAGAGTGCTTCTGGACCACTTTACGGTTGTGGATAACCCCCGGGAGCCGACGTACGGGAGGATTAATGTCAATACCGCTTCGGAAGCGGTGCTGTCCTGCCTGCCCTTGGTAGATACCTCTGTAGCCAAGACAATTGCCGGCTCGGGGCCGTACAGAGACATATCGGAAGTGCTCGGCAAATATGGGTCAGGAAATTCTCCCGCGGAGGTTTTAAGCAAGAATATGGTGAAATACGGTTTTGACTTGAAGGACAACGATTCAGACTGGATGATAGACACCGGACAGGAAAAGGAAATGATATTTTCAAGGGTTATCGACCTTATAACCGTAAGAAGCAACGTCTTCAAGATAATCGCACTTGGACAAAAGGTGCAGAGCGTTGAGAAAAATGGTAACATAGAAGAAGAGATTGTGTCCGAGAAGAAGATGGCTATCTGGTATGACAGAAGAAAAAGGAAGATAATACACAAAAGGGAAATACAATGAAAAAAATCATGCAGTTTCTTAAAAGACATAAAAAGAAATTGCCGCTTGCGGCCGCAGTGTTTCTGGCGGCCGTACTGCTGATTTTTCTGGTAACGAGAAGAAACAGGGATGTTGTTGCAGTCGTCAACGGCTACTCCGTCACTATTGCCGACATACTTGTTGAAGCGGAGCTGTCCCCGGAGGTTTATAAGGAATCCCTGTTTACAGACCCGGAAGGCGTTGTGAACGATTACGTAAACCAGATTCTTTTGTTCAAACAGGCAGGGAGGTATGAAAGGCGGTTGAAAAAGAAAATTGCAGACAGAATGAAAAACCACTACATAAAAGAACTTACGGGCGCTTACGTTGAAACCCAGCTGGCCGATAAGATAAAAATTTCCGAAGAGGTGATAGCCGAATACTACAATGCACACGTGGAGGATTTTGCCATACCGGAAAGGGTGAGGCTTTTTGAAATAGTCGTTTCTTCGCAGAGAGCGGCCGAGGACATATTGCGTAGGTTGAGCACCGGGGAGTCTTTTGAACTGCTGGCGACAAGGGAGTCACTGACTGAAAGCAAGGAAAGAGGCGGCGACCTCGGCTGGATTGACGTAAGGAAACTTGAGACCGAAATAGCGGCGCTGGTGACAAGGATAGCGCCCGGGGATATTCTTGCCAATCCGATAAGGTCGGACGTGGGCTACCACATAATAAAACTGGCGGGGAAAACACAGAGAAGGATGCTGACGCTTCAGGAGGCAACTCCGATGATAGAAAACATTCTCGTTTTTCAGGAGAAGAAGAAGGAAGTGGATGCCCTTATTGAAAAACTCAGGGAAAAAGGCAATGTGAAGATTTTTCCGGCAGGGATTGACAGGTTGAAGGAGGCAAAATGAATAAAAGACGGGTGTTCCTGTTTCTTTTTATGCTTTTTGCGGGCAATGCATTGTGCGGCGACGTGTCCGTGGTAATGGTGGGCAACAGGGTTGTCATGGAAAGCGACATAAGGGCAAAGATGCGCGAGGAAGACAGAAATTACGATGAGGCCCTGCGAGAACTCGTAACCGAGACGTTATTCCTTCTGCAGGCGGAAAAAGAGGGAATCGCGGCAACGGAAGCCGAGACAACTTCCGAGATAAACAGGATAATGAAGAACTTCCCGGATGAAAAAGCGTTTATGGCTCAACTGGAAAAAGAGAACATGCCTTACAGGCTGTTCAAGGCAAGGGTTGAGGATAAAATCAAGGCGAGGAAGTTGATAAGAAAAAACATAATTGAAAAGATAAAGATAACCGCACCGGAAGTTGCCGCGAAAATGAAGGAGTTGGAAGGCGGAGCGGGCAATAATTCATACAATATCACGATGAAGTGGTTTGACGACGAGCCGTCCGCGTCTGCCTTTGTTAAAGAGTTCAGCGCGGAGAAAGAGCAGGAAATGGGCGATGTGGGGTGGCTGGAAAGGGAAAAACTTTTACCCGAGGTGCTGGAAGTTCTGGAGAAAACCGGCAAAGGGCAGTTGAGCGCGCCGGTGAAAGTGGGCGACAGGTATCTGGTAGCGCTTCTGAAGGACGTACGCGAGCAGAAAGCAGACCTCTATTCACTGTATGCCAGAGCAAGAAACACCATCTATAATGAAAAATTTGCCAAGGAGTTTGATGCCTATCTGAGGGAACTGCAGGCTAAAACTCCGATATTCTATGCCGAATAAAGAATGAAGATAATAGGTGTTTCGCTGGGGGACCCGGCAGGTATAGGCCCGGAACTCCTTGTGAAGTCTTTCCGTGCGATAGGAAGAATCCGCGGCGCCGTGCCGCTTGTCATAGGCGACCTGCCTGTCATCGAAAAAAATCTTAAATTTGCCGCCGGAACCCCTTGCATAAATTCCGTCAGTACGCCCGGGGATATGAAAAAAAACTGTCTCAACGTGTTCAGCCCGGGAATTATTAAAAACAAGAGGTTTCCCTTGCGGCAGGATTCCTGCATAACGGGTAACGCGTCATTTTTGTACGTAACCAGCGGGATAAAGTTTTGGCAGGACGGACTTATAGATGCGCTGGTTACGCTTCCCATATCCAAGAACGCCTGGAACATGGCGGGACGCCGCTATTCGGGGCATACGGAGCTTTTGGCGGAGATGCTCGGCGTGAAACGTTATGCCATGATAATGACGGCAGGCAGGTTAACGGTTCTGCTCGTTACCACGCACATTCCGGTCGACTTGGTTTCCGGAATCCTTACTGTTCCGCTTGTCGTTGAGAAAGTGTGCACCGGTTATGAGTTCCTTGTGGATGCGGGGGTGAAAGAACCGGTCATAGGCATATCTGCTCTCAATCCGCATGCTGGAGAAGGCGGGCTCCTTGGAACGGAAGAGAAAGAAGTGCTCATGCCCGCCATGAAAATTCTCCGGAGAAAAGGGATACAATGCACCGGCCCCTTTCCCGCCGATGCCGTGTTCAAGAAAGCGCTCAACGGGGAAATGGACATGGCGGCGGCGATGTATCACGACCAGGGGATGATTCCGCTGAAAACATTCTTTTTTAATAAACTTGTCAACTGTACCGCCGGACTGGGCATGGTGAGAACCAGCCCCG
This sequence comes from uncultured bacterium, assembly GCA_964413825.1. Lineage (GTDB taxonomy): Bacteria > Ratteibacteria > UBA8468 > B48-G9 > JAFGKM01 > JAFGKM01. The sequence continues at coordinate 19,360 of CAYPTS010000021.1, forward strand.
GGCACGGCACCGGTTTTGACATTGCGTACGAAGGCAAGGCAGACCCTTCCGCCTTCATAGAGTCGTACAGGACAGCTGTCCGATTGTTGCCTCCCCTACCTTCATCCTCCCCCTCGAGGGGGAGAAAATAGGAGGGGGTGAGTAGCAGGGAGAAGGATGGAATTTCTGACGTTGAACAGGTCTCTGGCGTTACTTCAGGCGAAAGACGTTCACATAAAAAAACATCTTGGACAGAACTTTCTTGTTGACCGTAACGGCCGCGACAAGGTTCTGTCTTTTGCCGGACTGTCTGAAGACGACGTTGTCGTAGAGATAGGGCCCGGGCTGGGCGGAATGACCGACGGTTTCATTGAGCAGGTCAGAGAAGTGCATGCCTTTGAGATAGACCCGGAGTTCTGTGCCATCCTGCGGGAGCGTTTCGCCGCTTACGGGAATTTCCATCTCATCGAAAGAGACTTCCTTTCTGTCCCGGGAGAATGGTGGAACGGATTGCCTCAGCGCGTCAAGGTAATAGGCAATACCCCGTACTACATAAGTTCTCCCATAGCGTTTCGCATACTTGAATTCCACAGGAAAATCAAACTTGCCCTTTTGACGGTCCAGAAAGAGGTCGGAGAGCGGTTTACCGCGGGTCCGGGCAGCAAGCATTACGGAGCGGTTTCGGTGTTGATGTCCGTTTACACCGATGCGAAAATATGTTATTCTCTTAAAAGAGATGTTTTCTTTCCAAAACCGGAGGTCAGTTCGGTCGTGGTAAAGATAGTTCCTCTTGAAAAACCCAAGATTGACGTGGAGTTTGAAAAAAAATTCTGGGAGTTTTTGCCGCTTATTTTCAGTTTCCGGAGGAAGAAACTGCCCAACGTGGTGAACAAAATTTTCAAGGCGGATAAAGAGGTTTTCAAAAAATCTCTCGAACACGAGAACATATCTCCGGACGTAAGAGTTGAAGACCTGGCTCCTGAGGAAATATACAAAATTTTTAAAATCGTAAATAATTCTATGTAAAGGCAGAGAAGCGAAATCTTAACCCCTTAAAACAAAAGACAGGGGTTCGGGGTAAAGGAGAATAACATGGCTATGTGGATAGGCATTAACAGGAAGGCAAGGATTTGTTACGGTTTTGACGACATATCGCTGGTTCCGGGCGAGGTTACGATTAATCCCGATGAGGTCGATATTTCCACCGTCATAGGGAACGTTGAACTCAAGATACCCGTCATGGCGGCTGCAATGGACGGTGTCGTTGACCCCGGTTTTGCGGTGGAATTCGGAAAACTCGGCGGGTTGGCCGTTTTGAATCTGGTAGGCATTTACACAAGGTATGAAAATCCTGGCGAGGTGCTGGAAAAAATCATAACCTGTCCACATGAAAAGTCGACCGTCCTTATACAGGATATCTACAAGGAGCCGATAAAGGAAAAACTTGTCGGGGAGAGGGTTGAACAGATTAAGAAAGCCGGAGCAACCTGCTCGGTCAGCTGTATCCCGCAGTACGCGGATAAGTTTATAGGAATCTGCAGGGAGGCCGGCGTGGATATTTTTATGGTGCAGTCTACGGTGACCACAGCCAGACACATATCGAGTAAATATGAACCGCTGGATATTGCCAAATTTTGCAAATCGGCAAAGATTCCAGTTGTTGTGGGAAACTGCGTTACTTTTGACGTGGCCATGGAACTAATAGAAACGGGCGTGGCCGGGATACTGGTCGGGATAGGACCGGGTGCGGCATGCACCTCGAGGGAAGTTTTGGGGCTGGGCGTTCCGCAGGTTACCGCAACGGCGGACTGTGCGTATGCCAGGGATAACTATTACAAAAAGACCGGAAAGTACGTGCCCATGATAACCGACGGCGGAATGGTGAGCAGCGGCGACATATGCAAGGCGTTTGCGTCAGGCGCGGATGCCGTCATGATAGGTTCGGCGTTCGTCAAGTCGGTTGAATCTCCCGGCAAAGGATACCACTGGGGGATGGCGACTTCGAACGAGAACCTGCCGCGGGGTACAAGAATCAATGTCGGGGTTTCCTGCACGCTGAAAGAAATCCTTTTCGGCCCTGCGCGGGTTGACGACGGGTCCCAGAACCTCATGGGCGCGCTGAAACTTTCCATGGGTTCTCTGGGCGTGAAAAATATCAAAGAGATGCAGATGGTGGAAGTTGCGGTTACGCCGTCCATCAAGACAGAGGGAAAGATATACCAGTCTCTCATCAAGCAGATGACGAGAAACAAGAAATAAACAAAACAGATAAATCTTAATCCCTCACGATTAGGGCGTATCTAAGGAGGGTTCGGGATAAATGAAAGAATTTGTGCACCTCCATTTACACACGGAATACAGCCTGCTTGACGGCATGTGCAGAGTCAACAAGGTTACGCAGGCCGCACATAAATTCGGGATGAGGGCGCTCGCCATAACCGACCACGGGACAATGGGCGGCGTTATAAAATTTTACGAGGAATCCATCCAGCACGGGATAAAGCCGGTTATCGGCTGCGAGATGTACATATCCCCGGGTAGCAGGTTCGACCAGAAATATGGCAGTAAAAAGGACGCTTATTACCACGTGACGTTGCTTGCCAAAAACAACCGCGGCTATCAGAATCTCCTGAAACTTTCAACGCTCTCCTACACCGAGGGGTATTACTATAAACAGAGGATAGACAAGGAGATTCTTGAGCGGTATTCGGAAGGGCTGATTATTCTCGGGGGGTGTCTCAAGGGCGAGGTTAACGTGCACCTGCTCAACGGCGACGTTAAAAAAGCCGAAGAGACAGTCGGATTCTACAGGGAGATAGCGGGACCGGACAATTTCTTCCTTGAGATAATGGACAACAAACTGCCCGACCAGGATAAAGCGAACAGGATGCTGGTGGAACTTGCCGGAAGGACGGGAACAGGCCTTGTCGCCACCAACGACTGCCACTACCTGAAAAAGGAAGATGCGTTCGCCCACGAGGTGCTTCTGTGCGTTCAGACCCTTTCGCACATCGACGACAAGGACAGGATGAGGTTCCAGACAGACGAGTTTTATTTCAAGAGTCCTGATGAAATGTACGAGGCGTTCAGGGATGTGCCCGAATCTCTGAAAAATACGGTGGAGATAGCCGAAAGATGCAACGTGAAAATAGGCATAGGCGAGTATCACCTTCCCGTGTTTTATCCCCCCGAAGGCAAGAGCCCCGATGTATACCTTGAGCAGCTGATAATAAAGGGGCTTAAAGACAGGTTTGGCATAGGCGTCGAAAGTCTTGAGCCGTCGGGGGAAAACAATGAGATGATAGACCGGACGCGCTATGAGTTCGGCGTGATAAAAAAAATGGGGTTTTCCAGCTATTTTCTCATAATACAGGACTTCGTCAACAGGGCCAAGCGGGAAAAAATCATGGTCGGCCCCGGCAGAGGGTCGGCCGCCGGCAGTCTCGTGGCGTATCTTCTCGGCATTACCGACATAAATCCCCTGCCGTACAACCTCATTTTCGAGAGATTTCTCAACCCTGAAAGAATCAGCCTGCCGGATATTGACGTGGATTTCTGCGACAGGCGGCGGGACGAGGTTATCGCCTACATCAAGGGCAAGTACGGGGTGGAGAACGTTTCGCAGATAGGCACCTACGGGAGAATGGCGGCAAAGGCCGTTCTCAGGGATGTCGGCCGTGCGCTCGGGTTCAGTTACAGCGAGGTCGACCGCCTCGCAAAAATGGTATCGCCGGAAATCGGGGTTTCCCTCGAGGATGAGGTGACGTCCAATACCGAGATAAAGCGTATCATAGACACCGACGAGCGCGTAAAGCACCTTTTCGACATATCTTTGAAACTTGAGGGGCTGGCAAGGCATTCTTCGACGCATGCGGCGGGGCTTGTCATAACCGAAAAGCCGGTGGACGAGTACGCGCCTCTGTTCAAAAGTTCCAAGGGGGAGGTTGCGACCCAGTACGACATGGACGGAGTCGCAAAAATCGGGCTGTTGAAGGTTGACATCCTGGGGCTGAAGACGTTGTCGGTTATAGAGGATACCCTTGAACTGCTAAAAGAAAGGCGCGGGGTTGAAATAAAGGATTTTCCGCTTGACGACAAAAAAACCTACCACCTGCTTTCAATGGGTGAATCGCTGGGCGTATTCCAGCTTGAAAGCAAGGGAATGCAGGAACTGTTGAAAGACAGTTGTCCCAAAATATTTGAAGACATAATAGCCATACTGGCCCTTTACCGTCCCGGTCCCATGAAAAGCGGCATGGTAAAGGAATACATAAAGAGAAAAAACGACCCGTCGACGGTTGTCTACGACCATCCCCTTCTTGAGCCGATTCTCAAGACTACATACGGAATTATTCTATATCAGGAGCAGGTCATGGAGATAGCCCACAGGTTCGCAGGTTTTTCCATGGGCGAGGCCGACGAATTGAGAAAGGCGATGGGCAAGAAAATAACCGCAGTCATGGAGCAGAAGCGGGAAAAGTTCGTGGAAGGCGCACACAGCAAAAACGGCGTGGACAAGAAAACCGCGGATAAGATATTCGAACAAATTGCGAAATTCGCCGGCTACGGATTCAATAAGTCCCACAGCACCGGCTATGCGCTTCTGTCTTACCAGACTGCGTATCTCAAGGCGAACTATCCTCTGGAATTTATGAGCTCGCTTTTAAACAGCGAAACAGGGGACTTTGCCAAAATCGCCGAGTACATAGACGAGTGCGAGAGGATGAAAATATGGATACTACCCCCGGACATCTGCGAGAGCGGCGAGCGTTTCAGGATTTTCAGCAATGACATCCTTTTCGGGCTGGCCGCGGTGAAAAATGTCGGTTCCGGCGCGATAAAATCCATAACAGAAGCGAGAGAGGGCGGAGTTTTCAAATCGCTGTTCGATTTCTGCGAGAGGGTGAACCTGCGCACCGTTAACAAGAAGGTTGTGGAAAGTCTTGTAAAGGCGGGTGCGTTTGATTATCTCGAGACTCCCCGGTCTCAGATGTTTGCCGTGATTGACGAGTCAATGGGGCGCGGCTCCAAAATGCAGAAAAAGGCCGCTGAAGGACAGATGGATATCTTCGGACAGGAAAATGGCGGGATAACCTCCGTAATGGACAGCGGCGTCATGGCTTCCCTGCCCGAATGGTCTGAAAGCCGCCTTTTGTCGTACGAGAAAGAGATGTTGGGAGTGTACCTGACGGGGCATCCCCTCGAAAGATACGTCTCAATGATGAAGATGTTCTCGAACGTTGCGATTTCCGACCTTGATGAAAAGGTGAGGGAAGGAGCGGTGGTAAGCGTCGGCGGAATCTTGACCGAGGTGAAAAGGACAAATACAAAAAAGGGCGAGCGGATGGGATGGGGCGAACTGGAGGACCTTACCGGCAGGGTAAAGGTGCTGTTTTATCCCAAGACATACGAGGGGTTTTCCACGCTCATCAGGAAAGGGTCGATACTTTTCGTTAAGGGACGGCTGGAGAAAAGGGATAGGGTTACCATTGTAGCCGACGAGGTGGCAAATCTCAATACCGCGAAAGACAAGTTTCTCTCCAACGTGGAGATAGATGTGAAACTTCCCCTTCAGGAGGAAAAACTTCAGGAACTGAAGGAACTTTTCATCAAGAACAGGGGTAACTGTCCACTTTACCTCAATCTTATCAAGGATGGAAACAAAAAGGTCAAGGTCAAGGCGAACGGCTACACCGTCAACCCCGACATAGAGTTTATCGAGGACCTGAAGGCGATACTGGGGAACTCCTCCGCCTTCCACATCGGTCTCTAATCCCGGTTCCCCTTCACGTTTTTTTCCTTGCCCGTTTCCCCATAATCTGTTATCATTTGTATGGAAAAATGAAGGAATTAATAACTGATATAAGAATAGGCGACTGCCTGGATGTGTTACAGGAATTTCCGGATAATTGGTTTGATTTAATTGTCACTTCTCCTCCATATGCCGACAGCAGGGTAAATGACTATGGCGGCATAAAACCGGAAAATTACGTGGAATGGTTTTTACCCCGAAGCGAGGAATTTTTTCGGGTATTGAAACCTTCGGGAACCTTCGTTCTTAACATAAAAGAGAAAGTAGTTAATGGAGAGAGACATACGTATGTCGTAGAACTGGTACTTGAAATGAGAAAACAAGGATGGCTATGGACAGAAGAGTTTATCTGGCACAAGAAAAACTGTCATCCAGGGAAATGGCCGAATAGATTCCGTGATGCATGGGAAAGATGCCTGCAATTCAATAAGTCAAGAAATTTTAATATGTACCAGGATAATGTTATGGTACCTATAGGTGACTGGGCAAAAACAAGATTAAAAAATCTGGGCAAAAACGATGTAATAAGGTTTAACTCAGGTTCAGGAAGCGGTTTTGGTAAAAACATTTCGAATTGGATTGGCCGTACAAAAGCGTATCCTTCAAATGTATTATCTTTTGCTACCGAAACTTCCAATAAAAAACATAGTGCTGTTTTTCCAGCGGCTCTTCCCGAATGGTTCATAAAATTGTTCACAAAAGAGTATGACTGGGTACTGGATCCGTTTTTAGGTTCAGGCACTACATGTGAAGCGGCATATGAATTAAAGAGAAATTCTGTTGGTATTGATATCGTGGCGGATTATACAGAAATGGCAAAAAAGCAGGTCGAGATGGTGGAATACTCTTTAATGGAGAACAGGGGAAAACATGGAAAATCGCGTGGAAAGAGAAATAATATCGTTCATAGAGCCAAATATTGAGAAATTCCACAAGAAACGCTTGGAAAATTTGCTTGATTTGAAACTCAACGACATATTGAAAAGGAAGAATCCGTATCTTTTTAAGGCGAAAAATATTAATACTGCCCAGGACCTTGTTAAATCACTGCTGGATGCGCACCTGTCATCTCAGGAAGAGGGAATTTTCGGCGGATTCCTTGAAGAATTGGCAATTTTTATATGCAGTAAATTTTATGGAGGAAGAAAATCGTCCGCAGAAGGTATAGACCTTGAGTTTGAGAAAGGAAATTGTAAATACATTGTAACCGTCAAGTCCGGACCTAACTGGGGAAATAGTCAACAGATTAGCAGAATGAAGGATAATTTTAGAAAAGCCGGTAAAATCCTTAGAACAAATTCAGCAAAGGTCCATATTTTTGCAATAAATGGATGCTGCTATGGAAAAGATGACAATTTTGACAAAGGGGATTATCTTAAACTTTGCGGGCAAAGATTCTGGGAGTTTATTTCAGGAGATGAGGAACTGT